>JANMMT010000194.1:0-62980 GCA_031373545.1 Hyphomicrobiales bacterium
TGCCATCGGGAAAGGTCGCCTCCACCTGCACATCGGGAATCATCTCGGCGATGCCTTCCATCACCTGCGCGCGGGTGATGACCTTGCCGCCGGCCTGCATCAGGTCCGCGACAGTGCGGCCATCGCGCGCGCCTTCCACAACGAAATCGCTGATCAAGGCAATGGCTTCGGGGTAATTCAGCTTCACGCCGCGCTCCAACCGGCGACGAGCCACCATCGCGGCTGTAGCGATGAGCAGTTTGTCTTTTTCTCTAGGCGTCAAATGCATGTTCTGTCCGTCAGGTTTGCCAGACACGCGGGAGCGTGCGGGCGGTCACAAGTTCCAAGAGTGGCACCAGCATCTGGCGCAGTGCAAGACCCGATTGTGCGATCATCCGTACGACAACCATGCCCTCGAAGGCACTGGCACCTGCCTCGACTCCGGGGTGCGCCAATGCAGCGCGGATTGGCTCCAGCAGCGTGGCTGCGTCAGACTGCACAAGCACCAGCGTGGCGAAGGCAGCGGCGTCCGCACCGAGCGCCGCGCGCGCGTTCTGTCGCGGCCAATCGCCATTCACCCGCGTCTCCTCGGCGAAGATCAGCCGCCCGCCCCGGCGGATGCGCCAACTGTCCCGCAACCGCGCGGTCGCGAGGCGCTCGCCCATGGCGCGGCGGCCCAGCAGGATCGCCTCGCAGGCCACCAGTTGCGCCTCCTCTGCCATGTCGATGACGAGGCTGCGGATGAGGTTTGAGCCATCGAACAGGATGGTCTCCTGCGGCAGCCAATGCAGCGTGGCGCGGGGTTCGAGCTTCAAAGTGGTGGCAACGCACGCCGCCGCGCCATCGCTGCGGTAGACCTTCTCGCAGGCCTGCGTGGTGAGGCTGAGCTGCGTGCCCGGCCCGGCTGCAGCGCGCACACGGAATCGATCGCCACCTGTCACGCCGCCTGCGCTGTTGACGACAACAGCCTCCAGCGGAGCGCCCCGCGCAATGGCGGGAAACAGCAGCCGCCCGCAGCCTGCCTGATGCAGATCCTGCACAGCGGTGACGTCGCCCCGCTTGCCCACGGCAAGCTTCAGCGTGCCAACAGCGCGCTCCAGATCGGGCTGTATCGATGGATGGATGCGGCCGTGCATGAGTCAACTATATCGACCGCGCTGCGGCGCGCCAGCCCTTCGCAAGGCCAGCCGCTTTTCGCCGGTAAGCTTACTGCGGGCGAGGTGTGGCCTCCCGTTCATGTTGGGGGTATGGGATGATCCATTGCATGAGGAGTCGCCTGCACATGGGGCAGGACATGATCATCGGCCAGACCTTGGCCAGCGCGCCCCTTCGGAACGCGATTTTCGGCGTCGCTGTGACTGATGCCAGCAAGAATGCAGCGCTGAGTTTGCTGGGCGGCGCGCTGGAAGCGGGGCAGCCGCTCAAAATTGCGTTCTGCAATGCGCATACGGCGAATTTGGCGTGGAACGACGAGGAATTTCGACACATTCTGGCGCTTTTCACCGTCTTCGCCGATGGTTTGGGCGTGGATATGGCCGCCAAACTGCTGAACGGTGCGCCCTTTGCCGCCAACCTCAATGGCACGGATTTCGTGCCGTTGTTCCTTCACGAGACAAAGCGCTCCCTGAGCCTGGCTTTGATCGGCGGGCAACCCGGCGTGGCGGAGCGTGCCGCGGCCGCAATCAACCGCATCGCCCCGCAGCATCACGTCAACGTTGTGCAGCATGGTTTTGCAGATATCGCGGCGCAGCAGACCTTCGTGGAAACTCTCAAGCTCAGTCCTGTGGATGTGCTGCTCGTTGCCATGGGCAACCCCGCGCAGGAGCGCTGGATTGCGCAGCACATCACGGGTGAGCATGCGACGCTGGCCATCGGTGTTGGCGCCTTGTTCGATTTTCTGAGCGACGAGATGCCGCGCGCACCGCTGTGGATGCGGCAGGTGCGGATCGAATGGCTCTACCGCCTCGGGCTGGAGCCGCGCCGCCTGTTTCGCCGCTACGCCCTCGGCGGTCCGCTGTTTCTGCTGCGTGTCTTTGCCCAGCGCACTGGCCTGCGGAGGTTCTGATGCAGTGCCCACGCGTTGTCTTCATCACGCCCAGCTATGAGGGTGATTTCGAGCGCTGCCGACTGCTCTGCGACAGCATGGACCGCATGGCGCGCCAGCCGATCGAGCACCTGCTGCTGGTGGCAGACCATGACGTGGCACAGTTCCGTGCGCTGGAAGGGCCGCACCGCCGCATGATCGCGGACGGCGAATTGCTGCCCGATTGGCTGATCGCGGTGCGCCCGCCTCTCGGGCGCAAACCAGCCTGGCGCTGGATCACGCGCGCGCTGACCCGGCCGATCTGGCCCATGAGCGGTTGGCATGTGCAGCAATTGCGCAAGTTGCTGGTGGCCCGCCTCACGAGCGCTGATGTGCTGGTGATGGCCGACAGCGACAGCGTGTTCGTGCGTCCATTCGGACCGGAACTGTTCATGGACGCGCAGCAGCGCGTGCGGCTTTACGCAGCTCCCGATGGCATCGGCAACAATCAGGCCAAGTGGAGCGATCACCAAGCCTGGACCCGCAGCGCTGCAGCCTTGTTGGACCTGCCCGAACCGGGCTTTCCAGCAACCGACTACATCTCGAATCTTGCAATCTGGCGGCGCGACCATGCGCTTGCCCTCATCAAGCATGTGGAATCGTCAACGGGCTTGGAATTCGTCGAAGCCATGGGACGCCGCCGCACCTTCTCGGAGTACCAGCTCTACGGCGCCTTTGCCGAAGAGGTGCTGGGTGGCGCGGGCCATTTCATCGCGACGACCCCGCTCAGCCACACTTACTGGGATGGTCACGCGCTGAACGAGGCGACGCTCGCCCGCTTTGCCGACAACTTGGGAAGCGATCAGATCGCACTGTGCATCCAGTCTTTCACCGACACCTCGACTGAAGTGATCCGCGCCTTTATCGAGCGGAAAGCAATGGCCTGACCCGGTAGGTTGCGAGTGCCGAGAGGATATAGAGCAACGCGAACACTGCGTTGAGCCCCAGCGCCCAGTTCTCTATATCACCGGCGAAGCGAATGAGCACCGCAACCAGCATGAGCTTCAATGCGGCAAGCACGACGAGCAGGAGGAGCCGCGTGCCGAATGCCTTGCGCGCATAGAGCCGCTCGCCGTGATATTCCACCAGATTGCGCAGCGCCGGCACCAGAAGCAGCGGCAGCAACAGCGGCGCGGCGCTGGCCACATTGCGTCCCAGACCAAGCGGATACATCCACAGGAGCACGACGAAGGCCAGCAGCCCGGCGGTCGATACGGCGGCAATGGCGATTTCGATGACAGCAAGGCGCGCGCGGGACGGCGTGGTGTCGCCGTCCCGCATCATGCGCTGCACCAGCAGCTGGTTGAAGCTGCGCACGGGCACTGCCGTCAGGTCAATCACACGCATGAGAATGGCATAAAGCCCGGCGGTGCGGGGCCCGGCCAGCATGAGCACGAGCACTTTGTCCATTTCGGCCTGCACGTAGAACACCAGTTCCGACAGTGCGGTCGTGACGGCGTCTCGCATGTGCCGGAGATACAGCGCAAACCGCACACGCAGCCGCATGTGCGGCAAGAACACCAGCACCGCAAGGGCAAGCGCGGCCGTGTTGGCGGCGGTGTATAGAAGAATCCATGTCTCAATGCCGCCGACGGCCTGCAGACCAAGATATGGCAGCAGCAAGAATGCAACGGCGGCCAGCGTCCGCAGGGCCGAACCCAGGATCACCAGCGTGGCGGCCGCGCCAAACCGCGACAGCCCGTTGAGCGTGATGACCACGTATTCCAGCCCGCGCCAGCCGATCACCTCGCAGAGTATGATCAGCAGAAACAATGTGAGCCCCAGATCCCCCCGGAAGGCATAGACCTGCACGCCCACCGCAGCCGCCAGAATCAGCGGCAGGGAAAGCGCAGCCATCAGCAGCAACCCACCCCAGTAAACCCCGAGAAGGCGGGGCTTGACCGTGGCCGTGCGGTAAACCGGCGAGATGAAGCCGAACGCCAGAATGCGTGACAGAACCAACCCGACGGCGGAAACAGCGGCGAAGATGCCAAACTCGCCCAGGGTGAGCCCATTGGCGACGATGAGGAAATAGACGAGAGAAATCAGCAAGCGGCCCAGCACGCCGGAGGTGATGGTCAGATAATCGCGGATGCTTTTGCTATCGGGACGCATGGTCCTCACCTTAAGCCAAAGGCCTTAGCCATAGCTGAACGCGCGGGTTGCATGCCTGACCTTCCGATTGTAGCCAAATGGCATGTCTCGCTTGCTCCATCGACGCACCGTCCTGGCGGGCATTGCCACAAGTTCACTGGCTCCCAGCGGCCCCTCCAGCACCCTGCCCGGCGGCCCGGTGCAGGCTGCCACGCCGCGCATTCGCTACGGTGCTGCGGCGATGAAGGAGAACTTCAACGAAGACCCTCGTTACAGAGCGGCCATCATCGAACATTGCGACATAATCACACCCATGAACGATTTGAAATGGGAGGCGCTGCGGCCCGAGCGGGGCAAGTTCAACTTCGAGGATGCGGATCGCATCCTTGCCTTCGCGCAGAAGGCCGGCAAGGCCATCCGCGGGCATGCCTTGTGCTGGTACAACGCCATGCCGACCTGGGCGCAGGGCCTGCGCACGGGGGCCGAGGCCGAACGCGAACTGCGCCAGCACATCGAAACCGTGTTGGCACGCTACAAGGGCGTGATCTCGTCGTGGGATGTGGTCAACGAGGCGATTGCCCATGACCCTACCCCCACCCGCCCGTGGCGCGACACGATCTGGAACCGCTTGCTTGGCCCGGCGCATATCGACATCGCCTTCGAGACCGCAGCGCGCGCGGACCCAGCCGCCGAACTCGTCTACAACGACTATGATTACGAGAATGTCGGCCCGCGCTTCGAGGCACGCAGGCGGATTACGCTCGACATGATCCGCCGCCTTCAGGCCAAGAAGATTCCCATTCACGGCGTGGGCATCCAGGCCCATCTTTATGCCGAGCGCGCCATCGACGAGGAAGGGATCGTCCGCTTCGGGGCGGATCTGCAAGCGCTTGGCGTGAAAATGCTGGTCACCGAGCTTGACCTCATTGACTGGCGTCTGCCCGCAGACATCCGGCAGCGCGACATCGCCGCCGCGCGTCATGTCGAGACCTTCCTCGATGCGGCGAGCACCGCGCAACCTGGCTTGCCTGTCATCACCTGGGGCATAACGGACAAGTACAGTTGGGTGGGCGAAACATTTCCCCGAACGGACAAACTCGCGGCGCGTCCTTTGCCGCTTGATGAATCCTACCGTGCCAAGCCGATGATGGATGTGATCCAGCGCCTGCGACGGGCTTGAGCCCTTATAAACGCGAGGTATGGTAAACCATGGTTTAAGGGTTGGCGTGCCAATGATGGGACAAGCGCTTCAGAGTCCCGTTTTTCATGTTCCAGTACGATGCCCACAGCACGGCACAGCCATCCGGTCCCACAGGTCCGGAGCGCTTCGGCTTGCTTGACATTCCGCTGGCGCTCTGGCGTCACAAGTTGCTTATCATCGGTCTGCCGATCATCTTCGGCATCCTGGCCACGCTGGCCACCAGCCTGCTTCAGGACCGTTACAGTGCCACATCGCAAATCCTGATCGATCCGCGCGAGTTGCGTGTGCTTTTCAACGAGGTTTCGCCGCAAGGGCTGAACAGCGACGCAACCGCCGCATACATTGAAAGCCAGGCGCGGATTATCGCCTCCACCGATATGCTGCGGCGGGTGACGGACCGCGAAAACCTGACACGCGACGATGAATATGTGGGCTCCTCGTCGCCGCTGGCCCGGCTGTTTCCACAAGGCGAGCGCAAAGGCGATGCGACCTTGCGCGTCATGGAGCAACTGCGGCGCAACCTTTTCGTGCGCAGGGGCGAGCGTACCTTCGTCATCGACGTGGCCGTGACGGCCTCCGACCCCGACAAGGCCGCGCGCCTCGCCAACAGTTTTGCCACGCTTTACCTGGAAGATCAGGCCAACTCCCGTTCCGAACAGGCGCGCCGCGCCAACACGGGCCTGACATCCCGTCTCAACGAACTGCGCGACCGGGTGCGGACGGCCGAAGACAAGATCGAAGCTTACAAGGGCTTGAAAAACATTGTGGGTGCCAGCGGCAAGCTTGTGACCGAAGAGCAGCTTGCCGCAGTCAATGCTCAGCTTGCGCTCGCGCGTTCCCGGCTGGCCGATGCGAAAGCCAGGTTGGATCAGGTGGAGCGCATCCGCAGCGATCAGATGGAACGGGGCGCATTGCCCGAAGCCATAAACTCGCAAACGCTTGGTCTCCTGCGCCAGCAACTGGGCGAGGCGCAGCGGCGCTCGGCCACGCTCGCCACATCGCTGGGACCGATGCATCCGGATCTTCTCGCGGCACAATCATCCCTGCGCGATGCGCAGCGCGGCGTGGCCGATGAGATCACCCGCATCCGCCAGACAGCCCGCGCGGATTACGAGCGCGCGCAATCGAATGAGCGCACCATCGTGCAGCAAGTCGACGGCTTGAAGAAAGATACGCTCACCACCAGTCGCGACACGGTGGAACTGCGCGAACTCGAGCGCGAACTGGAAGCCAACCGCGCGGTCTATCAATCCTTCCTGCAGCGGGCGCGCGAAACCAGCGAACAGGAGCGAGTCGACACCACGAACGTGCGGATCATCACGACCGCGATCCCGCCGCTGGAAAAAGTCGCACCCCAGCGGCGCCTGATCGTCACGGGAGCCGTGCTCGGCGGCTTTGCCCTTGGTATTCTCCTCGCGCTGCTGAGCGAAATCGCGCGCAACACGCGGGAAGCACGCAGCTGGCGCAACCAGATGGCGCAGATGCGGCCCATGGGGCAGCCGCAGGTTCAACCCATGCAGGGTCAACCCATGCAGGGTCAATCGCTGCCGCCGCCACCTCCCCCACCAAGCACCGTCGCGATGAGTCAATCGATGGAACGGCTTTCGCGCACCGTGCAGCCTGCGCAACAACTGAGCGGCCCGCCCGCGCTGGTGGAGCCCGGCTCAGGGTCAGGCTCACCGCTGCCACGCGCCCCGGTTCAAGCTGCGCCCGTGGGCGAGCCCGTTCAGCCGCCTGCGCCAGCCTCGGACACACAGGATCTGATGCGCCTGCTCAAGGTGCTGGGGCAGCTTGAGAAGGTTGTTGACCGATACGGTATGCCGCAGAAAATCTGAGGCCGAAAACCGCCAGAAGCAGAGCGAACCACACAGGGTCCGCCCGGCGAAACAGATAGCTTTCCAGACACATCGCCAATGCGATGTAAAGCCAAACCGAGAGGCAAAAGCTGGCCAGCAAGCGGTTGCCCGGTTGCTCCACAGCGCGATCAAAATCGATCACGGGCTTGATCACAAGGCACCAGATCGCCAGAGCGAGGCCCGGCAGGCCCATGGTGAGTGCCACATCGAGATAAGCGTTGTGGCCATGCACGATCTTGCCGACTTCCCAGGCGAGTTCGAGCTTCGACTCGCCGAAGATCGTGGTGGGTGTCTTCCAGAAGGCTTCGAACCCGTAGCCGGTCCAGGGGTGTTCGGCGAGCTTTTCAAAGCCATAACGCCAGATGTCGAAGCGGCCCGTGAACGTCGGGTCACTCAGAACCGCCTTGTTGAAGGCCTCGACACCGGGAAAGAATGCCGAGCCTGCGGTCAGCAGCACCAGGCCGAACACCGGCGTGAGACAGATCAGAAGCCGCATGAACAGCGACGGCACACGCTCGGCCACCAGAGCGATGATCAACGTCACAGGCAGCAGCGCCAGCGAAGTCTTGGAGCGCGTCATGTAGAGAAAGACCACCGCGCCTACCAGCAGGCAGAGGCCCATCGCGGTCTTGCGCGCGCGCAGTGCGTAGATGCCGACCAGTGCCAGCACCACCATCATGCCGCCCGCAATGTTCTTGTGATCGAAATGCCCGCGCCAGGAGCCTGCGTGTTCGGGCTCGAAGGGATCGAAATCCGTGTGGATCGCCATGTCGGGCACAAGGAGGACGCCCATCCAGGCAAAAGCCAGTGTCGCCGCCGCGCAGCCCAGCAGGAGGGTCTGGAACTGCAGGTAGGATTTGGGCAGGGCGAACAGGGCCGCAGCCATACCCATGGCGATCAAGGTGAAAGCGGCGGCGCGAAAGCTGGAGCCGATCTGCGCGGAGGCCAGAATGCTCAAGCCCATCCATGCCAGCATCAGAAGCCATGATGGTTGCAGCAACGGCAGCATGGCGCGCCTGTCCGCCATCCCAAGGCCCATGATCGTCAGCACGGCAAGAGCCGAGAACGTGAGCTGGTTGAGTATGTCGCCCGATGAGATGCCGTCGTTCGATTCAACCACGGGCGCGAAGGGACGCACCGAGATCCAGACGGCCAGCATGATGATGACGAACAGCACCTGGCGGAAGACATCACGGGCGCGGGCCTCCAGAGCAGGCGTGGCTGAGATGCGCTCCAGTCGTGCGGTGACCGTTGCCATGGTCAATTCTTCTCCGGCTGGCGGTATTGTTCGACGGTGAGGCCAAATTCTGCGGCCAGACGCCCCAGAGCGATGAGGATGTGGTAGCATCCTGCATAGGCCGAGCCTGTCTGGGCCCAAAGTTTCGCCGCGCGGAATGGCGACAGGGCGAGCAAGGCAAGGCTCTTTCCGATGACGCCCAAGCGTCCCACCACGCCGGGGTTCTGCTTGCGCTGGATCAGCGCCGAGATCATGCCATTGCGCAGCGAACGCGCCGTGATCCAACCGCGCGAACTGCGGCGCGCGGGCACCACTTCATCCACAACGGCATCGGCAGCCCATGCAAAGGTGAAGCCCTTGGCGCGGCAGCGGGTGAAGAAATCCGTATCGCCGCCGCCCATGAAGTTGAAGCGCGGATCGAGCCACTGCGGGGCCATCGCCCGCAACACCCTGACGCTGATCAGGCAATTGCCGGTGCTGGTGATCAACCGGGCGGGGCCATTCAGATCATGGCTGGGGCGAAACACGGGATGATTCGCATAGAGGCGCGCGCCCGCCGCGCTTTCAAAATGGGGCACCTGCGGGCCGCCCACAATATCGGCACCCGAGCGCATGGCTTGCGCGCGCAGGCGCTCCAGCCAATCGGGCCGAGCCACCTCATCGTCATCGATGATGGCGATATGTGTGAGGTGTGGCCAGCGCGCCAGGGCTTCCACGAACCCCGCGTTATAGGCATTGCAGTTGCCTTGCGCCGGTTCGGTCACGACGCCGCCCGGGAGTGCACCCGTCTCCAGGAACCGCATGGCTGCGGCAGCCCCCGCACCGCCAGTGGCATCGTTTTCGACCACGACAACGGCTGTGCCCGCGCGGGCTGTTTGTGCCGCCAGTGATTCCAGCGTGGCGCGCAGCTGACCAGGCCGTTTGTAGGTCGGCACCACGACGGCAAGAAGAATTGTCTCCGGCGGGTTGGGCGCAGGACGCATCTTTTCATCCATGACGTGTGAAATCGGGCTCAAGGTCAGCATGTTAAGGATTTGTTTACCTGATTGGCCCCGCACAACCTAGCCATTCGCGCCGTTAGGGTTTACGCGGGAACGAACACCCATGCGTCTTGCCTTCATCACATCGCTTCTGCCCGCCGGGCCACCGCAATCCGGCTTCGAGATTGCCAATGCCTGCGTGCTGCGCGCACTGGAAGAGGCGGGCTGCGAGGTTCAGCTCTTCGGTTTCCTGCGTGAGGGCGAGGGCCACGCGCCTCCCCCTCGCAGCACGGTGATAGACCATCTCGTCATCGAAAACGCCGTGGCAACAAGAATGCAGAAGTGCCGCTGGATGCTGGGCGCGGTGCAGCGCGGCTTGCCGGTGATCTCCGCCAAGCTGGCGATCGCTGATGGCGGACGCCTGCGCGCGAGCCTTAAGGCGAGCGGTCCGTTCGATGGTGTGGTGATCAACAGCGCGCCGGTTGCTGGCGCGTTTCCCTGGCTGGCACAGGATTACCCTGCGCTGCTGGTAGCGCATAATGTGGAGCATGCCACGGCGGCTGAAAATGCCCGCACCTCCCATGTTGTCATCGAGGCGCTCTATCGGCGAGAGGCGCGCTTGCTGCGCGCGATCGAGAACCGTGCACTGGCCGATTGCCGTCACATCTGGTGCTTCACACAGGACGATCGCACCGGTTTTGACGTTGATATCACTGACAAATCGACTGTCATGCCGCTTATGATGCCTGAATGCGCGGCACTGCCAGAGGTGGAACCTGCCCATGACATCGGCCTCATCGGCACCTGGACCTGGCAGCCCAATCTGGCGGGTCTGCGCTGGTTCTTCGATGCCGTGGTGCCGCTGTTGCCGGAGGATTTCAGTATCGGCGTCGCGGGGCGCCTGCCGCAAGGTGCGGCTGCACCCGCGCGCGTCACGTTGCTGGGCCGCGTGCCTGATGCGAACCTGTTCGTCGCGGGATGCCGCGTCATGGCGCTCGCCAGCCGCACAGGCACGGGCGTGCAGCTCAAGACCATCGAAACATTTCAATCCGGCCGCCCGGCGGTGGCCACGCGCTCCTCGGTCAGGGGTTTTTCGCAGCTTCCCGGCAATTGTCTTGTCGCGGATGAGGCAGAGGGTTTTGCGGCGGCACTGATCAAGCTCGTGCGGGATGTGCGGGCCGAGCGCTCGGGCCCTGTGGACCCTGCCCTCTTCATCTCACGGCAACGCGCGCACCTCAGCGCGGCTGTCGCGCGCGGGTTGGACGCTTTGCGGGGCCATTGAGCCGAGCGCCTTGCCGATGAGAATAAGCACCGGGCCATCGTGGTTACGGCTGGCCACATCGCGCGCCACGTGCTCGAGCGTGGTGGAGATCGACAGCATGTCCGGCCTTGTTGCGCTCACCACCACCCGAACGGGGGTCGTTGCGGCAAGTCCCCGCGCCATCACTGCCTCAGCAAGTTGAAGGATGGTGCGCGCGCCCATGTAGACGCAGGTCGTCGCCGCAGGGTCCGCCAGCGCATCCAGATCAAGCTCCGCAGGCAAGCCGCCGTCAGCGCCGTGCGCGGTGATGAATTGCAGCCGGTGCGCCGTGCGCCGCCGCGTGAGCGAAAGGCCCAGCGCTGCCGCCGCGCCCGAAGCCGTGGTGACACCGGGCACCAGTTCGGGCTCGAACCCCGCAGCGCGACAGGCCTCCAGCTCCTCGTCCAGCCGTCCGAAAATCGCCGGATCACCACCCTTGAGCCGCACCACCCGCTTGCCGGCCCCCGCATGGCTCAGAATTTCCGCGCAGATATCCTTCTGCCGACAGGATGCGGCCCCTGCCCGCTTGCCCACCGCAATCTTGCGGGCCTCGCGCCGGGCAAAGCCGAGCACGCCGTCCGAAACCAGATCATCGTGAAGCACCACATCCGCCGATTGCAGCGCGCGCACGGCTTTCAGCGTCAACAATTCAGGATCACCGGGGCCAGCGCCCACGATGACCACCGATCCGCGGTTGGATGTGGCTGTTTCACCCCTGGTCGCGGTCAATGTGCGGTTGAAATCATCATCGCCCGGGTGACGTTCGGGCTCTGCCATGGCGAGGATGGAAAACCGTTCCCAGAACGCGCGGCGCAGGCGAAAGGCCAGCGCCAACGGCTCAATGCGCTCGCGCCAGTGCTTGGCCGCTTCCGCCCAGCGGGCAAAGCCGGCGGGCAGCATCGTCTCGATGCGCGCGCGGATGGTCTGGCCGAACACGGGCGCCGCGCCGTCCGTGGAAATGCCGATCACGAGGGGCGAGCGATTGACGATGGACCCAAAGGAAAAATCGCAGAACGCTGGCCGGTCGACCACATTCACCGGCACACCTGCCGCCTTGGCGGCGCAGCGAAAAGCCATGGCCTCCGCATCCTCCGAGATGGCCCCGATGGCCAGCGACATGCCGGTGAAGGCATCCACGGACCATGGCCTGAGGTGGATGTGCATGCGCTCAGGGTTTTCGGCTGCCAGCAGAAGCAAAGCCTCACCGGGTGCTGGTTCATAAATATGCAAGATCGCACCCGTGGCCGCCAACAGCTCGGCTTTCCAAGGATCATTGCCCGCAAGAAGCACAGGACGATCGTTCAGCTTGAAGAACACCGGCAGCGTGGCCAGCGCACCCATGCGGGCGCTTGGGGTTTCCATGGGCAGGCGCGGCACTTCCACGGGAAAGTATTCGGGCGCGGTCATGCGCCTTTCAATACACGTCGGCCTGAAAGCGTCCAGATTTTTTGAGGTCAGCCACATAGGCGATGGCCGCATCGGTGGATTGGCCACCTGCCGCCACGGCCACATCCACCAGCGCGCGCTCCACATCCTTGGCCATGCGTTTGGCATCGCCGCAGATGTAGAAATGCGCGCCCTGCTGGAACCACTGCCACAACTCGGCACCCGTCTGGCGGATGCGATCCTGCACATAGACCTTCTCCGCCATGTCACGCGACCAGGCGAGAGTCAGGCGGTCCAGCTTGCCGCGATCCTGCATGGCTTGCAGTTCCTCCTTGTAGAAGAAATCGCTCTGGCTGCGCTGATGGCCGAAGAACAGCCAGTTGCGGCCAGGCGCGCCGGACACCTCGCGCTCTTGCAGAAAGGCCCGGAACGGCGCAATGCCCGTGCCCGGCCCCACCATGATTACGGGTTTGGAAGGGTCTGCCGGCAAGGCGAAGCCATGCGCCTTCTGCACATAGCAGCCCACGCGGTCACCTGCGTGCACGCGGTCCGCCAGATAGGTGGAGGCGACCCCGGCGCGCGGTCGATTGCCCACCTTGTAGCGCACCGCATCCACCGTCAGCGACACTTTGCCGGGATTGGCGCGGTACGATGACGAAATGGAATAAAGCCGCGGTTGCAACTCATCCAGCGCTTCCACAAAAGCTTCCGGGGAGAGCTTGACGCCTTGAAACTTGTGCAGCGCGCCCAGCACATCGAGGCGTTCCAGATCGCCGTCCGGGTCTTCGCCCTGCGCAAGGCGCTGGGCCTTGCGACGCTGCTCGCCGCCCGTGACATAAGAAAAGAGCTGAAACAGTGCGTCGGGCGCCGCGCCCAGCGCGCGTTGGGTCAGCAGCGCCTCACGGAAGCTTGTACCCTCCACATCGTGCTCGGGGCGCATGCCGGTGAGCGCCACCACGGCATCCACGAGTGCAGGATCATTGGCGGCGATGACCCCGAAGCTGTCACCGACCACATAATCCAACCCGCTGGGGGCAAGATCGAAATCGACGTGATACGTTTCCTTCTCGGAGCCTTCGCCGTTGAGGCGGCGGCGGCCCAGAAAGATCGCCTCGGCGGGGTTTTCGCGGCAGCGGCCCTTTTCACCCAGTGGTCTGGCTTCGGTGCTGGCCTCGGCAGGCACGATGGATGGCGCTGCGCCCGCCTCCTCGGTCAGTGTCTTGAGCATGCGGAATGTGTCTTTGCCGCCGGGCGCGCAGAGGTTGAGCTTGGGTTCCTTGCCCTCGGCAATGGCGGCGGAATAGGTCTCGCACATGTAGCCACATTGGCCGCAGTTCTGCTGCGCCATGGCGGCGAACAGGCGGCGCTTCAGCGGCTTGCCCTCTGCCAGCTTCATGCGGTCAACGAGTTCCATGGAGGGGTCATGCCAGGGGGCGATCTCGTCCTCGGCGCTGTCCATGATGGCGGCGGACGCTGCGCCCGACAGGGGTGTGACCTGCGCCTGCTCGATAGCAAGCAGCCCCGCAAAAAACCCGTTCAGCCATTCGCGCTGCTCGGCATTGAAAGGCGCGGTGGCCGGGATGATTTCGGGCTGTGCGTGAGGTGGCTTCACGGGCAAGGTCATGGGCTGGCCCTTGCCACAAGCACTTTCAATGCATCCGCCTCATGCCGATTGGCAAAGGCGAAGAAGGTTTCATCCGGCGAGGCACGGTGCGTCATCCAGGTGCGCAGCAGGTGCTCCACCTGTGCCGGCACATCGGTTGCCTTTACCTTCTCGAAAAGTACGCGGCCGATTTTGGCCTGGTCGGCAAAGCCACCGCCCACCACGATGTCATAGCCCTCCACCGTGTCACCATCCTCATTGATGGGCACTTTCGCGCCGATCAGGCCGATGTCACCAATGTAATGCTGCGCGCAGGAATGGTGGCAGCCTGTGAGGTGGATGTTGACCGGTTGATCGACGGCCACGCGCGCGTCGACATGGGCTGCGATCACCAGAGCATCCTCCTTGGTGTGCGCGGCAGCAAACTTGCAGCCCGTTGCACCCGTGCACGCGACGAGGCCACATGCGATGGAAGTGGCCTGCCAATGCAGGCCTGTGGCTTTAATGGCCTCTTTAGCGGCAGTAATGTCCGCATTCTTGACGCCGGAGATCAGCAGGTTTTGCCAGACCGTCAGGCGGATGTCGCCGTCGCCAAAACGGCGGGACACCTCGGCAAGGGCGCGCATCTGGGCGCATTCCATCTTGCCCACCGGCATGGCAACGCCGATCCAGTTCAGGCCGGGCTGTTTTTGCGCATGCACGCCGATGTGCGCCGCCCGGTCAAAGGCGGGACGCGGGGCCAAAGCGCTTGAATCAACGCGCTGAAGCACCCGCCCCAGTTTTTCTTCTACTGCGCTGATGTATTTATCAAAACCCCAGCTATCGAGCACATATTTCATTCGCGCTTTCGTGCGGTTTGTGCGGTCACCGTTCTCGATGAACACGCGGATGATCGCATCCGCCACAGGCGTGCAATCCGCCGCCTTGACGATGATGCCCGTATCGCGCGCGAGATCCTTGTGGCCGGAAATGCCGCCCAGAATGAGCCGGAACCAGATGCCCGGCTCGACGCTTGCGCCTTCCTTGCCTGCACCCTGCATGACCTCCACAGCTTGAAAGCCGATGTCGTTGGTCTCCTCCAGTGTGGGGATGACCCCGCCGCCGTCGAACGCCACGTTGAACTTGCGCGGCAGGCCGAACAGCGAGCGGTCGTTGAGGATGTGATAGTGCCATTCGCGCGCGAGGGAGCGCGTATCGAACAGTTCCTGCGCATCAATGCCCGCCGTGGCGCCGCCCGTGACATTGCGGATGTTGTCCGCGCCCGAACCGCGCGAGGTCAGGCCCAACTCGGCCACACCTTCCACGACATGAACCGTGTTCTCCACCGCGATTTCACGGAACTGCAGGTTGGCGCGCGTGGTCACATGGCAGTGGCCGTTGCCATAGAGCTCCGCCAGATCAGCCACGCCTGCGAATTGGTGCGCCTTCAGAATGCCATTGGGCACGCGCAGGCGCACCATGTAGCTGTTCTGAGCCGGGGCGACATAGAATAGGCCGTGGTAGCGCCAGCGGAAATTGTCCTCGGGCTTGGGATACTCGGCCTTGTCGGCCTGGGCCTTGAGGCGTGGGTAGGCATCGAACGGATGCTCGGCGCGCTTCCATTTCTCCTGGTCGGCAAGTTTCTTGCCCGCTTTTTCGGTCGCGGCCTGCGCCTTGAGGTGAATGGCATCCGGCCCCACAGGCTCACCGCTGCCTTCGCCTCCTGCGCCGCCCAAAGGGCCAAGCCCACGCGCCGCGCGCGCGGATTGCAGGCCGGAGACGAAACCCTCCAGATAGCGCCGCTGATCCGGGCTGAAATCGTCACCGCTCATGATGAGATATCACGCCGCGATGGAAGGCGCTTTGTGGCGCGCATAGAGGAACTCGAGCACACCTGCGCGCGCATCGGAGTAGATGCGGTTGTTGACCATCTCCAGCCGCTGGCGCGGTCGGGGCAGATCGACGGTCAGGACCTCTCCGATGGTGGCTGATGGCCCGTTGGTCATCATGACGATGCGGTCCGACAACAGCACGGCCTCGTCCACATCGTGTGTGATCATGATCATGGTGTTCTTGAGGGCCATGTGGATCTCCATGACCGAGTCCTGCAGATGCGCGCGGGTCAGCGCATCGAGCGCGCCGAATGGCTCGTCCAGCAGCAGGATCTTGGGCTCCATGGAGAGGGCGCGGGCAATGCCCACACGCTGCTTCATGCCACCGGAAATTTCGGCCGGGCGCTTTTGGGCCGCGTGTTCCATATGGACGAGGTTGAGGTTGTGCATGATCCAGGCGTGGCGCTCGGCTTTGGTTTTCTTGCCGGAGAACACCTTGTTCACGGCGAGAGACACGTTTTCATAGACGGTCAGCCACGGCAGCAGCGAGTGGTTCTGGAACACCACGGCACGGTCCGGCCCGGGTTCGTTGACCTCGCGGTCTTCCAACAAGACTGCGCCGGATGTGACAGGCGAGAGGCCTGCAATCAGGTTGAGCAAGGTGGACTTACCGCAGCCCGAATGCCCGATGATCGAGACATATTCGCCGCTGTCGATGCTCAGGTTGATGTCGCGCAACACTTCGGATTTGGTGCCGCCGCGCTCGAAGGTTTTCCAGATCTGATCGAGTTTGAGATAGGACTTGCCCATGATCGTGGCCCTTAACTCGCCGCAGTGCCGCGGGTGATGTAATTGCCCAGCGCCCCCACAAGGCGGTCGAGAACGAACCCGACAAGCCCGATGTAGATGAGCGCAACAATGATGTCGGACAACTTGGATGAGTTCCAGGCGTCCCAGATAAAGAAGCCGATTCCCACGCCGCCGGTCAGCATTTCAGCCGCCACAATGGCGAGCCAAGACAGGCCGACACCGATGCGCAGACCGGTGAAGATGTAAGGCGCGGCCGAGGGCAGCATGACCTTGAAGAAGAACTCGAACTGGTTGAGCCGCAGCACCTGCGCCACGTTACGGTAGTCCTGCGGAATGTTGCGGATACCGACTGCCGTGTTGATGATGATGGGCCAGATGGCCGTGATGAAGATCACGAAGATCGCCGACGGGTTCGAGTCGCGGAAGGCCGCCAAGGAGATCGGCAGCCATGCCAACGGCGGCACGGTGCGCAGAATCTGGAAGATCGGGTCAAGCCCGCGCATTGCCCAGATGGACTGGCCCACCACCGCACCAATGAAAATGCCCACAACGGCCGCAAGGCCAAAGCCATAGGCCACCCGCTGCAATGAGGTCAGCACGCGCCAGCCCAGGCCGATATCCTGCGACCCCGCCACAAAAAAGGGATCCAGTATCAGGTCCTTCGCCTCGGCCCAGACACGAAGGGGCGACGGCAGGCTCGATCCTGCGCGGCCGAAAGCCACCTGCCAGATGATCAGGAGCACCGCCAGAACAATCAGCGGCGGCACCACGTTGAGCGCGACAGCTTTGAGCCGCGGGGCGATCGTGTCGGCAAACATGCTTGGCGCGGCGCGTACGGCAACAGGTGCCTCCGCAACGACGAGAGGCCGCTGGGGCGTTACCGGCAGGACCGTGACATTGTCCTCCCTGTCGGTTTTCAAAATTGCCAAGCCCATGAATCGTGTCCTGTCCGTGCGTCAGCTGTGGCCGACCATCCAATCCTCGTGCCAAACACGTTCGGGGGAATTCGGTGACCAATTCAGTCGATGAGGACGCTGCGCACAATCGGGCTGCACAAAATTCAAGCAGTTCGTGTCCCATCACGGGCAGGATGCTGAAGGTTAAGGTAAAGAACAGGTTTCCGCCCGCTCCTCTGCCCGCATGTCGGCACGCGTGATATGGTTGCAACAGTTTCAGGACGCATCCAAGCGCAACAACAAAGGATACGGGGTTGGCCAACCCATCAACCACTTCCGATGCACCAGCCATGATCGACGTTGCGCACGCTCATTCGCAGGGCGGTGATTCCTATGGTGGTGAACTGCTTGAGCGGGATGTGGTGCGCTCAAATCTCGGAGCGGAATTGTTTCTGCTGACACTCCGCGATCATCCGGCTTTGGCCCTGCGCTGGATCATGCATGGCCGCAACACCCTCACGGCACTGCCCGTCGATCCATCGAGCCTGCTTTATGACGAGGAGGTTGTCAGCCGTCTCCAGATGCAGGTTGCCCATGGACGCACCGAGACGGTGGCGAGCCATCTTCCACCGGCTTGGAGAGATGCCATACTCGGTCATCTGGGCCTGCTGCCCGGAGCGGTGCGGGAGCCCGTCGAGAGGACGCCGTTGTCCGCGCCCAAGCTTTCGGGAATCCTGGGCTACCTGAAACTGCTGCGTGTGCACCAGTGGATGAAGAACCTGCTGATCTTCGTTCCGCTCTTCATGTCGCATCAGTTTCTCTTTCCCGAACCGCTCCTGAATACGGTGCAGGCCTTTTTTGCCTTCTCGCTTGTGGCCTCGTCGATCTATCTCCTCAACGACATGATGGACTTGCGGCAAGACCGCAGACACCCCGCCAAGTGCCGTCGGGGCTTTGCCAGCGGGGCGATTCCCGTGTGGCATGGGCTTGTGCTGCTGCCGCTGCTTTTGCTCGGCGCGGGATTGCTGACGCTCCATCTGCCGCCGCTGTTCGGCCTGGCGCTCGCCGCCTACATCACCCTCAATCTGGGCTACACGTTCTACCTCAAGCGCAAGTTGCTGGTGGATGTCATGGCGCTCGCCGGGGCCTACACGCTGCGCATTCTGGCGGGCAATGCGGCAGGGCCGGTTGAACTGTCGAACTGGCTGCTGGCCTTCACGATGTTCCTGTTTCTGAGCCTTGCGCTGGTCAAACGCTATGTGGAACTCGACACGGTGGAAAACGAGGCGGCCGATGCCAAACGGTTCATGGGGCGCGGTTATCGCAAGAACGATCTCGACATGATCGCACAGCTTGGGGTTGCCAGCGGGTTCTCGGCTGTGGTCGTGTTGGCGCTCTATGTGGAAGGCGCGGGCAAATCCGGCCTTTACAGCCACCGCGAGATGATCTGGCTGGTCTGCCCCATCGTGCTGTACACGATCGGTCGCATCTGGGTGCTGGCGAAGCGGCGGGAGTTGCCGGATGATCCGGTGATGTTCATCATCCGCGACTGGCGCAGCCACCTCATGGCCGGGCTGATCGGCGTGATCTTCATTTTCGCGGTTTGAGGTAATGATCTATCGCTCCTGGGGTGGATTGGTCTGGGAAGGATTGTCCAGAGCCGGTTTGTCCAGAGCCGGTTTGTCCTGTGCCGAGCCTGCGCGCGCGCCCGGACAGCCTCTGGCGGCTGTTGCGGGGCTCCCCGGCAAGGCCCCATGGCTCGCCTATGGCAATGGCCGCAGCTACGGCGACAGCTGTTTTCCTGCCCCTGGCGGCACACTGATCGACATGCGCGGCGCTGGCAACGTGCTGGCGTTCAACCGCGACACGGGCCTGATCCGCGTTGAACCCGGCCTCACCATTGGCGCGTTGCTGGACCACCTGCACGGCACAGGCTGGTTTCCGGCGGTTGTGCCGGGCACGCGGCATGTGACCATCGGCGGGGCAATTGCCAACGACATCCACGGCAAGAATCACCACGGCGCGGGCACCTTCGGATGTCATGTCACGGCGCTGGGCTTGCTGCGCTCGGGTGGTGGCGAACTAACCTGTTCGTTGACCGAACACGCCGAGTTGTTTGCGGCCACCATCGGCGGTATGGGGCTGACAGGGGTCATCACATGGGCCGAGATGCAACTGATGCCGATCGCTTCACCCGATGTGGTGCAGCAGGCTGTGCCGCTTGCCAATCTCGGAGATTTTTTTGCCCGCACAGCGGAGTATGATTCGGGCTTTGCCTACTCTGTGGCGTGGATCGACAGCCTTGCCACCGGCGCGGCGCTGGGGCGCGGCGTGCTGCTGCGCGCCAACCACGCGGATGAGGGCAACGGCCAGCCAGCCGCAACGCCGCGCCTGCGTGTGCCTTTCACGCCGCCGCTAAGCCTCATCAACACGCCGAGCCTGAAGGTTTTCAATCACCTCTACCGCTGGCGCGCCCTGGCCAAACCAGCGCCCGCACGTGTGGGCTGGGCACCGTTCTTCTTCCCACTTGATGCAGTTGGCAACTGGAACAGGCTGTACGGCCCTCGCGGATTGCGCCAGCATCAATGCGTGATCCCTCTTCCGTGCGCCGAGCGCGCGATCCGTGCGATGCTGGAGGCCGCACAGGCGGCGGGACAAGGCTCGTTTCTCACCGTGCTGAAGCTGTTCGGTGATCGCCCCTCGCCCGGCCTGATGTCGTTTCCGCGCCCGGGTGCGACGCTGACGCTCGACTTTCCCTATCGTGGTGCCGTGACCGATCGCCTTCTGGATACGCTGGACAGGCTGACGCTGGAGGCGGGCGGGCGCGTCAACATCTACAAGGATGCGCGCATGAGCGAGCGGGTGTTCAACGCATCCTACCCCGAGGCAGCTTCGTTGCGCCGCTTCATCGATCCCCAAGCCGCATCGGCCTTCTCTGATCGCGTAAAGTTGACGTTTGGCGAGCGCTCGCGGATAGGCCCATGATGTCGATCCTCTTGAACCGGACATGCGCACCGCTGGCGCTCCTGACGCTCACCGGGCTGCTCGCGGCATTGATCATGCTGTTGCCACTTCGGCTGCCCATCGGCGCGAATTACTGGGATCTCTACACCTACATCGACACGGTCTACCGCATGCGTCTCGGACAAGTGCCGCATGTGGATTTCTTTGTGCCCGTCGGGGTACTGGGTTACACACTTTACGACGTGACGAGCCGGATTTTTCCGGCAGCACACCCGCTTTTCTCGGTGCATTACAGCCTGCTGCACGTGACATTGCCGATCATGGCCATCGTCGCGCACCACGCCAGCAAACGGTCCCAAGGCGAGGCGGTCGCGCTGGTCATCGGCTTTGCGCTGTTTGCACTCATCCCCATGAACATTGTCGAGTTGTATCCCTCGCCCGGCGTCGATGCCTTCGGCAATTACAACCGCCACGCCGCGCTGCTGCTGATGGTGTTGGCGACGGTGCTGTTGTTTGTGGACAACCGCCGCGTTGCCTCCTGGCTGACCATGCTTTTGCTGGCGGCACTGTTCATGACCAAGATTACCGGATTTCTGGTGGCCATCGTCATCGTGATCCACGCGGGAATCGCGGGGCGTCTCTCGGTGCGCGGGATGGTCGAGGGCAGTCTACCCATCATCTTGCTCCTCGGGTTGGCAGAATGGCATTGGTCGCTGATCAGCGCTTATGTCGACGACATCGCGGCGCTCGCCCGCATGAACACAGGGTATCTGCTGCCGCGCGTGCTCACCGTGCTGTCGCTCAAGTTCAACGTGATCGCCCCCGCCCTTGTGTTGATGGCAGCCCTGATTTGGCGGGATCGAACGCCCATAATCGCCAGCCTTGCGCGTCCTTCGCTGCTGAGCCTGCGCAGCCTGGCCAACCGCGACGCGGCCTGGCTGCTGACCTTGCTGGCGGCGGGCGCTGTCTATGAGACGCAGAACACGGGGAGTCAGGAGTTTATCCTGCTCTGGCCTGCGCTCGTGCGGCTGTTTCGCAAACTGCCCGCACCCTGGCGCAAGGAGCATGCGGTTCTGCTGGCTCTGGTGGCTGCCACAACCTTGCCCACGCCGATCACGTTGCTGCACCGCACGGCCAGGGTCGTGGCTTCCGCACCCGTGTATGACCGAGTCGAAGCGCCCTTGATGGGACCATTCGGGCGCGTCTCCGCCAAACCGGATGTGCTGCGCCATGCGCGCGGCATGCTGGCGCATTATTCGATGGCACGGGCCTCCTATGAACTCTTGGCCAAGCGGGGCATCCTGCCCTCGTACCTGCTGTTCTCGGAGCTGGATTTTCAGACAAGTTGGGTCCTCAGTGTCGAAGAAGTGGCTGAAGCCCTGCTGGCCTACGAAAAGCTGAACAACCGCCGCTTCGAGCGCATCGCCACGCTGGATTTCGTTGATCCCCTGCCAGTGATGCTGGGGCGCACGCCGCTGCTGGACATGTCCATCGGCAACGATCCCACGCGCACACTGATGAAGCTAAACGCGCGCGCGGAGGCGGAAATCCGCCGGGCTGATGCGATCCTGCTGCCCAAATGCCCGCCGACGGATGCCCGAAACGCCATTGCCAGCGCCTACACGTTTGCACTTGAAGGACGCCGGGTGGTGGCGCTCACGCCGTGCTTCACCATGATGGTGCGGGATTAACCCGCGACCTTCAACCCCAGGTAACCCGTCACGATGCCCACCACGCCGCGTGACAGCACCTCGTCAAAGCTATCAACGAACTGGTCCACATGCGCGCTGCTGATCGTGAGCGGTGGCTCCAAGCGGATGACGTTCCGGTTGTATTCCGTGAAAGCCACGAGGCAATCCTTCTGCGCCAGCATCAGCGCGCCCACAAAGCCGCAGAGCGATCCTTTCAGCTTGTCGTCGAGCAGCGCGATCATCTGCTTGAGACCGAAGGGCATGGTGCTGCTGATGTCATTGAACTCGACACCCACCATCAGCCCCTGCCCACGCACGTCCTTGAGCAGTACCGGGTACTTGGCCTGCAACGCTTTCAGGCGGCTGATCAGGTAATTGCCCTGCGCTTCGGCATTCTCGATGAGGTCATCATCGTAAAGCACGTTCAGCGCCTCGATGGAGGTCAGGCATCCCTCGCCGATGCCGCCGAAGGTGGCAGGTGCATGCACCAGGGCCTTCTTGGGCGTCCCGTAGGCTTTCATGAAAACTTTGCGGCTGGCAATCATCGCCGCCATGGCGGTCTTGGAGCCGCCCAGCGCCTTGGCGAGCGCCGTCACATCGGGCACCACGCCGTAGTGCTCGAAGGCGAAGAAGCGCCCCGAGCGTCCCATGCCGCATTGCACCTCATCGGCAATCCACAGCACGTCGTGCTTCTCGCAGAGCGCCCGCAGTCCGAGCCAGAAGGCGGGCGGAGCCATGTTGATGCCGCCGCCGCCCTGAATGGTTTCCAGCACAATGGTGCCAATGGAGGGATCGCTTTCGAAGGCGGTGCGGATCGCCTCCAGATCGCCGAAGGGCACGCGCTTCGTATTCTGCGTGACGACGAACTGCGAGCGGTAGAGCGTGCCGTCCGTGACAGCGAGCGTGCCCTTGGTTTTGCCGTGGAACGAGTTTTCCGCATAGACAATGGTGGCGCGCTCGGGCCCCTGCGCCTGCTCGCAGATTTTGAGTGCCGCCTCCATCGCTTCCGATCCCGATGAGCCCAGAAACACCATGTCGAGATCACCGGGCGCGATCAGCGCGAGATTCTTCGCCAGCGCCGCTGCATACTGCGACATGAAGGCGAGGCAGATGTCCTGGCGTTGCTCTTCTTCGAACTTGCGGCGTGCCGCCACGATGCGCGGATGGTTGTGGCCAAAGGCCGCCGCACCAAAGCCCCCGAAAAAATCAAGGATCTTGCGGCCTTTCTGGTCGATGTAGAACACATCCTCCGCGCGCTCGACCAGCACCTTGTCAAAGCCCAGCAGCTTGAGAAAATGCAGCTGGCCCGGATTGATGTTGTCCGCCCACAGCTTGCGCACCTCGTTGACGTTGAGCTTTTTGGCCCCCTCGCTGGTGATCAGCTTGGGTTTTGTCGTGGTCTGCAAGTTGAGTGCGGCTGACATGATACGTTCCCCAAATCCTGGTATCAGATGACGGACAAACCGGCCGCTGCCGGGGTGGTCAGGCCTGCGCGGTATTCGCGGTAGGCGGCTTTGAGCATGTCTTCATCACGGTGCAGCGGACGCCAGCCCAGATCGCGCTGTGCGGCGCTGGTGTCCAGAATGCATGTCTCGTCCGCGATCAAATATTGCTCCGGGTCCATGATCGGCATGTTGAAGAGATCAAACGCACCAAGTGTGAGTTTTACCAGCGGTGCGGGTGTGGGCAGCAGAAACGAGCGGCTGCCTGCCTCCTGGATCAGCCCGCCCAGCAGCGCCTTGACCGAGGGCGGCTCGCTGGAGCCGAGATTGTATTCCTTGTTCGGAAACCCCGCACGCCAGGCGGCCTGAGCCGCAGAAGCGCAATCGAACACAGAGATGAACTGATACGGGTTCGCGCCACCGCCGATCATGGGCACAGGCAGGTTCCTGTCGATCAGCTTGAACAGCTTGACCAGAATGCCCAGCCGCCCCGGCCCGATGATCAGGCGCGGCCGAAAGATGGAGATATCAAAGCCCCGCTCCCGCCAGTCCGCACAAAGATTTTCCGTGGCCAGCTTGGACTTTCCATATTCGCCCAGCGGCTGCTTGCGCGCGCTTTCGGGCTTGGGAATGTCATGTGTGTGGCCGTAGATCATGTCGGTCGTGAACTGCACGAAGCGGTGCGCGCCCTGCCTGTCCATGCGGTCGAACAGGGTGGCGACGCCGAAAAAGTTTACGGGCCAGAAGAAATCATAGCGCTTGGCGCGGGTCTGGATGGGCGAGAGCATTTTGGCCGCAAGGTTGTAGACCACATCATCCGGGCCGAAATCCAGCGCATCCAGCGAGGTGCGGTCGGTGAGATCGATGGGCACATGACGCAAGCCGGGCTGCGACGCTGTGTGATCGCTGGCGATGTCCGCCACCACGACCTCTTCGCCTGCGCTCAGCAGATCACGGGCGAGTTGCCTGCCCACGAAACCATTACCGCCGATGATGAAATGCCGCATGTCTGGACCCTCAGCTCAACGCAATGAAGAATGTGCCGCAACAAATCAGCGCAATGCCCGCGATGCGCGCCAGACCGACATCTTCGCCAAAAACGAAGAAGGCGTAGGCCGCCACAATCACATAGGCGAGGCTGAGAAACGGGTAGGCAAATGACAGTTGCACACGTGACAACACAACCAGATGCGAAGCCATGCTGATCACGAACAGGCTAAGGCCCGCAAAGACCCAAGGGCTGAACACCACGTGCAGCGCCGTCATGACCACGTTCTGCCCGCCAACTGTCTGCACGCCACCTGCTTGCGCGGCAAAAGCCATCATGCCTTTTTTCAACATGATTTGCGCCGCCGCATTGGTGGTGACCGTGAAGAGAATCAGCAATACGGAAAAGGTTTTGGCGGACATCGGGCTCATTCGTTTTACGTGCCCGACATTACCCGGAGCGTCGCTCCCGACCAACACAAGGCTGTGACCAGAGTTAGCGGACAAGGTGAACACAGATGTGCCCGATGCCCAAATTTCAGATGCAGGCATGGGCATTTGACAAAGAGAATTTCTCCATCATACTGACCGTTGGAGAGTGAAAGCGGTGCGTCTTGATGTTTGTCAGGAGCACGTATGCCGCAATTTCTAGGCCTTGATGTGGGCGGGTCTGCGACGCGATGGACACTGGTCGATGCGCGCGGCGATATACAGTCGTCGGGCGAAGTCCCTGGTTTTTCAGCGGGAATAGAGCTTTCCACCGTCCTGGCCTCCGCTCAGTCATCGTTCGCGCAGATCAGGGGGCAGTTTTCCGGCGTGAGTTCGGTCGCAGCGGGCATTACCGGCCTGAGCCGCGGATCCGAGACTGCGTCCCATATCGCGCATCTCATAGCGGATATCTTCGCGGTCCGCGATGTCAACGTGATGAGTGACATCGAGTTGCAGCACCGGGCGCATTTCAAGCCGGGCCAAGGCATCGTCGTTTACTGCGGCACGGGATCAATCGCAGGCCATGTCAATGTGACGGGTCAGTTGATGACGGCAGGCGGGCGGGGCGTGCTGATCGACGATGCGGGGGGTGGCTACTGGATCGCCACATCGGGCTTGCGCACGGTGTTCCGCCTCGAGGACCGCACCCCTGACGAAGGGTGGTCGACGCCCCTTGGTCGGTCGCTGTCAATCCTGCTGGGGGGCACCCAGTGGCCCCATGTCAAAACGGCGATCGCTTCGCGATCGCGCGGGGAGATCGCCCTTCTCGCGCGCGGCGTCGCCGAGGCTGCCCGCTTGGGTGATCCATTGGCGCTGGGCATCCTGCGGCAAGCTGGAGCGGAACTGGCGCTGATCGCCGACATGCTGCTGGACCGCGTGGGCTTTCAACCGATCGTGCTGACCGGCCGCGCCTCCGAGTTGCACAGCGAGATTGTGACCGCCATGCGCGAGGTCCTGCCTCAAATCGTTATTTCTCAACGCTTTGCAGAGGCATCAGTGGCCGCGGCCCGGATCGCACATGGCCGATCCGCCTGATCACTTTCGCGGTGATCCGTGCAGGAGCGTGTTGATTTTTCATCACGGATGAACTAACGCCCCTGTGCGGCGCAGGTTCGGCCTCGCCTACCATTCCCAACTATCCATGACTTCATCAGGGGACACGTTTGTCGAAATTCACTTTCAATGACTACAAAGACCGCCAGTCGGCGGCATCGGAGGCCCGCAAAGCACTCCTGGATCGTTTCAAGACCCGGCCTGATGAAACAGACCCGTCCGTCGTAGCCAGAAGAGCCGAGAGAGAAGTCGTCTTGAAGGCGCGTGAAGAGCGCGAAGCCATTAAGGCGGCCGAGCGGGCAGTCGAGGATGCGCGGCTCGCAGAGATTCGTGCCGAACAGGATGCCAAGGACGCGGCTGAGCGCTCGGCGCGTGAAGCGCAGCTCGAAGCCGAGAAGGCCGCACGGGAAGCTGCGCGCAGCAATCTCGTCAAACGCGCACTCATGGACCAGGTCGACTGGAAGACCGCCCGGCTTGCCGCCCGCAAGAAGCGCTGAAACCGCTCGCCTGAGCTCACAGCTTCAGCACACCTGCGCGGTATAAGGCGACCGCGACGGATTGGAACAGATCCTGATTGATGGGTGCCCCGACCCGGCCGGCCTTCATCAGTGATGTCATGAGTTCATCGTCCTCGTAGATCGGTACCTTCTTGCCCTTGGCCAGCAGGCGGGTGTCGCGCAGCTCCTTGCCTGCCACCTTGAGGACGATGACGGGCGTATCGATCTCGCCCTGGATGAAGGCGATGCCGACAGCGCCATCCTTGCCATCGATCAAAAGATTCGCGCGTGCAAAGCCACGAAAGCCGCCCTGGCTCGCCTCGTTCTTGAGGCGATTGCGTTCCCTGCGCATTTCGGGGCTGCCATGGACTTCCTTCTGCTCCCGCTTCATTTCTTCATGATCCATGCGGTTCTGCCGCAGGAAGAGCACCTTCGATATCTTCAGATCGGCTGCCGCGAAAACAAGCATCAGAATGATCGCCGTGATCAGCAGAATCAAGATCGTGCGGATTGTCAGGGCGGTCGCGCATTCCTGGCCACAAGTGGGCGCCCACAATGCTGAATTGAGCGTGCGCCTGGCGAGCCAGTATGCCACAGCCACGAATATCACAGCCTTGATCAACTGCTTGAGGAGATCGATGATCGCCTGGAGGCCGAACAGGTTCTTGAAGGCACTGGCCGGATTGATGCGGTTGAGATCGAACGACAAGGCCTTGGGGTTGATGACGATCCCCTTCGTGTTGAACGCGGACGCGAGGATGAACGCCAACGAGGCAATGAGGGCGGGTGGCACGGCCAGACGCATCCAGATTTGCACATATTCCTGCACCATAGGCACCACGCTATCCCCGAAGGAGGCGGTGAACATGAATGCCATCGGATCAAACAGGCGCTGCAGCAACCCTGACGTGGTCTGCCAGGTTGCAAGCAGGTAGACGATGCTGGCGGTGAAGGCCGCAAACATCGGCGCTTCCTGACTGCGCGCCACCTGACCTTCGCGCCGGCGTATGTCACGCAGCTTCTTGTCACTGGCTGGTAACGGCTTGTCGGATGGACTGTCAGCCACCTGCTACCTCGGACCTAGAAAATTCCTTCCGATTTCCACCAGCCTGCCCCACTCGGGCGAAAGATAGGTGTTGAGGAAGAGCAGATAGAAGGGGAGCAGCAATACAGTTACCAAGTTCTTAAGATATGGCAGAATGTCCTGCACATTGAGCTTCTGCGATAATTTACCCAGCAGACCGAAGGCAATGTCGAGGGCAAAGAAGGCGAGCAGGAACGGTGTTCCCAGGATGAAGCCGAGTCGAATGATGTCATTGAGCAGCTTGGCCACAACGCCAGCCCCTTCCCAGGTGACTGCCGGACGAAAATCCACGATCGGCCAGAGCTCATGCGAGGCGTAGACCGCTTTGAGGACCAGAAGCAGCCCGCCCTCCGAGACGAACATCAGCAGGGCCAGCATCAGCAGCGCCTGGCCCAGCAGACTGGTCTCGTTGGCATTGATCGGGTCGGTGGTGTTGGACTGACTGGCCCCGCGGTTCTGGTCGACCAGATCGCCTACGGTCTGCACCGCGAGGAACGGCATGGCCAAAAGAGCGCCCAAGGCCAAGCCAAGCAATGCCTCCTTCAACGCCAGCGCCATGTACTTCAACGCGTCGCTGGGGACTTTGATCTGGATATCAGGATAGATCATGATCGCGAGCGGCAGGCTGAAGGCCATGGCCACGCCTGCAAAGACGCGTCCACGCAGATTACCGAGCGTAAACAGCGGAAAGATGCTCATGAAAGCGCCGAAACGCACTGCGGAGAGCAGGAATGCGGTGGTTGCAGGCGCAAAAGCGGGCAGATTCTCAAGAAAGTCGGCAAGACTCGTGGCCCCGAACACGCTATCTCACGATCGTGTGGAAGTTGTTGAAGATGTCGCGCGAGAACTCCATCAGCGGAGAGCTCAAGCGAAAGCCGAGAAAGAACACGGTCGCAGAGACAACGAGGATTTTCACGATCTGGGGCAGCGTCTGATCCTGAATCTGGGTGATCGCCTGCAGAAGGCCCATCAGAAGACCGGCCACAGCCGCGACGGCAAGGATGGGCCCTGTCATGATCAGCATCGCGATGGCGGACTGGTAGATGTAGGGCGTGAGAAAATCGGCCATGGTGCTACTGCACGTAGCTGAGAATGAGGCCGTGGAAGAGGCGCGTCCACCCATCCACCGCCACGAACAACAACAGTTTCAATGGGGTCGACAGCACGGTCGGCGACAGCTGCTGCAGACCGAGCGCGATGACAATTGTGCTGACCACGATGTCGATCATGACGAAGGGCAGGTACAGCAGGAAACCGATCTGGAAGGCGCGGGTCAGCTCGGAGGCCAGAAACGACGGTATGAGCACGGTGAAATCATTGGCCGCCGGAACCGGCCTCATCTGCGGCCAGATTTTCTGGAGCGCTTCCACGAAGAAAACCTTGGAAACCTCATCGGCATAACGGATGAGGAACACGCGCAGCGGCTCCGCAACCGCCGCAAACGCCCGTTCGATGGCCTGCAGACTGTTGAGCTGGAAGACATTGTTGGAGATGATGCCATAGGTCTCCTGGATGACCGGGAGCATGACATAAGCCGCGAGAATCATCGCCGTGGTATAGACAACCGTATTGGACGGGGTCTGCTGAATGCCAAGCGCGTTGCGCAAGATCAGCAGCACGACGGAAATCTTGGTGAAGGCCGTGGCGGAAACCACAAGAATCGGCAATGTCGCCACGAGGATCGTGACGAAAAAATAACCCGGCAAGAGGGTCGAAAAATCCATTACAGACCCATATCCATCACAGACCCATGCGCGTGATCCGCACGCCCAGTTGCGGCCCGATCTGCACGATGGCGCCGCGGGCCACGATCCGCCCGCCGACCGTCACATCGATGGCCTCATCAGGGCGGGCGGGCAACGCAAAGACATGGCCCGGGGTCAGCTTGCTCAAATCCCCCAGGCTGATTTCCGTCCGTCCCAATTCGAAGTTCAGCCGCACCTTGATGCCTTCCATGCCGGCATTCTCGGTCATTTCATCAGTCATGTTGTCCTCCGGACCAGCATCCCGTTTCCATCCCGCGAGAAGGGCGACACCCGCCATCTCGAATGCCCGTTCCACGACTGCACGGCCTGGCGAGACCGTGCAGGTGGCGATGGGTCGCTCATCCACACGGGCCACGACACGGCCCTGGGTCAGCAAAGTGGTGTCCATAATCACCCCCTGCCCAAGCTTGATCTGGCGCAGTTCCGCAATCGTGAGATCAGTCAGGCCGGCAACAAGCACGACTTCGACAACACCTTCGGTGTCGATCATCTCGGCCTTGGGCGCCGCCTTGCACAAGCGCTGGAAAGCGGCATTCGACACATCGGTCCCGAAGACCTTGAGATACACCTCGCCCGAGCGCGAGGTGATCGACAAGTCGCAGATCGATGCCTTTACAGAGCTGCGACCCCTGGTCACGCATGTGACGCTGAATTGACCGATGTCCTTGCCCAGCAACTTGAGCGGGATTTCATGCAGCACGAAGTCGAGCAAGAGCGCGCGGTAATCGCCGGTCGCTTCATGAAAAAGCGTGCCTGGCAGTTTTTTCTCGACAAAATGGGCCAGCGCATCCGCGTTGATTTCAAAATCGAACGGAATGGCGCCGAAAACAGTCGTAACAAGATAATTCTCAAATTCGCTTGAAGTGCTGAATGTGGGTGGCCGCACGGTCATCAAGGCTTCAAGGTCACCGAAGGTCATCGGCATGGGTGCCGGCGCAACCAGGGCCGCGCTCAGGGGCTTGACCAGCGCGGGGTCAATGTGCGGCGCTGCGTATGGAATAACATCCACCAAACGGAAGACCCTTGAGAATCACGAGGGCCATCATAAGAGCTTCCCGACCTGTGGGAACACCGCTTGACCAGATGTCCGTGGACATCTTGCGGTGTGGGTGCCTCAGCGTTTCACGCGGGCCATGGCGAGATCTTCCATCGCGTCTTCTTCCTTGGCAAATTCGGCCTCGGCTTCTTCTTCGCGCATCCGTCCGATGATCACGTCCATCGCATCAAGGGAGCGCTGGCGCTGGTTCATGAGCGTGCGGGCCTCGTCGAGTTCCGCGCGCCTTTCCTCCCGTTCCGCCATGCGAAGCGCGAGCTGATCACGCGCTTGGGCGAGTGCGTCGCGGGCATCATCAATGGCATAGCGGGCCCGCACGACTTCGATGAGTTCTGTATCTCCCACCGTGGCCAACCGCGCGAAGGCTTGGTCGAGACCGCCTTTGCAGACCTCGACATGGTGCTGGGCTGAAGCAGCCACCTGCTCCGCCTCTGTCAGGCTCGCCCTCGCCTTGGTGACTTCCAGGGTTGCCTTGTCCAACCGGTGCTTGCGGATGGTTTCGAGAGGCTTGAACGTCTTGCTGCTCATGGATCAGGGCTCGATCAGCGACTCACCCATGGCCGCGACCACTTCATCAAATGACGGCACTTCATCCGCCGTCTGCTTGAGGAAGGCATCGATCCGCGGCTTCAGGGCAATCGCCCGGTCGGCGACTTCATCATTGCCTGGCTTGTACTCGCCGACCTGTATCAGAAGCTCGACTTCCTTGTACTTTGCGAGCAGTTCCCGCACCGTGTTCGCGGCTTTCTTGTGCTCGGGCGTGACGATCTGGTTCATGATGCGGCTGCGGCTGGCGAGCACGTCGATGGCGGGATAATGACCGGCCTGGGCGAGCTTTTCCGACAGGACAATGTGCCCGTCGAGCAGTGATTTTGCCTCTTCGGATATCGGGTCCGCGGCCAGATCGCTGCCTTCAACCAAGAGGGTGTAAAGCGCCGTGATGGCGCCGACGGAGCCTGGCCCCGCGCGCTCGAACAACTGGGGCAGTTGCATGAACACGGAAGGCGGAAAGCCGCGCCGAGCCGGGATTTCGCCAGCCGACAGGCCAATTTCGCGCAGGGCACGGGCAAACCGCGTGGCCGAATCGATGAACAGCAGCACCTCACGCCCCGCGTCGCGGTAGTGTTCCGCCAATGCGGTTGCAAGATGCGCCGCCTTCATGCGTTCGAGAGGCGGTCGATCGGAGGTGGAAGCCACGATGATCGCCTTCGTGCGCAGTTCAGGCCGCAAGGTCTCGCGCAGAAAATCGCCAACTTCCCGGCCACGCTCTCCGATCAACCCGATGATGATGACATCCGCTTCCGTGCCTTGCACAATCTGCGAGACTAGCGTCGATTTGCCGGTGCCGGCATTGCCGAACACACCCATGCGCTGGCCCTTGCCGCAGGTCAGCAACCCGTCGAGTGAACGCACGCCAAGCGCAAGAGGATCATGGATCGGCTTGCGCGACATGGGCGGCGGCGGCGCGGCAAAGAACGGGCGTTCGCAGGGCTCGCTCAGCTTGGGCATGTCGGCTGAACGGGTGCTTGGCTCCACGATGTTGCCGAAGCCATCCACCACGCAGCCCAGCAGATGGTCGCCCGCATAGATCGTGGCCGCTCTTTGAAGTCCGATAACCTCGGTGCGCTGCGAGAGGCCGAGACTCGACTCGTAAGGCGCAAGATAAGCCACCTCGCCCTCGATGCCGATCACCTCGGCAAGGCGGGGCTGCGCGCTTTCACCGTCGCGCAATTCGCACAGTTCACCCACTTCGACGCCGGGCAGACGCGCCTTGACGATGGTGCCCGATACCGCGAGCAACTGCCCGGACAGGACCCTGGGCTGGAAATTCTCGATGGCAGAGATCATGTGGCGCGAGACGTCCGACCACAGGGAATCGCTGTCCTTCCGGCGCGGCGCGGCGGTGCTCATGACGAGCGGGCCACACCGCGGCGAAGCGCGCTTTCAAGCCGGGTGATCTGGCGGTCCAGCCCGATATGAATGCGGCCCAGGCTGGTTTCGAGGAACATCTCGCCCGGCGACAGCAACGAGTTGACGACCACCGTCATCGTGTGTTCGCCGACCGTCTTGCCCAGTGTTTCAACCACCTTGCGCACGCCCTCCGCATCTTCGGGCGGGACGTTCAGCTTGACCGTTTCTGCCGCCGCAATGTCCGAAAGCGCCCGGCGCACCAGCGCCGCGACACGCTCTTCCTCCGGCAGATGATCGATGATGGCGCGCACGGCGCCGAGCACCGCATCGACCATGGCGCGTTCCTGCATGTGGAGGTGCTGGCGAAACTCGCGCAGCGCCCTGTCGAGCGCCATGATGAATTGCTCTTTTGCGGCCTCAAGGCCTTCGACATAGCCCTTCTGCCGCGACCGCGAGAGGTCAGCCGCAATGATCGACTTGGCCTTCTCCTTGAGCACCTGCATGTCGCGAAAGGTCACGCCGGCGGCAAGCCGGTCCTCGATGGCATCAAGATCGACGATCTTGGACATGGTTCCTCAGCTTCCAAAGCCGCTCAATGCAGCATGTTCCAACAATAGCACATAGACAACGCGAGCGGCTAAACTGCTTTTGGTGACAAGCGGATGTCCGTTCCCGATGCCATTTCTGCCGCATGAATCAGTGCATGGCGCGCTGCATTGAGCAAGGCCTGCGGGACAGTGGATGGCGGCGCGATCCACCGGGCCCACCAGGCACTCCAGTCGAGCAACTGCGCATCGAGCGCCTGTCCGGCGAGTTGTCGTAGATCCTCTTCACCCATCGTCATCATCTCTGCATCGGCCCCGATGGCGGCACGCGCCTCCTTGAGGCTCCAGGCGAAGGCCAGCGGCTTTTCCCCTGCCACCTGAATCAACCTCCGGATATCATCCTTGCCCAACGCGCCGCGCAGGCGCGACACCTGCAGAAGCAATTCCAGAAAGCGGGCAGCCTCAGTCTTGCGGGATGATCCGAAGAAGAACTCCACATGCGAAGCTTCCACAAGATTGGAGGGCGGCGGAAGCCACACATCAACCCCGCGCCTGAGAATGCGGCTGACATAATCCGGGCTGTCAAGGATGCGGTTGATGTTCTGGTCGGAAAGCCCTGGAAAAAGCATGGAACGGCTGGTGCGCGAGAGGCGGGCAATCACATTCTGCACGAACACCATGTTCTGGCGATTGGGCGGCAGGGCCCAATATTCCTCCGCGCTCACGATGCCCACTGCGCTTTTTCCGCTTTCACGCCGCCCGGCGACGCCCGAACAGGTTCATGAGACCAAAAACGGCGAGAATCGCCGCTAGTCCGTAGAGTACCCAATCAAGCCGCAAGGGGAAAGCGGCCCCACCCGCACCGTGATCGGCCTGGCTGATATCGACAGACCGCCCGGCCGCGATGGCCGATGCGGCGAAGGTCGAGACTGACACATCGCGGGACTGGAGCCCCTGCACGGCATTGCTGACGATCGCGCGGGCCTTTTGCGTCACATCCAGCACGTCGATGCCGACCCTGTGGTAGATGACGACCGACGCGGTCGCTTTCGTCAGACTGCGGTCGCGCGGATCGATTTCGGGCAGCACGACGTGCACGCGCGCCTGTGTCACGCCTTCGATCATGGTGATGGTGCGCGTCAGTTCCTGACTGAGCGCAAAGATCATGCGTGCCTTCTGTTCAAACGGCGTGATGATCAGCCCTTCGCCGTTGAAAATCTCTGCGATGGATTTGAAGGTTTCCCGCGGATACCCCGTGTCCTTCAGCACGATCGTGGCACGCGAGACATTCTTGCCGTCGACCGTAATCTTGAAATTCGTTGCACCGTCGGGCACGCGCTTTGCCTCGATGCCATTGGCGGCCAGAATGACAACAATGTCGTTGGCATCCTTCTGATTCAAGCCGCGCTGAAGATCCTCCTGGCACGCGGCAAGAAGGAGGCATGACAGGCCGAACACAAGCCGTTTGAAGGCAGAAGCCAAAGGGGAACCGCGCTTATCCGTTTTTCAGGATGCCAGGCAGTTTAATTAGTTCTGCGCCGACACGCAGAAAGTTTAACTGAATTTGTATTGTTAACGCATTAACAGCTTCGTTGTTGCTGTTGGTATAGATCGCCTTTTTCAAGGGATCGGTCTCGGTCATCGCCAAGTCGCGCTTGCGCTCGAAATCTGCCTGGATGTCGTCGCCAGCTTTCAGGGCCTTGTTGGCCATTTCCTCGAACGAGCCGGCGTCGAGTTCAGCCAACTCCCGTCCGGTTCCCGAACTGCCAGCGCTCAGCGATGAGATTCGGTCTGTCATAAGACTAACATAGCGCATATGGGCAAAAAATAAAAGGACGCCGCATGCGCAGCGCCCTTTTTTGGCGGTTTCAAAGTCACCTAACAGTCAGGATGGTAAATCACCACCACTGTCGCACTGTTGGTCTATTACTTGACGGCAGCCGACAGGGCGGCACTGATGGCCTGTGTGGCCGCGCTGGAGCCCTGAAGACGGGCAGCCTGCTGACGAGCAGCCGACGCTTCGTCGAGACCCTCGAGCGATGCGGCCGTTTCCTTGCCGATGTTTTCGACCTGCTTGGCTGATGTCTGCGCGCGTGCGCTGTCGAGTGCTGCTGTAACGCCTGAGCTTGACATAATCGTCTCCTGTTATGGTTGCCCGGAACCTCATCTCCCCGGATAGACACCTTAAATCCCATTAAATCACATATGTCAACCTAGGTGTTTTGATATATCGTAAATTTTGAGAATTGGATGACATGTCTTGTGAGCACGGGGCACCGCATCAGGCCCCAACAGAATAAGTGAGCCGATGCGCTGACCTGTCTGGCGCAACCTCAAGTGCAATCCAAGATTGCGCCCGCCGCTGGCATTTCCCTCAATCTGCGCGTTAAAATATTGTAATACTGTATGTTTTTTCGAAAAAGAGGAATTTGCGTTATCATTAACGATGCGCTATAATGAATTTGGAATGCGGTTTATAAGGCGCGCACATGGCTGATTATTTCGACCTTGAAAGGTACCAGCAGGATTTCTACCGAAATCAAGCGATGTCCTGGCGTGCCGACATCAATGATCGCCTTTCCGCACTTGTGCTGCCGAACGGTGTGGGTGGATCTACCCCTGTGGGCTCGACGACTCCATTTCTGCCATACGGATATGACTTCCAGGATTATGGCACCGTTTCCACATGGCTGAGCGATCGCATCGGACGTGACTTGATGAGCGTTGCAACGGGCTATGATGCTCTCGGGGCCGATGAGCTCGGGGCTGATGAGGATGTGCCCGAAGTCAAGAAAATGGAACAGCCGGATAGTGAAAAGCCTTCCGTCCTCGAAACCATTCTGACGAACATCGTCAAGGGCATCGAAAATCTCGGAAAGAAAGAGGAGGCGATCAACAGCCCTCAAAACAATGAGTCCGAGGATGAAAAAAACAAGAAGATGGAAGCATTGAACGAGGAGCGGGATCAGTATCTCAGTACTTTCTGGGAACTGACACGCCTGCAAAGCGACATCATCGGCTATGCCTCTTTCGGAAAAGCCGAGGAGACGCGCCGTTTCAATGATCTGATGTTCTACGCGTTCACTGTCTACTGACGTGAAGGCTCATCGCCCGACAACACCGTAGCGGATCACGGAGAGCCCCGTTGGATTTTGTGTGCGGGTGAGGCGGATCGAGCGGTCCACCTCTTCCGCCATCTGCCGGGGCCCGCGCACGAGAAGCACGCGGCTGACCGGGTTGACCTCAATGATGCTTTTGGCCCGGGCGGGGAACGCATCATCCACGCGCTGCATGATCTGTGCCTCGGTCAGTTCCCCAAATGGAATTGTGCGGAAGACAATGGCGGTCGATGCCCCGTGGATCAGTGTGTACTTGATGCCGTTCGTATACCAGATCACTCCGCCGCCGTTCGTCGAAAGGGCGTCCAGAGCATCATGCAAGGATCCAACCATCTGCACATTGCGCACGATCTGCTTGCCGTCCCCCTCGAATGTGAACACACGGCCCGTGATCTTGCTCAGCGCTTCGGCGAGCGCCTGCAGGCTCATCTGCATCACCTTGAAAGAGATGTCCGGGCCTGGATCGCGAATCACAGGTTCTGCCCGGCGGGCTGCCGCCATGGCAGGCGCGACAGGCTCCAGTTGGACAAAGGACGATCCATCGTCCACCGCAACAGGACGATCGGGACGTGGTGGAAACTCCCCGCGGGCGGGCGGTGCGCCGCCCGGTAACGGCTGTGCAGGTGCGGCACGGCGCAGACCCAAAGTGCTGTCGGCCTGCGCAGCGGTCGAACAAGCAAACGCCACGAGGCAGCCGGCAGCTGCAAGCCGCGTCCATTTGCGCCCATTGGCGTGTGTTGCCTTACACGACATCTGCCCTCGATTGTGTCCGACGGGCCCCGCGCTGAACAGTCACCGCGATCACCGCCATATCCAAACCACTGCCCTGGTCAAATCGCTTCAAGTTCGGATCACGTGGCGGCCTGAATCACCTTCCCGCGCGTCACTCTGGTCAATGAAAATTAACCAACTTCGTTGTTAAGTCGTTAAGCTATGACAGATCACACGCGAATGACAGGATAAGATGTCACTCGGCATCGCACGCAAGACCGGCGGACAGGAGCCTCTGACCGTGGCCATCTCCGGACCAGCCGGGGATAGCGAGCGGCTGCTTGGTTTCGGCACCCATGTTTTCGGCGGCGCGCTTTCGGCCGATGTGGTGCTTCCGATGCACGATGCGCCAGAGATTTTCTCCATTACGCGCGCGGTGGGCGAGTCGGTATTTGCGCTGAAGGTCCTATGCGCCGATGTGCTTGTGGACGGGATGGAGGTTACACCCCTTCACAAGCAGGCTGATCTGACGCGGGTGCGGATTGCCTCAGCAGGCCACAGCTTTGATGTGCAGATCGTCGCGGCGCCGCGCGTCAGTCTGAAAGAGCGCATCGGGGCGAGCACCTCCGGCCTGCGCAGCAGCGTGAACAAGATGGAGATGGGCGGCACGCTCAACACGATGGCGGGCAGCGGGCAAAGCTATTTGCGCGATGTCTGGCAGCGCAACCCGCAAGGCGTGGCGGCGCTGCTTCTTGCCGGAACATTGGTTGTGCTGGCGTCGCTGGCCCCCGCATCATTCGGAAGCTCCATGGGCAGTACACCCCGCGCGCTGCCGGTTCTGCCACATCTGCAACCCATTCCCACACAGAACATACTGGTAGAGGAAGTGCGCCGCCGCGCGCAAGCGGCAGATCTTCTGCCGCAGGTGACGGTGACCGCCCTGCCCGACGGCTCGACCGTGGTGCTGTCGGGTGCCATCACCAGCACGGAAAATGTGCGGCTGGCTGAAATTCTCATCAACCTGCGCGGGCGTCTGCGCGCCCCCCTGGTGCTCGACAGCAGCGTTGCATTTGCGCCGCCGGAAGACCGCCATGGCATAGCCGGCATCGTGCTGGTGCCGCAAAAGGCCGTGGTGGTGGAAAGCGGTGATCTTGTCGCAGCGGGTGAAACACTGCCAACGGGATGGCGCGTCATCGCCATCGACGAGATTTTTGTCGAATTGATACGCGAGGGTGTGGTTCAGAAAATTCCCGTCGCCGCACAAGAATTGAGGCGCACCTTATCACCCCCAGCGGCCACCAACCCTGCTGCGAGGCCCTGAGATGCAAACCGCCGGACACGACAACCGAGGAGCAGCCGCGGCATGAACCCGTTCAACCTGATGCTGCGCAAGTATGGCATTGGCAACGACCTGATCTTTGTCGCGTTGCTGATCTTCATCATCGGCATGTTGATCATCCCGCTGCCGACGGTGCTGATCGATGTGCTGCTGGCGATCAATCTCTCCATCTCCGTCATCATCCTCATGGTTGCCGTCTACCTGCGATCCGTTCTCGATATCACGACGTTCCCGGCGATCCTGCTTGTCACGACCATATTCCGGCTTGCGCTCACCGTCTCGACAACACGTCTTATCCTGGGTCAGGGCGACGCGGGACATATCGTCGAGGCGTTTGGCAAATTCGTCGTCAGCGGCAATCTTGTCGTGGGCATGATCATCTTCTTCATCGTTTCGCTTGTGCAGTTCATGGTCGTCACCAAGGGCGCCGAACGCATTGCCGAAGTGGGTGCGCGCTTCACGCTCGATTCGCTGCCCGGCAAGCAGATGGCCATTGATGCCGATGTCCGGGCGGGCGAGATCGACAAGGTCGAAGCCAAGCGCCGGCGCAGCGACCTCGAGAAGGAGATGCAGTTTCACGGCTCAATGGACGGCGCGATGAAATTCGTCAAAGGCGATGCCATCGCCAGCCTGATCGTCATTTTCGTGAACCTGATTGGCGGCACGATTATCGGTGTTCTGCAGCGTGGTCTGCCGTTCGGAGAGGCCCTGCGCACCTATGCATTGCTGACCGTGGGCGATGGCTTGATTGCGCAGATTCCGGCGATGCTGATTGCTGTCGCCGCGGGCGTTATCGTCACGCGTGTGCAGGAAGAGGAAGCCAGCAACGTCGGCAGCGACATCGGCAAGCAGCTTCTGACCAACCCCAAGGCACTCAGCATTGCCGCCGTGCTGTGCCTCGGCCTCGGATTGCTGCCAGGATTTCCGCTGCTTGTGTTTCTGGGGATCAGCGCCGGATTGTCCACAATGGCCTTTTTTCTTGCAAAGAACGGCATTTCGGGACCGGGCAGCATGCCGGGCAAGGGTTCGGGCAGTGCGGCAGCGGGTGACGGCGATGGAGTGGCCGCCGGTGCCCCCGCCATGCCATTCGTGGATGCCTTTCAGGGTGCGGTCTTTCATATCACAGGCAGCGCCGAGACGCGTGCGCGGCTGGAAGCCGAAGGATTTGTGGATGCCTTAAACGATGAATTTCAGGCGGAAACCCGCCGCATCGGTTTCAAACGCCTCTTTCCCGGCTACTTCACCGATGATGCGATCAATGGGCTCGTGTTGATGAAGCACAATTTTCCCCTGCTTGAGTTCAGCACCGACGACTTGGCCGATAGGCAGACTGTGAGCCGGCAGATCATCGGCGCAATGGGTGAAGCGACGTCCCTGATGTTCGATTCGGAGATTTGCGTGCTCTGGCTGGAAGGCCTCAAGGAGACCTACCCGAAGATCATCGCCGACATTGAACAGGCCATTCCGATCCTCTTCGTGGTCGATGTCATTCGCGATCTGCTTGAGGACGGCCTCACACTCAATCAACCCCGGCCCATTCTCGAAGCGCTGATGCGGGCGAAAGACATTGGCCCCAATGTCGGTGCGATTTCGGATCTTGCCCGCAGCCAGCTCAAGGCGGTGCTGTCACGCTCGATCGTCACCGGCGAAGGCAAGCTGCCTGCCGTGATGATGGATATGCCGACCGAAGAGAAATTCCGGCAGATGACCGATGGCAAGCTGGAGAACGCGGCATTCATCGTCCGGGACCAGGGCATGGCCGCCATGCTGCAACAGGCCCGCCAGTTTCTGCATCAGTCGAACGAGAACAACAACAAGCTGGCGGTGATCTGCCCCAGCGATATCCGCCGGGCTTTCCGCGCCATGTTGCGCGCTGCCAATGTGCAGATTCCGGTCATCGGCATATCGGAAATAGAACCGACCACGGAAATTCAGCGGATCGGCATCCTGACGGCGACGGCAAAGTAAACCCGCGCAGCGCCCCTGCACCAACAAACCCGCAGTGAGCCGATGTCGCCCCGGCAGCAACAGCTTCCCGGCTGCCAACCACTGCGGCTTGGTGCTGACTTCTGTCACCCGCATCAAAAAAAGAGCCGGATGCGAATCCGGCTCTCTTTGATCTGTCGGCGGTGCACAGGCTGAAGAGCCGGTGCAGGCTTTATCAGAACTTGGTGACGACGGGACGGACAGGTGCTGATGCCGGTGCGTCCCAACGGTATTTCACGGCGGCCGAGATCAGGTCGATATGGCCACGCGAGCTGCCAGAGTAGGTCACCGCACCGTTGAAGGCTGGGTTTCCAGCCGGGTTCTGCAGGCTGCCTGGCCCGAAGATGTCGACGCGGCCCTTCTCGATGAACACGTGGCTGTAACCAAGTTCGAATTCAAGCTGGTTGCTGTACTTGTAGCCAAGACCAGCGGAAAGCCAGAGGCGGTTGGCGTCCAGCACGCGCACTGCCCGCGTCTCGTCGGTGATCGGCGAAATTTCGTACGCGATACCAGCGCGCAGCGAGAGCGCCTCGCTCCACTTGTACTGTGCCCCAGCGGCGAGGAACCACTCGTCACGGTAACGGAAGCCAAGGCCGGTGATCGGGGCGCCGCTCGTGCGGTTGACCACGGGCGCGGTATTGATACGGCTCCAGTTGGTCCACTGCGCCGTACCTGTCACAGTCCAGCGGTCGGTCAATTCCTGCTTGATGCCCAGTGTGGCGATGTCCGGCAGGTTGACGTTGACCCGCACAAGCTGCTCAGCGCCGCCAAACAGAGCGACTGGAGCGCTGAACCGCAGTTCACCCTCAAGCTTGTGCTTGATGGATGAGCGATACCCCAGGCTGATTTCCGTGCCCGCAAGCGGCTTGATGGTCACACCCGCTGTGTAGCCAACACCGTAGGCATCACCCCTGATTTCGCTGGAACTGGTCAGCCGCGCAGCAGCGCCGCCGAACGGAGCAAACTCACGGTCCCCCCCCTTGAGCGACACGCTCAACTGCTGCCCCGTCACGCCAAAACCGAAAGCCAGCCACTCGTTGACCTTGATGCCAACAGTCGGCGTGATCGCTGTCGCGCGCACCTTGGTGGAGGTGCCATAAACTTCCGCCGCAAAGCCCGCGTCGGCCTTGGTCGTGCTGCCGAAGGGCGCACCCGTCTGCAGGCCGAACCAGAGCCAGTTGTTGACCTGGAAAGAGTTGTAGGAGGCAGGAACGACCGCACCCTGGTTCAGGTTGCCAGAGCTCAGCCCGGAAAAGTTGAATGGCGGCGCCAGCAGGTTGGCATTACCAAATGGAACGAACCGCAGGGATTCGGTCTGGACCGACGTGTCAGGCAACACGAGCGTCACGTTCCATTCGCTGCGGCGACCCTCGAAATTGGTGATGTTGGCCGGGTTCCAGAACATCGAGCCGATGCCGAAAGCGCTCGTGCCGGCACCGGCATAGGCAAAGCCCAGGCCTGTCGCACTCTGCTGCCGGCTCGAAAAGCCGCCCGCAACCGCCTGGCTGGAAGCGAGTGCAAAGGCCGAAAGCGCGACGGCGCCAAGGAGCGTGTGCTTGAATGAAAAGAGACCCAGCTTCATGTCATTTCCCCGAGATATCATCGCTGTTGAACGCGACTTTGATTTGTTTGCCTGCTCCAACCATAGCCAGCCGGTTTCGCGCCATGCAACTCCCCGGTTGTGAATTGATGCCACATTGCCGACACATGCCCACGAATGCGGTAGCACGTTGCCTGTTTGCAACACAACTGTGCCGATAACGCCCCGGGTGGGCCAACACAGTCGAAACAAGGGTTGCCCCGTTGCCAACTTCGGCTCACGATCAGAGCGGGAGACTGACCATGAAGCTCGTACGCTGGGGTAAGCCAGGCAAGGAAAAGCCAGGCATCGTCGATTCGGACGGCAAAATCCGGGATTTGTCAGGCACCGTGCCCGACATTGCAGGATCCATGTTGTCGCCCGCCGGACTGGCCAAGATCGCCAAGACCAAGCTGGAGCGGTTGCCTCTCGTGCGCGGCAAGCCCCGGCTCGGTGCCTGTGTCGGTCACGTGCCCAATTTTTACGCTGTTGGCCTCAACTATGCCGATCACGCCGCTGAAACCGGTGCGCCGATCCCCGCCGAGCCCATTCTCTTCACCAAGGCCACCTCCTGCATCTCCGGGCCCAATGACGAGGTAATGATTCCCAAAGGATCCACGAAGACCGATTGGGAGGTGGAGCTTGCAATCGTGATCGGCAGCCGGGCCTCCCACGTCTCGCAGAAGGAGGCGATGGAGGTCATCGCCGGCTTCACGATCTGCAATGATATCTCCGAACGCGCCTATCAGATGGAGCGCGGTGGCCAGTGGATGAAGGGCAAGGGTTGTCCCACCTTCGGGCCGATCGGGCCTTGGCTGGTGACACGGGACGAAGTTGGCGATGTGCAGAAACTCGCGATGTGGCTCGACCTCAACGGTGAACGCGTTCAGAATGGCTCGACGAAAACCATGATCTTCGGCGTGAAACACATTGTTTCCTACATGTCGCAGTTCATGGAACTCCTCCCCGGCGATGTGATCACGACGGGCACGCCGCCGGGCGTCGGCCTTGGCATGAAACCACCCCGCTTTCTCAAGGCCGGTGACGTCATGCGTGTGGGCATCGCTGGCCTGGGAGAACAGAAGCAACTCGTGACGGCCTGGCGCAGCTGAACTTTGGCGCAGCTGAATGTTGGCACGGCATCGTTTGGGCGCTCAATTGCTGGTGCGGCACAGCCAGCCTGGGCGCATCACGATCTTGGCCGTCTGACTGCGAATGATGCGTCGCGCGAGCGCGCGCACAGCAGGGTTGGTGCCGTGGCGCCGCAGAGCCGTGGCGCCAAAAAATCTTCACGCCGTCCACAGCACCCTTTTGGTGCGCCATCATGGCACTCTTGCGAGCTGGTCGTTCCGCCAACCTGCCGACGAGCCCTTTGTCGAACTTGTTTTCTGCAAGGCATGAACGATAACAAATCGGCTTCAGTCCGGTGGCCCGGCGTTGCCCCCAAGGATTATCCAGTATGGTTAGATCATCCGCCACAATTGGAAAAATCCTGCTGACCTTCAGCTTGGCTTTTTGCCTTGCTGCGGCAGGCGCGGCGCAGAACGCGCCCGAAACTGGGCTGTCTGTGGTCACGCCGCGCTTCCTCACCGTCGCCTCGACAACCTCGACGCAGGATTCCGGGTTGTTCAATCACATCCTCCCGCAATTCAAGGCCAGGACCGGGATCGAGGTCAAAATCGTTTCTCAAGGCACGGGGCAAGCACTGGACACCGGGCGCCGCGGTGACGCGGATGTTGTCTTCGTTCATGCCCGCGCGCAGGAGCTGAAATTTGTCGAAGAGGGCCACGGCGCCGAGCGCAAGCCTGTGATGTATAATGATTTTGTCCTGATTGGACCACGATCCGATCCCGCCGGCCTCAAGGGCAGCCGGGACATCGCTGCGGCGCTCAGGACCATTGCGCACAAGCAGGCGCTCTTCGTCTCGCGCGCGGACCGCTCAGGCACGCACACGGCGGAATTGTCCCTCTGGAAATCCGCTGGCATCGAGATCGAGACGACGAAGGGCTTGTGGTACCGCGAAATCGGCCAAGGCATGGGCGCGGCCCTCAACACGGCAGGCGCGATGGCGGCCTATGTCGTGGCCGACCGCGCGACCTGGCTCAGCTTCAGGAACCGGGATGACCTGGACATCATGGTCGAGGGCGATGTCAGGCTGTTCAACCAATACGGCGTCATCCTGGTCAACGCCGCGCGCCATCCGCATATCAAGGCGGCGGAAGGAAGACTTTTCGTCGATTGGCTGGTGAGCGCGGAAGGGCAGCGGGCGATCGGCGCATATACCATCAATGGCGAACGGTTGTTTTTCCCAAATGCCACGCAACCCGGTGCATGACCGCGGGCTCAACCGCGGTTTCAATCAAAGCGCAGAACATGCGCATTGCGCGTAACCATTCAGGCCCATCATCATGATTGGTCGGAGCGAGAGGATTTGAACCTCCGACCCCTAGTCCCCCAGACTAGTGCGCTAACCAGGCTGCGCTACGCTCCGACTGCGCGTCGTATAAGCAATGGTTTGGCCGCTGGCAACGCAGCAATGCAAACTTATGCCGCGCGGCTTTGGGCGATCAGGCGTCGGCACTCGGTCAGCTCCGCAAGGGCTGCCTCCAACTGGCTGCTGGCATTGCCCGGCAGAGCACGAGGGATGCTTGCAGGCGCCGTGACCGGCACGGGCACCGATGATGCAGGGGCGACCGGTTTGGCAATGGGAGCCGGCGCAGGCGCTGCGCTGCCGTCTTTCCAGATCGTCTGCACCGCTTTGATGCCGTTGTCCTTGATGATCTTCTGGACGCCTTTGATGGTGTAGCGCTCGCCGTGCAGCAGATGCTTCAAGCCGCGCAGGAAATCCATGTCGTCGGGGCGGTAGTAACGGCGGCCGCCGCCGCGCTTGAGCGGCTTGATCTGGGTGAAGCGTGTTTCCCAAAAGCGCAGCACGTGCTGCTGAAGATCCAGTTCGTCTGCAGCTTCCGAAATGGTTCGGAAGGCATCCGAGGCCTTTTCGCCAGCAGGGGTCATTCGTCTTCATCCGCCATGTCGAGGCCGTTGATGCGACCCTTGAGCACGTTGGACGCCTTGAAGACCATGACACGGCGCGGCGTAATCGGCACTTCCACGCCCGTTTTGGGATTGCGACCGATGCGCTCGCCCTTCGAGCGGACAATGAATGAGCCGAAAGAGGAAAGCTTGACGTTCTCGCCGCGCTCGATGGCAAGGGAAATTTCGTCGATGATGAGTTCCACCAGAGCGGCTGACTCACTCCGGGAAAGGCCCATGCGCTTGTAGACAGCTTCCGCGAGATCTGCCCGTGTCAGGGTCTCATTGGCCACGTGTTTGTCCCCTTGCCCTCTTGCTGCACTGGAACCTTGCCGCGAGGCGAATCCGCACAACACTGCGTATGTCTCTGATTTAGCGACGGTATTGAGGGAGAGGGATGAGGTCAATGGGGTTTTATACAGATGCCGGGACATTCTGCAGCGGGCATTGGCGAGTCATTACATCCGCAGCATCACGCTGCCCCAGGTGAATCCGCCGCCCATGGCTTCCAGCAGCACGAGTTGGCCGGGCTTGATGCGCCCGTCCTTCACGGCCGTGTCGAGGGCCAGCGGTATCGAGGCCGCCGACGTGTTGCCGTGCACGTCCACCGTGATCACGACCTTTTCTGGCGGAATGCCCAGTTTGTGGGCCGAGGCGTCGATGATGCGCTTGTTGGCCTGATGGGGCACGAACCAGTCGATGTCCTTGGAGGTGAAGCCGGTCGCGGCATAAGCCGCCTCGATCACGTCGGTGATCATGCCGACAGCGTGCTTGAACACCTCCTTGCCCTGCATGCGCAGATGCCCGGTGGTTTGCGAGCTGGATGGTCCGCCGTCGACATAAAGCTTCTCGCGGTGACGGCCATCGGAGCGCAGATGCGATGTGAGAATGCCCCGATCGCTCATGGTGCTGGCGCCCGGCTGCGCCTCCAGAACCACCGCCCCAGCGCCGTCGCCGAACAGCACGCAGGTCGTGCGGTCTTCCCAATCCAGGATGCGTGAGAACGTTTCCGCGCCAATCACCAGCGCGCGCGTGTTGGCGCCGCTGACCAGCATGCTGTTGGCCACGCTGAGCGCATAAACAAAGCCCGAACAGACCGCCGCGATGTCAAAAGCCGCGCCGTGATTCATGCCCAGGTTGCACTGCACCTGCGTGGCCGTGGAGGGAAATGTGTAATCGGGCGTCGCCGTGGCCAGCACGATCAGATCGATGTCGGCCGCCGTCAGGCCGGATGAGGCCAGCGCCGCCTCTGCCGCACGGGTGGCGAGCACCGAGGTCGATTCCTCGAACCCGCAGGCAATGTGCCGCTGGCGGATGCCGGTGCGCTGCACGATCCATTCATCTGATGTGTCGATCTGGGCCGCAAGGTCGGCATTGGTGACGATCTTGGCCGGCAATGCACTGCCCGTGCCACGCAAAACGGAGCGAAGCATGCTGCGTTACTCCCCCGTCGCCGCACGTTCGGCGACGACCACGTCATCGGCAGCCGGACGTCCGTGATAGGCCGAGAGTGTGCCCAGAATCTTGGCCATCAGATCGTGCCGCACCATATCATAGCCCATGTCGACAGCCGCCGCGAAACCAAGCGCATCTGTCCCGCCGTGGCTCTTGATGACAATGCCGTTGAGGCCCAAAAATACACCGCCGTTGGAACGGCGCGGATCCATCTTTTCCTTCAGCGCCGCAAATGCGCGCCGCACGAAGAGATAGCCGATCTTCGACATGATCGAACGGCTCATGGCCGCTTTCAGATACTCGCCGATCTGCTTGGCCGTGCCTTCGGCTGTCTTGAGGGCGATGTTGCCCGAAAAGCCTTCCGTGACAACGACATCGACGGTGCCCTTGCCGATGTCGTCACCTTCCACGAAGCCGAAATAGGTCATCCCGGGCACGGGCGTTTCGCGCATGATCTTGCCTGCGGCCTTCACCTCTTCGACGCCCTTGATCTCTTCCACACCCACGTTGAGCAGGCCAACCGTGGGGCTTTCGATATCAAAGACAATGCGCGCCATGGCCGAACCCATGACGGCGATGTCGATGAGGCGCTGCGCATCCGCGCCGATGGACGCGCCCACATCCAGCACGACCGATTCGCCCTTGATGGTGGGCCAGAGCCCTGCGATCGCCGGGCGGTCGATGCTGGCCATGGTTCGCAGGCAGAAGGTCGCCATCGCCATCAGCGCGCCCGTGTTGCCTGCAGAGATGCAAACATCGGCCTCGCCCTTTTTCACCGCCTCGATAGACAGCCACATCGAGGATTTCCAGCGCCCCTTACGCAGGGCCACGCTTGGCTTGTCGTCCATCTGAACCACGACATCGCAGTGATGGAACGTGGAGCGCTCCTTCAGTTTGGGATGCTGGTTCAGCACCGGCATGACGGCCTGTTCCTGACCGAATATCACGAAATGCGCATCGGGATGGCGCTCAAGCGCCGCCGCCGCACCCGGAATGATAACGGTAGGCCCATGGTCCCCGCCCATGGCATCAATGGAAATTCGAATGCTTTTCGCCATTGGCTGGTCTGTCACCTTGAACTGCGGCCCTTGCAGGGCAAGGACGAAGCAATGCGCAATCGAGCGGTCCATACACCGCGCGGCGTGCGCGCGTCACGCGGTTTTGCATCTTTTTCGCCCAGCTCGTGCGCAGAGCGCAGGCCAACCTTCATGCGTCGCCCGTATCCTTGACCGGGTCCTTGCCCCCATCCTTGCCCCCATCCTTGCCCGCATCCTTGAGCGATGCCAGACCGGCGAAAGGATGTGCGGCCTTGCCGTCGTCCTCGATGTGGTCACAAAAGGCGGCTCCCGGCTTGCGGGGCCACGGGTCCAGCCCCAACAGGATGGTTTCAAGCACCAAAGCCCCCACATCGATGGTATCGCCGTCAAGCGATTCGGGCGGATCTTCATCATGGAGACCGCGCTCGATCTCGGCTGCCGCGATGGGCTCGATCCGGTCGGGCGGCGCAAAGCGCACATCGATGTCTTCGTTGATATCGCTGGCAAAATCCTCCAGCGTCACGGTGCAGATCTGGTGGATATGGGCAGTTACGTGCCCCAAGACATGCACGATACTGCCTGCTTTGGCGAGAATGACCACCTCGGCGCGCAGCGCATCCACGGCCGGAAGATTCAATTGTGCCGCGATGGCCGCACGGGTCCCCTCATCGGGCTTGAACACGACGCGCTCGCCGGTCTGGGGCAGTTTGTGCACGTTCACGACCCGGGAAAGGGCAGCCTTTTTGACCTGTTCTCTCATTTGGCTGCCTCAAGCGCGGATTGAAGGGCACGCCCCGTCACAATGTCATCCAGCGACTGCGAGGCCAGATGGGCCGCCAGATGCCGCACATGGCGGGCAAGCAATGCCGCAAGGCCTGGCTGGTCGGCGCGCTCCAGGATGTTGCGCGCGAGCGATTCCTCAAGAGCAAGCGCCGAAGCCTCGGGCGCCAGCGCATCCTCGTAGGACTGCGCCCGGCCATAAAACGCCTGTGCCAGCTTCTTGATCTTTTTCGGCACGGAAACATCGCCGATGCCCACCTCGCGCAACGCCGCATCCAATTCGGCAAAAAGACGATCCACCAACTCCTGCCCCAGACTGTCGGCGGGCGCTGGCAGGGTTTTCAGATGCATGAGGATCAGCGCCGCATGCAAGGTCAGCGCTTCGAACCGGCCCATCACGGTGTCGGGCACGCCCATGTCGCGATAAAGCTGTGGCCAGCGCCCGGCTGCCACGATATCGCCGTAGACCGCATTCACCGAGGCAACCGGCTTGTTCCTGCGGAAAAGACCCAGAACCATGCTGTTCAAGCACCTTGCTGCGAGCGGCGGTTGCGCGTTCCGCCGTCGCGGGTTACCAACCACGCCGCGCGAGCGTCATATAGGCGCTTCGCTCTGGCTCTCATAGGTGTGCGGCATGAAGTTCGTTCAATTGGCTCGCAAGGGTTTTCTCGGCCTCGCTGTGGCAGGCACGCTGGCACTGGGCGCCTGCGAAGGCGAGGTGATCAACCGCGGCTGGCAGATGGATGACCGCGCCCTTGAGCAGATCAAGCCCGGCGCATCCGCCGAGCAGGTGCTGCTCGTTCTGGGCACGCCCTCCACGGTTTCCACGGTAGGCGGCAAAACCTATTATTATGTCTCCCAGCGCCTCACCCGCCGGTTTCAGTTCATGGGCGAGCGGCTGGAAGACCAGCGCGTGATCGCAGTTTACATCGATGCCAAGAACCGTGTCTCGCGTGTCGCCAACTTCGGCTTGCAGGATGGTCAGGTCTTCGACTTCATCAGCCGCACCACGCCGACCAGCGGCGATGAGATCACCATTTTGCGCCAGCTCTTCCGCGCGGCCAACCTGTTTGCGCCCACACCTCTGTGATTCTTTCCGCCTGCGTGCGCCAGAGCCTCGGGCAACTGGCGGAGGGCGCATCCCGCACCGATCTGGCCACACGTGCGGCCGCCCTCACCCAGGCTTATCGCACGGGGCAAAATTCGGCGCGCGTGGTCCATGGACCGGCTGATGCGCTGGCCTACGCCTTGGCGCGGATGCCGGCCACATACGCTGCCGTGGCGCGCGCGTTGGAGCACCTTTCCACTGTCCATCCCGATTTCGCCCCCGCGTCGCTCACGGATGTTGGATGCGGACCCGGCACGGCCGCCCTGGCCGCGCTTGAGGCCTTTCCCGCGTTGGCTCGCCTCACACTCATCGACCGCGCCAGACCCTTCCTGGAGCTGGCCGCCCGGCTCATGGGCGAGGCAGCGGCGAGCCGCAGCGTGCAGGTGTCATCCGCCGACATCACCACAAACAAAGCCTTCGCCCGCGCGGATCTCGTGACATCGGCCTATGTGCTGGCGGAATTGCCGGAAGCCGCGCTGGAGCCTCTCATCCAGGCGCTGTGGGATGCCAGCGCGCAGGCGCTTGTGCTCGTGGAGCCCGGCACGCCGGAAGGTTTTCGCCGCCTCGCCATCGCACGCAAACTGCTGATCGCCGCGGGTGCGCACATTGCCGCCCCCTGCACCCATGAAGCCCCCTGCCCCCTGCAGGGCATTGACTGGTGCCACTTCAAGGTGCGCGTGCAGCGCAGCCGCGATCACCTTTTGCTCAAGGGCGCCACTGTTCCCTATGAGGATGAGCCCTATACCTATCTCGCGCTTACGCGGGATGCGCCAAGGGCGCGCGCCAGCCACCGGGTGATCAAACCACCTGTCCACTCCAAAGCTGCAATCACCTTGGCGGTGTGCAGCGCTTCGGGCGCAGCTGCCGCAGAGTCAACCAAGCGCGATGGCCAAAAATACAAATATTTCAAGCGCATCGACTGGGGAGATGAAGTTCAGATTCTGATTCAGGAAGTTCTGCCGGAGAGTCAGGTTTGACGCCGATTCTTGACATCTCGAGCGCATTCTGACATGCGCAGCGGCATGAAAACTGAACCCACCCGCGCCCGACGCCGTTGGACCCTCTCACGGGGCGCGTGACGCTTGCGTTGACACAACGCTTGTCCAAACCGCGCTCAACCAGCGCGGTTTTTTTTATGTCTGTTACGAATTCCTGCTTGAGGATTGATCGATGAACCAGATGCCTGCACACACTACCTTCAAGCTGAAGGGCACCCTGCCCGCGATTTTCATTGATGGGGAAGCTGGCACCACAGGCCTTCAGATCCGTGAGCGCCTGGCCGACATGGGCAACCTCCATGTGATCAGCATTGACCCTGCCATGCGCAAGGACCCCGGCGCGCGCCGGGACATGATGGCGCAGGCGGACCTCGCCATCCTGTGCCTGCACGACGACGCGGCGCGCGAGGCCGTCAGCCTTGCGGCTGCGCTGGGGGACAAGGCTCCGCGCATTCTTGACGCATCAACCGCTTACCGGGTGAATGACGCCTGGAGCTATGGCTTTCCGGAACTGGACGTGGATCAGCCCGGCGCCATTGCCGGCGCGGGCCATGTGTCCAATCCGGGCTGCTACCCCACCGGCGCGATTGCCTTGCTGCGCCCGCTGGTGAACGCAGGACTGATCGCGCCAGACCAGCCCCTGAGCATCAACGCCGTGTCAGGCTATTCAGGCGGCGGGCGCACGATGATCGAAGCGTATGAGGCAGGCACCGCACCCAGCTTCGAGCTGTACGGCCTCGGCCTTGAACACAAGCATGTGCCCGAGATCATGAAATACAGCCGCCTCACGACGCGACCTTTGTTTGTGCCGTCCGTTGGCAATTTTGCCCAAGGAATGCTCGTCAGCATACCGCTGCATCTGGAGGCCCTGCATGGCAAACCAAAGGCGGCGGACCTTGAGGCGGCGCTGGCCGCGCATTACGCAGGTGCTGCCCAGGTCAAGGTGATCTCGGGCGATCCAAGTGGCAAGATCGAGGCCGAGAGCCTGAACGGCTTGAACAGCATGGAACTGCGCGTGTTTGCCAACGAAGCACGGCGTCAGGCTGTGCTTGTGGCCAAGCTCGACAACCTCGGCAAAGGGGCTTCAGGCGCTGCGGTGCAGAACCTGAAGCTGATGCTGGGGCTTTAGGCCAACCGCATCACACCTTGAGGCGCTCGCCCACGACGCTCCAGTTCACCAGATTGTCGATCACGGCCTTCACGTGATCGGCGCGGCGGTTCTGGTAATCGAGGTAATAGGCGTGTTCCCAGACGTCGACGCCCATGAGGGCGGTGTGGTTCTTGGTGATTGGGTTGTCGCCGTTGGCGGTCGCCATCAACACCAGCTTGCCATCCGGCTGCTGCGCCAGCCAGCCCCAGCCTGAACCGAATATGCCGGTGCTGAGCGCAATGAGATCGGCCTTCATCTTGTCCAGACCGCCCAGATCGCTGTCGATCTTGGCTTTGAGCGCGCCCATGGGCTCCTTGGAACCGCCGGGCTTGAACTGCGACCAGTAGAGATCATGGTTGTAAGCTTGGCCCGCGTTGTTAAAAATAGCGGCATCCGCCGGCACGAGTGACGATTGCTGCAAAATCTGCGCAACGGAGGTCATGCCCTCATAGCGGCGCCCCACGATCAGACGGTTGACGTTGCCGTATTGGACACCGTGATGGCGCACAAAGTGCAGTTCCACGGTCTGCGCGCCGATGGTGGGAGACAAGGCCGTGTAGTCATAGGGCAGCGCGGGCTGGGGAAATTTGGGCGGTGCGGCGGCTGTTTGCGCGCGCAAGATGGATGGCGCAGATACAAAAGCGGCGGTGCTGGCGGCAAAGCTCAGAAATTGGCGGCGGTTGGTCATGGATCATGCTCCCGTTGGTTTTATTCCGGCTCAAGCCGTTTCACGCCTCTGGATAACGCGCAAGGAGCAACTCCGCCATTGTCATATCGTCGGGCGCGTTGGCGTTGAAAAAAGGATCAACGGGAGCAACGCCCCATTCCACACTGGCCACCGGATATCGCGCTGTGAATATGTCGATCTTGCGCATCCCTCCCTCCAGGGATGCGCGCAGATCGTGGCGCAACGAGACATCCCACAGGGCAATCGTGGGCTGGGCAAAGCCGCCCGAATGCGCCACCGCGATGCGCGCAGACTCGCGCTCCAGCCTTATCTGCAAACCAATCGCCAGATCGCGCGGCAGAAACGGGCAATCCGCCGCCACGCTCAGCACATGGCGGGAAGCTGTCATCTCGGCAGCATAATCAAGCCCTGCCAGAATGCCGGCCAGTGGTCCGGGAAAATCGGGCAGATCATCGGCAATCACGGGCAGATCGAAATTTGCAAAGCGCTCGGCGTCGCCATTGGCATTGATGACGAGACGGTCGACCTGTGGTCCGATGCGGTCAATGACACGTTGGAGGATGCTGCGGCCTGCGAGCGGCCTCAGCCCCTTGTCACCACCCCCCATGCGACGGGCCAACCCACCTGCGAGAATGACGGCAATGGTCATGCGGGAACGCCTTTTTAGTCATCTGCGCTGGATTTGCGCCTGTTCTTGTTCGATTCGTCCTCAACGTAGGCCAAGTCCTGATCGAACACGAGGCGTTCTTCTCCTGCCAACACTATGAAGCGCTTGCCTTTCGCGCGGCCAATGAGGGTCATGCCGATCTGCCGCGCCAGATCCACGCCCCAGGCCGTAAAGCCCGAGCGCGAGATGAGCACGGGAATGCCCATGCGCGCGGTCTTGATCACCATTTCCGAGGTCAATCGCCCCGTGGTGTAGAAAGCCTTGTCAGCGCCTTTCACCCCATTCTGAAACATCCAGCCCGCAATCTTGTCCACCGCATTGTGGCGGCCGACATCTTCCATGTAGACCAGTGGGCGGTCATCTTTCGCCAGCACGCAGCCATGGATCGCGCCCGCCTCCAGATAGAGTGACGGCGTCTGGTTGATTTCAGAGGCCAGCCGGTACAACCACGAGGTGCGGAACGGCGCTTGTGGCAGGTTGATGCTCTCGATCTGCTCCATCAGATCACCGAAAGCCGTGCCCTGCGCGCAGCCCGATGTGAGCGTTTTCTTGCGCAGCTTGTCTTCGAAATTCGTCTGGCGCTCCGTGCGCACCACGACAACTTCGAGGTCTTCGTCGTAATCCACGCCCGTTACCACATCATCGGCTTTCAGCATGTTCTGGTTGAGGAGATAGCCCAGGGCCAGCTCCTGCGGGTGATCGCCGATGGTCATCATGGTGACGATCTCGCGGGCATTGAGATACAGCGTCAGTGCGCGCTCCACCGTGACGCGCGTGGTGATGGGTGCGCCGCTGTGATCCATGCCGGAAACCTCGCGGGTGAGACGCGGATCAGCCGGATCGGGCTGGACAAGATAGCTGCTGGTTCTTTTTCCTGACATGCAAAGCAAGTTGACGTTGCGGGGCGCCGTGGCAAGTGCTCCTTTGGCGTCATGACTGCAAACACCTCGACTGTTCTTGACCTGAAGGGGCTTAAATGCCCCCTGCCCGCTCTCAAGGCCCGCAAGGCGCTCAAAGGCCTGGCACCCGGCGCAAGCTTGGAAGTGCTGTGCACAGACCCCATGGCCGCCATCGACATCCCCAATCTCATCCGCGAGACAGGCGACGCGCTGGTGAGCCAAGCGGCCGATGCGGGCGTGCTGAGCTTTCTCATTCGAAAGGGCGGATGATGACGCGGGTTGGCTTTGTCCTGTGCGTAGCTTTGTTGCCCTTTGGTGCACAGGCCGAAATGCGCGGCCACGGCGGCCCGGTGCGGGCGCTGGCCATTGCGGCCGATGGGGAAACCTTGATCAGCGGCAGCTTTGACACCTCCGTCATCCGCTGGAGCCTGCCCGGCGAAACCGCAGCGCAAGTGCTGCGCTTTCACACCAGCGCCATCACCAGCATCGCCGCTTTGCCAGGTGGCTGGGCGCTGTCAGGCAGCGAAGATGGCAAGATCGCGCTGTGGAAGCCCGGCGAGGCCGCGCCCGCCACCGTTTTGGATGGCCACACCGCGCCCGTGGCGGCGCTCGCCATCGCCGAACCCATTGGGGGCATCGCCTCCGCCTCGTGGGATGGCACGGCTAGAGTGTGGATCGGCAGCAGCATTCTCTCCAACCAGCCGCTGGTGTTTGCCGGCCACAAGGGGCAGGTCAACGGCATTGCATTCGGGCCGACGCAGACCACGCTCATCACGGCGGGCTATGACGCCACGCTGCGCATCACGCCGCTGACCGGCGGCGCGCCCACTGTCATCACGCTGCCCACCCCGCTCAACGCCCTGCAGGTGGCCTATGACGGCGAGATCATCGCGGCGGGTGGGGACGGCAAGCTCTACATCCGCAAGGGCGATGGCTCCGAGCGCCTCACGATCGAGGTGCAGGAGCGGCCCATTACGGCGCTGGCGCTCTCTGCCGATGGTGACAGGATTGCGGCGGCTGGGCTGAGCGGCGGCGTCAAGATCATCGACCGAGCCACGGGCCGCGAAGTGACCACCCTCGTCGGCCCCGGCCTGCCGGTGTGGAGCCTGGCGTTTCACCCCGATGGCAAGATGCTCTACACTGGCGGCGCGGACCGGGTCATCCGCTCATGGGATGCGCAGACAGGCCAGCCCACCGCCCCCGCCAATGCGCCGAAAGCTGATTTTCCCGCCAGCGCCATGAACGAGCGCGGCGCGCAGGTGTTTCGCGCCTGTGAGGCCTGCCACACCGTGACGCCGAACGGCGGCAACCGAGCCGGACCGACGCTCCACGGCGTGTTCGGCCGCAAGATCGGCACGGCGAAAGACTTCATCTATTCCCCCGGCTTTGGCGCGCATGGCATCACTTGGAACGCCGAAACCATTACACGCCTGTTTCGCGACGGGCCGAGCGTGGTGACGCCCGGCACCAAAATGCCCGAGCAACGGGTGACCGATGCGGAGGATTTGAAAGCACTGGTGGAGTGGCTGGAGCGGGTGACGCGGTGATGGCGAATTGAGAACACGATCTTTGATTTTAAGATTCTTTCACAAAATGATGATCGCAACACCCACATTTAAATCCATTGATTTGCACACAGGGACACAGTGGAAAGTAAAAGCAACCTCAACCTGTGGATGAACTGGCTCATAGGCCAGCGGTATCGCATTGTTTTCGCCGGGCTGATCATCGCAGGGCTTGTGCTGCTGCCCAGCCTCATCCGCGTGACGCCGCCGGGCCGAGAGGCCACAAACTGCCCCGGCATCGTGCCGCAACCCTTGAACTGGGTGGTGCGGGTGGTCTGCGCGCGCGATGGCACACCTCAATATGTCGAGCACAAATGGCCCTTCGGCAGCCCGCAGAACATTGGCACACTGCGCGTGCCGTGGGGGTATCGTAATTTGATCTTTGGGCCGTCGATTGGTGCGCAAATGATCTTTGAAAACACTCACCAGCCCAGCCTTGAGCAGGGCTATGGCGGCATGTTTTTCTGGGCTGTCTTGCCAAATGTAAGTCCACACGATCAGAGAGTGCCGCCGATTACAGGAAAGCCAAATGAGTTTGACCGTTTAACTGTTCAAGTTACCCCCCCGGAGGAACACTTGCTTCAACATGGAATAAACAGGTGCAGAATCAAAAGAGAGGTATATGGCTGTTACGTGATTTGAACATCGGGCTTGAATACAAAGACATTCCTAAAATTCGCAAAGAACCAAGATTTGGCCTCAATCGCATTGGGCCTGCAACAGTCGTCGTAAACCCCGGCCTTGCCAATCACCCTCTGGGACATGGTGGCCCACCCTATTACGATTTGTGGTTCGATGGAGAAACGCCTGATGTTTCTGATACGTTGATCACTTGCGGATCAGATTACAAACGCGATGGCACGCTGCATCCTGATAATGCGCCCATCACGCTCTGCCATCATTACTTTAGTCATAGAGGTACAAAATCAGGCGTTCGCCTGACTTACTGGAAAATATATCACGAACATTGGCGCAACATTCAAGAACGCGTCACCGCCCTGCTCGACAGTTTCAAGAACCCTCCGCCAGCGAAAGACTGATTCATGCCGTTCGACATCAACCAACTGCGCACTTATTCTGACAACAATGATCGCGTCGGTTACTATAACTATTTGGGCCAATATGACCCCTATGGCCGCATGGCCGTGGGTGTGGCCACCAACGAAACAACGGCGCAAATAACATCATCACTGGCATCTGTGCCTCCCACGTCATCAAGGGCAACATGGGCGCGGATCTGATCACGGATTTTGCGGACGGAACCGACCTGATCGATCTTGCCGGGCGCGGCTACGGCGCGGGCAGCCTGGGGGGTGCCATCACCGTGGCGGCGCAGGGCGGCGGCACGCTGATCAGCTTCACCAGCGGCTCACTGGCAGGCACCACCATCCTGCTCGCAGGCCTGGGTGCAGGCAACGTCAATGCCGCCGATTTTGCGTTTTAAGTACAGATCGGATGAACGACCCTATTTGACATTGATGGCGAGGCCCGCGATACGGCGGGTCGTTGACACTCATATCTCCTGCACACTCAACTCCTGAATACTCAAATCCTGCACATCCAATTCCTGCACATCCAATTCCTGCACATGCGTGTGCCTTGGGCCGGAGCCCACAACCACAGATCCGGAATGTTCACCGCAGGCCTCAAGGATTTCACGGCTTCGATCGCAGCGTTCCGCATCTGGTCGTATTTCGGGTATCGCGATATTCGCGCGCGCTACCGGCGCACACTGATCGGCCCGTTCTGGACCGTGGGAAACCAGGCGCTTCTCATCATCATCATGGGCGTGGTCTATGCCAACCTCTGGAATGCCAAGCTGCCGGACTTCATGCCATTTCTCTCGGCGGGCATGATCAGCTGGTTTCTGGTCGCAACCTGCGTCTCTGAATCCTGCTCGGCCTTTGTGGCCGGGCACTCCGTGATCAACAACACCAACCAGCCTATCCTGATCCACGTGATCCGGGTGGTCTGGCGCAACGTGCTGGTGTTTGCGCATTTTCTTGCAGTGCATCTGGTTGTGTTCTGGTATTTTAAGGGTTCATTGCCGACCAGCCTGATCTGGTTGTTGCTGTCCGTGCCGCTTGTCAGCCTCAATGTGATGTGGATGGCGATTCTGGTGGGGCTCGCCGCCACGCGCTTCAGGGACGTGACCCCGATCATCCAGAACGTCGTGGCGGGGCTGTTTTTCGTCACGCCGATCTTCTGGCCCGTGGAGCGCCTGGCGGTCGGACCGGTGCGCACGGCGTTCGTGGACTGGAACCCGTTCTACCACCTCATCGAGATGATGCGGCCATTCCTGCTGGGACAATATCCATCACAGGACAGCGTCATTTTCGTTCTCGTGATGACCGTCGTGGGGTCGTTCCTGGCCATCACCATTTTCGGGCGCGTGCGCACCCGCATTGCATACTGGATATGAGTGCCGTGGTAGCAAACAACCCAGACGGTCGGGAGCGCGAGGCTTTGGAACGCCCCGTCATGGTTGCGGCGGAGCATGTGGATGTCGCGTACCCGATCTATGAACCCGAGCGCAGCTTTCGCCGTGTCATCATCAACTCGAGCGTGTCGCGGATCAAGCGCGAGGGGCGCGGACGCCCGTTCGTCCAATCCTTGAGGAATGTGAATTTCACGTTGCGGCGGGGTGACCGGCTGGGCCTGATGGGGCCCAACGGCGCGGGCAAATCCACCCTGCTGAAATTGCTGGCCGGGGCCATCATGCCCTCATCCGGCAAACTGACGGTCGAGGGTCGTATTTCCAGCCTTTTCACCACCGGTGTGGGCATGGACCTTGATGAAAGTGGCTATGACAACATCTATGGCTGCTGCCTTCTGCTGGGCATGGCGCCAGACGAAATCGAGCAGAAGAAGGAGGAGATTGTCCGCTTCACCGATATCGGCGATCAGATTTACCTGCCCGCGCGCACCTACTCGTCAGGGATGCTGCTGCGGCTGTCGTTTGCCATCGCCACATCCATCACGCCCGAGATCCTGCTGATTGACGAGATCATCGGCGCGGGCGATGCGACCTTTCTGGACAAGGCCAGCAACCGGGTGAAGGCGCTGGCCTCCTCCGCCAGCTGCCTCGTGCTGGCGGCGCATTCGGAAGCCGCGCTCAAGGAGTATTGCAACATCGGGCTTTTTCTCCTCAACGGGGAAGTCGCGGGTCTTGGCCCTATCGATGACGTCTGCGCCACCTACAACGGTTGGGTGCGAAGCAAGACCGGTTGACCGACACAGGTTGATCGAAACGCGCTCTCGCGTTACCGCTGTGCCACATTTGAAAGCATCTTGATCCATGACCGCCGATCTCGCGCGCAAGCCCAACGACAAGATCAAGATTCTCCACATCGGCAATATCGCCAACAATGGTTATATCGCCTCGACCATTCTCAACACGGATGAGGTTGAATCGCATCTGCTGGTGATGGATTATTACCACACGCATGGCTGCCCGGAGTGGGAGTCCGCAGAGGTCGAGGGCGATTGGCTCAATGATTTCCTGCCGGCATGGCACAAAGTCAATCTGCACGGCTTTCAGCGGCCGGTCTGGTATTCGCAGGGGCCGCGCTACCTGGCGATGCAATATCTGGCCGCGCTCAACCAGAACAAGACGCTCAAGCGGCTGTTCATCGGCAGCCTGATGTATGTGTTCCGCCGCGCCATGAGCACCCCGCGTCTGGCAAACCGCTTCCATGGGCTGTGGTACTCCCGCACGGCTAACCGCATTCGCGCGCGCTTCAAGATCGACCACCCTGGCTCACCACCGCGGCTTGGCAGAGGCCCCTTCCCCGGCGCGGAATATGTGACGCTGCCCAAGGCTTCCGAGCGCATGGCCTCACTCATCGAACCGGCCAGCACAAGGACCGGCTTCGTCAATCCGCAGGTGGCACAGGACCGGGCGCGCATGATTGTGCATCTGCGCAAAGTGCTCGCCGCCGCGCCCTCCGGGAGCCCGTCTGCAATCGAAACCCGGATCAAGCTCGATGAACTGGAGGAAAGGGACCGCAAACCACCTTCAATCATGTCCGAAGTGGCCCATGTGGAATATGACGCCCATATGTGGAAAGGGCTGTTCGCGTTCTACGATCTGGTGGTCGGCTACTCGACGGAGGGCCACTATGCCATGATGGCGGGCAAGCCCTATTTCGCGCTGGAGCACGGCACGATCCGCAAGATTCCGTTCGAAAAGGATTATCTTGGGCGGCAGACCAAGGCGGTTTACCAGAACGCGCTGTGTTCCCTCATCACGAACTGCGACAACTACATGGCCGCCGAACGCATGGGCCTGAAGGATTTTCGCTTTATTCCGCATCCGACCATGGAGTTGCACGTGGAGGAGCAGCGCCCCCGCGCGGAGGAGCTGCGCCGCCGCATCTGCCGGATGCGCGGCTGCGACTTCATCGTGTTTGCGCCCGCCCGTCACCACTGGGATCCGGAATTGCGCGACACCAACTGGGACAAAGGCAATGATCTGCTGATCCGCGCCTTTGCACGGCTGGTGCATGAAAACGGCGTGCAAGGCCTGCTGATCTGCGTGGATGCCGGCCAGACCGTCGATAAATCGAAGGCGCTGATCGCCGAACTCAAGATTGCGAACAATGTAATGTGGATGCGGGCACAGCCGCACCGCTCCTTCGTGCGCTACCTCCTGGCATCGGATGTGATCGCGGACAACTTCGGTGCGCCGCTCACTTTCGGCGGCATTCCGCCCAAGGCGATGATGTGCCGCAAGCCGGTGCTGGTGAGCTACTCCAAGACGCATCACGAGTGGTGTTTCTCGCAGCATCCGCCTCTCGTGAATGGGCGCACGAAGGATGAAATTTACACGGCCTTGCTGAAGCTGCGCAACGACCCTGCACTGGCCAAGCGCCTGGGAGAGGAAGGTCATGCCTGGTATTTCAAGGAGTACAGCAACAAGGTCTTCTTCCATACCTTCATGAATGCCGTCGTGGATCACATGCCTGATCTGAAAGCGCGGCTGAAACCCGCTACACAGGCGCTGCTGGCGGAGCCGCGACCCGCGCCAATCAAGGCGAGGCCAGCACCCAGGAATGCGGGCGGGGTTGCCCGATGATCCTGCCCTTCTTTTATTCCCAGAAGCAGCTCCGCCTCTCGGATGTGGTCCACATCACCGGGGGGACCGTGTGGCGCGACGCGGCATTCGAAAACCTCGGCATGTTCCGCAACTGCGGCCGGCACATGCTGACGGTCTTTTACAACCCTGATTTTCGCACGCAATTCGATGACAACTGCGCCCATTTCGCGGCTGTCATCACCACGGCGGAACTGGCGGACAGCATTCCCCATGCGCTGGGCGTGCTGGTCTCCGCCGAGCCGATGGCGGCTTTCCTCAAGCTGCACAACTGGCTGTGCGCCGAGCAACCAGACTTCTACGCACACGACCTGCCGACACGCATCGATGCGGATGCCAGAGTCCACCCGTCCGCCGTCATTGCCCCGCGCGGTGTGGTGATCGAGGCCGGCGTTGTCGTCGAGCCCAATGCGGTCGTCCATGAGCATACCTTCGTCGGCAGCGGCACCTACATCGGTGCGGGTGTGGCCATCGGCGGACCCGGTTTCGAGATGCGCCGCATCGATGGCGCGTTGACGTACGTGCCCCACGCGGGCGGTGTCCATATCGGCGCGAATGTGCATGTCATGGCCAATTCGGCCATTGCCAAATCCGTGTTCGGCGGCGCGACCATTCTGGGCAACAACACCAAGCTCGATCAACTTGTGCACGTGGCGCACGGTGTGGTGATCGGCCAGAACTGCCGCCTCGCGGCCAGAGCCTGCATCAGCGGGGCGACGACGCTGGGTGATGATGTGTGGATCGGACCGGGCGCTGTCGTGGGCAATTCGCTGCGGCTGGGAGACGGGGCCTGGGTCGCCATGGGCTCAGCAGTGGCGCGCGATGTGCCGGCGGGGCGGCGCGTGGCAGGCACTTTTGCCCGTGCCATGCTGGTTTGAGCCGATGATCTGCCTGACGTTCGACACCGACCACATGAGCGAACCGCGCCTGCGCACCTGGCTGGAAACCTGCCGCTTTCCTGGTCGGGGAACGTTCTTTTGCACCGGGCCCTTTCATTTTCTGGACGAAGCCGGTCACGAGGTGGGGCCGCATCCGCTGCTGACCGACCATTCCAACTGGCAAAACGAGCTGGAGAACTGGCGCGCGACCTTTCCGCAAGCGACCTGCTGGCGTGCTCATTCGCTGGTGTTCAGCCAGTTTGTCGGGGTGCAGCTCTCACGACTTGACTACAAGATCGTCAGTACGGCGGATGCCTTCGCCCGGCCCGACCATACGCCCACGCTCAGCCCGTGGGGCGTTTGGCAGATGCCGATCTTCTACATGGACAATGCAGATTTCAACCGGCCCGACTTTGGAACGCTGGGTGAATACAATGTCTTCGACCACCGCTTGATCGAGCTGGCCATCGCCAGCGACAACATCTGCGTCTTCGATTTCCACCCCGTGCATTATCTCATGAACACGCCGAACTATGCCTGGTACCAGAAGAACTTTGCCGCGTTTCAGGCCGGTGTCGCAGCCGAGGAGTTGCGCTTCGAAGGGTATGGAACAGCCTCGTTTTTCGATGATCTGGTGGCGGCCATGCGGGCGCGCAAACAGGTGTCGTTGTCCTTGCCTGAAGCGCTGGAAGCCTGGCGCGCGCGCAACGGGCATACGCTGTTTCCGCTCATCCTGTAAGGCAGATGGCGGTCGGCAATCATTTGCTAACCAGATTTCCCCGTAAATCATCGGACTAACCGGTGTAGTTGCGCGATTCAGACCCTATTAGCCTGTTTCGCACTAGACATACCTTTGGTCTGGTCAGGGGCGGTTTCTGATGTGCATTGTCTGTGAAGCGAAGAATGCGGCATCGGGTTCCGTTGCGGCACCCGTATCGGATGGTGGCCATCGCCAGAGTGGGCAAGGCACGACCGGCTCTTCCACCGGCACAGGCGTGCAGGACATCGATGCGTTGATTTCCGGCTATCGCTGGACGGGCACGGCCCTCACCTACAGCATGCCAGCCACCACCTCGATTTATGCCGGCTACAGCGTGACCTATGACGAGACCGGGACGTTCCAACCCGTGACGGCCGCGCTCGCCACCGCGATCCGCAGCGCCATGCAGCAGTTCGACCGCGTGCTGAACATCACCATCACGGAAGTGAGCGGCAGCACGGCGGCCAACATGTATCTGGCGAGAACCGCTGATGCATCCACGGCCTACGCCTATCTGCCCGATGGATACTTCAAAGGCGGGGATGTCTGGTTCGGCACGAATGGTGATTACGACAGCCCTGTGCGCGGGGATTACGCCTGGGCAACCGCCTTGCATGAAATCGGTCATGCGATGGGCCTCAAGCACGCACACAGCTTCATCGGCGGTGTGGGTGTTTACGAGGATGACGTGGGGATCATCTCCCTGCCTGTCTCGGTCGCACGGGACTCGCTTGAGTTCTCGATCATGAGCTACCGCTCCTACATCGGGCAGGATCTCGTGACGTATGATTACTACACCAACGAGACGTATGGTTATCCCCAAAGCCTGATGATGCTCGACATCGCGGCCTTGCAGAAGATGTACGGCGCGGATTTCAGCACGAACGCCGGCGCGACGACCTACAGTTTCAGCGCCACGACGGGCGAGATGTTCATCAACGGCGTGGGCCAGGGCACGCCGGGCGCGAACCGCGTGTTCCAGACGATCTGGGATGGAGGTGGCATCGACACCTATGATTTTTCCAATTACGCAACAAACCAGGTCATCGACCTGACGCCTGGCCGCTGGAGCACCATGTCGGCAGCGCAGCTCGCCAGTCTGGGCCAAGGCAACATGGCGCGTGCGAACCTGTTCAATGCGTTGCAATTCGGCACGGACACGCGCTCGCTCATCGAGAATGCCATTGGCGGATCGGGCAACGACAGCATCACAGGCAACGCGGCGGACAATGCCCTTTCCGGCAACAACGGGGCGGACACGCTGCTGGGCGGGGCCGGCAACGACACGCTGGACGGCGGCGCGGGTGCGGACAGTCTGGTGGGCGGGGCGGGTGATGACAGCTACATCATCGATTCTGCGGGCGATGTGGTGGTGGAAGCGGCCAATGAAGGCTCCGACACGGTGATGGCGAAC
>JANMMT010000196.1:0-4603 GCA_031373545.1 Hyphomicrobiales bacterium
GTTCGCCATCACCGTGTCGGAGCCTTCATTGGCCGCTTCCACCACCACATCGCCCGCAGAATCGATGATGTAGCTGTCATCACCCGCCCCGCCCACCAGACTGTCCGCACCCGCGCCGCCGTCCAGCGTGTCGTTGCCGGCAAAGCTGATAATGCCAGAGGAGAGTGGTTCGTCAGGCTGTGGGGCTGCGACGGAGATATGCACATCATATACGCCAGCAGAAGGCAGCGTGTTGGGAGACCCATAGCGGCCAACCACGATATAAAAGACGCCACTGGTCTGTGTCGTGTAACGAACAAGTGAATCAAGGCTGCTCGTGGAACCCGGATCGAACCCGTTGTCATCATTGAAAGCAAGTTGTGTTATCCCGTCCGCAGCCAGTACGCGGACGTAAGAGTCAAGAGAGGTCGTTCTATCAATGTCGACCGTGATGGCCACATTGGCATTGAGCGTGACCCGGTACCACCCAGCCAGACCGTTGCAGAGGGCGCGCACTGTCGAATGAGGATTGAGTGTGGAATTTTCAATGTTTGCATCCGAATCAATATTAAAGTCGGGAGTTAGATCTAAAGCCGAGGACTGTGAGTTGTTCGTAGCCGTGCTATTCAGAAATCTAAAACGACTAGTGCCGCTTACAACAACGCCCGTGGTGAGAGAAGGTGCAGCCTGGCCGTTGTCTCCGTAAATGACATCGTCACCCGCACCGCCCACCAGGCTGTCATTGGCGCCTTGGCCGATCAGCGTGTCATTACCGTCACTTCCCATCAGTATATTGTTGATCTCGTTGCCCAGGATGCGGTCATTGCCGCTGCCGCCGATGGCGTTCTCGATGAGCGACGAAAAACTGGCCTGATAGACGAGCGCATTGAACAGGTTGCCGCGCGCAAAGTTGCCATCGCCGAGGTTGGCCTGCTGCGTGGCTGAAAACAGCGACCACCCGCCCGCCACAAGACTGATTGTCTGGTTGCCGGTGTAATTGGAGAAGTCATAGGTGTCCGTGCCACCGCCATCCCACAGCGTGCGGAACACGCGGTTGCCGCCGGGAAGCCCCTGCCCCAGCCCATCGATGAACATCTGCCCCGTCAGAGGATCAAACGTGTAAACAGTATTGCCCGCATGGGTCGTGAAATCCGCACCGTACATCGTTTGCAACGCGGCGATGTCGTACATCATGTAGGTCTGCGCAAAACCGTAACTCTCGTTGCGGACAAAGTCCGTCGGCGCGCCCACGTAGGAGCGATATGTCATGAGGCTGAACTCCTGCGAGTCCCGGTTCGTGGCCATCGGGCTGATATAGGTGCCGCCGTTCAGGGGGCCGAATTCGTGACCATGCCGCAGGCCCATGGAATGGCCAAGTTCATGAATCATCGTGAAGTAGGCGTAATCCCCCAGCACGGGCTGTGTGTAATTGGATTGACGCCCGAACCACACATCTCCTGCAACGAATGTGCTGGCGGGATAATAGGCGTAGGCCGTGCTGGGCGTGTTGGATTGCGCCAGGGTGATGTCGACACTGGCCGTGCCCGTGCTGACGGGCAATTCGGTGAAGGAGAGGTTGGTGAGGGCCGCGAGTTGTGCAAACGTTGAGCGCGCTGCGGTCTCCATGGCGGCCGTGACCGCTCCGAAGTTGTTGGTGAAGGCGTTGTCCTCGTATCCTCCCGAGAACACGTCCGTGCTGTTAGGGAAACTGTAGGTGAGAGCCAGCGCATTCCAGCGCGTCCCGGAGATCACCCCGTCGATGTTCTGATTGCCGGTGAAGCCCTGCGCCGTGCCCACAGCCTCTGCTGGCTTGGACAGGTCACCCCCCGTATGAAACCCACTGCCCCATTGGCCAGTTGCCAGACACGCCGTACACATGATCGCCCCGTTCTCTGATCGAGAACGTCTTAACGCAATCTTCAGGTGTCGCCAAGACGGGTTTCCAACGCCGCAGCCTGCGCGGAGTTACGCAGGTCGGCATGTTGCGTGTCCCGTTTCACCACACCTGTTCTGGACGGTCAGAACAGGAAATCGCTGGCGTTGACATTGGCGACCGCCACGCCCGACAGCGTGATTGTCGTGCCCGCCAGCGAGCCCGAGACGAAGTTGATCAAGGTGCTGCCACCGGAGTTCGCGACCGTGATCGCGCCGGAAACATCGCCCGCCGCGTAGCCACGCCCGGTGAGGTCGATCCTGTCCTGTCCGCCGGCCGGGTTCGCGTCAAAGTCGATGATCAGATCTGCGCCCATGTTGCCGGCCGTGGTGTACGCGAAGAGGTCGTCTCCCGTGAGCCCCACCAGCGTGTCGTTGCCGAAACCGCCAATAATCGTGTCGGCGAAGTTGGAACCGAAGATCAGGTCGGCGCCTGTAAAACCATCCAGCGACATGCCCACGGAGTTGTTGTTGCCATAAAGCGTGTTGTCGCCGCTGTTGCCGTTGCCGATGGTCGCGCCGCCGAAGGAGACGATCTGCTCAACGTTGGCGGCCAGGCTGGTGACATTGTAGCTGGCATAGACCGTATCGCGACCCTCGCCCGTATTCTCGATGATCACATCCGTTGCGCTCGTGGAATAATAGACGTCATCGCCTGTGCCGCCTTCCATGCGGTTGGCTCCGCCTAAGCCTTGCAGGATGTCGTTGTCCGCGCCGCCCAGCAATGTGTCGGACTGGTTGGAACCCACGAGCCAGTCGTTGCCCGCCAGGCCGCTGATGGTCAGCCCATTGCTGGAGTTGAGGCCGAAGAGGTTGTTGTTGCTCGCATTGCCTGTGATGTTGGTGGCTGCCCCGTAAACAACGACCTGCTCCACGTTGTCGAACAACGTCGCATCCGCCTGAGTGTAGACCGTGTCGAAGCCCTCGCCTGACAGCTCGACAATCGTGTCACCGTTTTCGACGAGGTAATACACATCATCGCCCGCGCCGCCCACCAGCGTGTCTGCACCGTTCACCGAATAATAGGCGAGGATAATGTCGTTGCCATTGCCGCCCACGAGGCTGTCGGCATAGTTGGAGCCGTAGATGTTGTCCGCGCCATCGAGCCCGAGAAAGGTGACGCCATTGCCACGCAGCGTCGCGTCCATGTTGTTATCACCGCCGTTGCCCGTGCCGGTCAGCACAGCGCCGCCCAGTGTCACCATTTGCTCCACGTTGGACGACAGCGTGTAGGTGGCCGTCGAGTAGATCGTGTCGAAGCCGCCCGTTCCCCCATTGCTGTTGGTCTCGATCACCTGGTCAGAGGCACTGTCCACATAATAGACATCGCTGCCGTCTCCGCCGGTCATCGAATCGTCGCCCGTGCCGCCGTCCAGCACGTCGCCCTGGCCTTGGCCAACCAGGGTGTCATTGCCGCCCAGACCGATGAAAACGTTCTGTCCTGTGGTGCCAACAATGACATTGTTCGCATCGTTCGCCAGCACGTTGGTGTTGCCCGCGTAGCCATTGAAAAATAACGCTTCAATGTTTGCGCCCATTGTTATCGTGCCAGACATCGCCTCGATTGTGTCATTGCCCTCATTGGCAAGTTCAAAAATTGTGTCTTCTGCGCCAATGAGGCGATAAAGGTCATCTCCCAAGCCGCCTGTGAAGACGTTGGCTGCAACGCCAAAGGTGCCTGTAATTGTGTCATTTCCGATGGAGCCGATGACATTCTCGATGCTGACAAGCGTATCTGTTCCGCCATTGCCATCCTGGGCAACGCCTGCACCCAGGTTGACGCTCACACCGTTGGGGACGTCACCGACAAAATTGGCAATCGCAATGCCTGAAGTGCGCGAATAGACCGGCGCATAGGTCACGGTGTCGTTGCCGCCACCTCCATTGATCGTGTCATTGCCGGCATAGCCACGGAAGATGTTGTCGTTGGCATCACCGGTCAGGTTGTCGTTGTAGTAAGTGCCCGCCACATTCTCGAAGCCTGAGAAGGTATCCACGGCACCATCGAGGCCGGACATCACACCTGTGGCCAGATTGACGGTGACGCCCGTCCAGTTCCAGTTTTGGGCCTGCCAGCCGTTGAGTTGGTTGGTGACTGAATCGAGATTGAAGCTTGAAGGTGAAGTGGTGTCGAAGACATAGCTCAGCCAGTCGATGCCCGCGCCGCCGATCAGCGTGTCCGCACCCGCGCCCCCGCTGATGGTGTCGTTGCCATCGCGGCCATCGATGGAATCGTTCCCCAGGTCACCGAAGAGGTTATCACCGAGTCCAACGGCTGTGCTGTTGGATCCCAGAATCGTATCATTGCGATAAGATCCATCCACCGCCTCGATGCCGGTGAAGGTGAAGGTTGCAGCATCCAGCCCAACACCCGTACCCGCGTTAAGATCAATGCTCGCACCAGCGCCACCAATCATGTCGTCGACATAGAGCTCAATAACATCTAGGCCCGCTCCGCCTGATATGGTGTCTGCACCGCCATTGGTGCGGAAGAGATTGTTGCCGCTGTTGCCTGTCAGGTTATCGGCGAAGGCCGTTCCCAGAATGCCGCCAATGTTGATGAGTGTATCTGTGTTACCGAAACCGTCTGTTGCCGTACCCGCAGCCAAGTTGACCGTAACACCTGCAAGCCCGCCATTGCTGGCATCAGCCTGGTAGCTCACCACGTTCCAGCCTGCCTGGCCATTGATGG
>JANMMT010000015.1:0-10511 GCA_031373545.1 Hyphomicrobiales bacterium
CAACGACAGCATCGACGGCGGCACTCGCGCCGATGTGCTCTCCGGCGAACTCGGCACCGACACGCTCAACGGCGGCGGCGGAAAAGACTACATGTTCGGCGGCAATGACAATGATCTGCTGATCGGTCAGGGCGGTGACGACAGCCTCGACGGCGCGGATGGCGACGACGTGCTTTCCGGCGAACTGGGCAACGACACGCTCATCGGCGGCGGCGGCAAGGATTACATGTTCGGCGGCGATGGCAACGATCTGCTCATCGGACAGGGCGATGATGACAGCCTGGACGGCGCTGATGGCGACGATGTGCTCTCCGGCGAACTGGGCAATGATTCGCTGCTGGGCGGCGCAGGCCATGACCTACTGTTCGGGGGGAACGGGAATGATTCACTTAGCGGCGGCAGCGGCGCTGACATCCTGCGCGGTGGAACTGGCAGCGATGTGATGTTCGGGGGCACAGGCGCGGACCGCTTTGAGTTCACCGTGGCTGATCTTTCAGGCGGAGCTCAAGACACCATCATCGACTTTTCGGAGGAGGACCGCCTTGTGTTTGATATCGCAATCCTGCCTGCCAGCCTGACCTTTACTCAGGTAGGTGGCTCCGCCGTCATCAGTTACGGCGGCGTGGGCGGGGCCTCCATCGTCATCAGCGGCGTGACGGTCGCACAAGTGCAGAACCAGATCGATTTTCTGCTGATCTGATGCGCGAAACAGACCTCAATGCAGATGCCAGTTGCGTTGCGGCTTTGGATTTACCACATGAAAGGGAAACCCAAGTTTCCTTTTCAGTGGAGCGGCCCGGTCTATGCGTGATCCCTACACCGTTCTTGGTCTCGCCAAGGGTGCGAGCGAAGCCGAGATCAAGAAGGCCTTCCGCCGTGCGGCCAAGATCCATCACCCGGACCGCAACCGCGATGACCCCAAGGCGGCGGATCGCTTTGCCGAGTTGAACTCCGCCTATGAAATCCTCGGCGATCCGCCCAAGCGCGCGCAGTTCGACCGCGGCGAAATCGGCGCCGATGGCAAACCCGCCTTCCGGGGCTTCGAGGGCTTTGGAAACGGCGCAGGCGGGTTCGGCGGCGCGCGCCACAGCCACTCCAGCGCTGCAGCGGCAGCAGAAGACATTTTCCGTCAGTTCTCGGCGGGCATGGGGGCGGGCATGGGGGCAAGTGCAGGAGGCCGCAGGCCGCCGGGCGCAGGCCAGGGTCCGGGCGCTGGCGGGTTTGACGCGTCCGACATCTTTGGCCGCATGTTCGGCGACACGTCCGAGCGGGCACGCGGGGCCCAGCGCAAACCCGCGCCGCCGCAAAAGGGCGCGGAAGCACAGGCGACCATGACGCTGACGCTGGAAGAAATCATCGAGGGCGCGCCCAAGCGCGTGAAGATGCCCACGGGCCGCGAACTTGAGATCGCCATCCCCCGCAATGTCACGGACGGACAAACCGTGCGCCTGCGGGGGCAGGGTTACACCTCCCCCACGGGCGGCGAACCGGGCGATGTGATGCTGACGATCCGCATTGCGCCCCACGAGCGCTTCACCATGGACGGCCGTGACCTGCGCATGCGCTTTCCCGTGCCGCTGGCCGATGCGGTGCTCGGCGGCCCGGTGTTCGTGGCGACGCTGGCGGGCGGAATCGAGATCATGCTGCCGCCCATGACCTCCGGCGGCAAGACATTCAGGTTGCGCGGGAAGGGGTTGCCGGGGGAACCCGGAGGCGACCTTTATGCCACAGTGGAAATCATGCTGCCCGATAAGCCCGACCCGGCACTGGCCGCGCTGATGCAGACGCACCGCAGGTAAGTTTCCGATGCGCACTCCCGATGATCTGCTGCGCGTGCTCGATGAACTGGGCATTGCCCACGAGACCATCCACCACCCGCCGTTGTTCACGGTGCAGGAATCCAAAACTCTGCGCGGCGAGGTGCCCGGGGCCCACACCAAGAATCTGTTCCTGAAAGACAAGAAGGGCCGGCTGTTTCTCGTCACCGCCGTGGAAAGCACGGTGATCGATCTGAAACGCCTGCACGAGACCATCGGCGGCAGCGGGCGCGTCTCCTTTGGCAGCGCCGAGCAGTTGATGGAGCACCTGGGCGTGACGCCGGGCTCGGTCACGGCCTTTGCCGTCATCAACGACACGGCAGAGCGCGTGACGATGATCCTCGATGCGCGGCTGCAAAGCTACGCGCGCATCAATGGCCATCCGCTGGTCAACACCATGACGACGGGCGTGAGCTACGCTGACCTGCTGCGGTTTCTGGAGCACACAGGCCATGCGCCGCAGGTGCTTGTGGTGGGCGAATCAGCCGTCACCGCACAAGTGCTGTCTTGAGGTCAAAGCCCGTGTCCGCCGCTTCCGCTGGTGCAAGGCTGCGCCCCTCCCCGATGATGCGCCGCGCGGCCATGTGATCACCGGGCCGGTTGACGGATTCCACCACCGCCAGCCGCCCGCCGCTGAACCCGAAGACCGAAAAGGCTTCACTCATCGCATCACCGCGCAGCACAACCTGATCTAGCGCAGGCGCGACCCCGGCGATCTGGAGCTTCCACGCTGCCTGATCGCTCCAGAACCAGGGCACGGCGTGGTAGGGCGTGGGTCGGCCCATGATCATTCTTGCGGCGCACTTCGCCTGATCCACCGCGTTCTGCACGGATTCCAGCCGCATCATGCCCCCAAAGAACGGATTGGGATGCAGCGTGCCATCGCCGACCGCAAGAATGGCCGGATCGCTGGTGCGCATCAGCGCATCCACGACGATGCCGTTGTCCGTGGCAAGGCCAGCCGCGCGCGCCAGGCGATCCTCCGCCAGTATGCCGATGCCCACCAGCACCAGATCGGCGGCGAGATGCTCCCCTGCCGAGGTTTCGACCGAATCCACACGCCCCGCCGCGCTATGTAGCGCCGCTACACCCGTGTTCAGCAGCAGCTTGACACCCAAAGCTCTATGCATGCGCCCGAAGGCCTCGGACATCACGGGTGACAGCGCCCGCGCCATGACACGCGGCTGCGTCTCGATCACGGTGACCGCATGCCCTGCCTTCGCCGCGACGGCGGCATATTCGAGGCCGATGAATCCCGCGCCGATGACGACGATGTTCCGCGCCTGTGCTGTCTCATCCCTGAGTGCCTCCGCATCGGCCAGATCGCGCAGCACATGCACGCCGCGCAGATCGGCACCCGGAACGGGCAGAGGCCGCGCACGGGCACCCAAGGCCAATATGAGGTGCTCATACGCCAGCGCGGCGCCTGAGCCGAGCGTCACGCGCTGCGCCGCGCGGTCGATGCCCTGCACGGGCGAACCCAGCATCAGCTCGATGCGCTTCTCGCTGTAGAAGGCCGCACCGCGCAGCACGATGCTGTCCGCACTTGCATCGCCCTTCAGAAACGCCTTCGACAGCGGTGGGCGCTGGTAGGGCAGCGCTGTTTGCCCGTCGATCAACGCGACATCGTCCGCATAGCCTTCATCGCGCAGTGCGCTTGCTGCCTGCACACCCGCATGTCCCGCACCGATGATGACAACACCGCTCATCGGGGGAAAGTGTCCGTCTGGCGGGTCAAGTCAATGCGGGCTTCCACGCATCACCCATTGTGGCGTTTCATCACCTCGGCCACCACCGCTTCCGCCGTGATGCCGAAATGCTTGTAAAGGTCCTTGTAAGGCGCGGAAGCCCCGAAAGTGCTCATGCCCACGAAGCCGCCCTCCGGCCCCACCAGCGCATCCCAGCCGAAGCGCACCCCCGCCTCGATGGCGATCTTGATGGGCGCCTTGCCGATGACCCGCGCGCGCACCTCTGCGGGCTGCGCCAGGAAAAGCTCCAGCGACGGCACCGAAACCACGCGGGCGGATATGCCCTTTTCGCCAAGCTGCGCGCGGGCTGCCATGGCGATTTCCACTTCGGAGCCCGAGGCAAACAACGTGGCCTGCGCCGGACCGTTGGTGCCCGCCGCCAATTCGTAAGCCCCCTCAGCGAGGCGGTTGCTGCGGCTGTCGGTCAGGCGCTGCTGCGGCAGGTTCTGGCGCGTCAGCACCAGCACTGTCGGGCCGTCGGTGCGGGTCAGTGCCAGCTCCCAAGCCTCCGATGTCTCCACCGCATCGCAGGGGCGCAGCACCCGCATGTTGGGCATGGCGCGGAGCGCCGCCAGATGCTCGACCGGCTGATGCGTCGGGCCGTCCTCGCCCAGACCAATGGAATCGTGCGTCATGACATAAACCGGGCCGATTCCCATGAGTGCCGCAAGCCGCATCGCGGGGCGGCAGTAATCGGTGAAGACGAAGAACGTGCCACCCGCCGGCACCAGGCCGCCGTGCAGCACCATGCCGTTCATCGCCGCGGCCATGCCGTGCTCGCGGATGCCGTAATGCAGGTAGCGGCCTTTCCAGGAGGCGGGCGTGATCGATTCGAAGCCCTTCGCCTTGGTGTTGTTGGAGGGCGTCAGATCCGCCGAACCCGACAGCAGTTCCGGCATGGCGCCGCAAGCCACATCCAGTGCCAGCTCGGAGGCCTTGCGGGTGGCAACCGTGACAGGCGCGGCGACAAGCGCCTTGCGCTGCTTGGCGAGATCCCGCGCGAGGGCCGCCGGGCGCGTGCCGGCCATGCGGCGCGTGAACTCCGCCTGCTTGCGGGGGCTGAGCACCGAGAACAGGTTGCGCCAGACGCCGTGCGCATCGGCCCCGCGCTTGCCCGCCGCGCGCCAGAGCTTCAGCGCCTCGGCGTTGACCTCGAACGGCGTGGCTGAAAGCTTGAGCGCCGCCTTGGTGGCCGCCGCCTCATCCATGCCCAGGGGCTCGCCGTGCACCTTGTGGGAGCCGGCCTTCTTGGGTGAACCCCAGCCGATCACGGTTTTGCAGGCAATGAGCGTCGGCTTGGTCGCGCGCTGCGCCTTCACGATCGCGGCGTCGATGGCAGCCTCGGAATGGCCATCCACCTTGATCACCTGCCAGCCCGCGGACTGGAATCGCTTGCCCTGATCCACCGAGTCGGAGATCGACAGCGGGCCATCGATGGAGATGCCGTTGTCATCCCAGAACACGATCAGCTTGGCGAGCTTGAGGTGCCCGGCCAAAGCAATCGCCTCCTGGCTGATGCCCTCCATCAGATCGCCATCGGAGGCGATCACATAGGTGAAATGGTCCACGGTCTTGCGGCCAAACTCCGAGGCGAGTTTCTTCTCCGCGATGGCAAAGCCCACGGCCGTGGCCAGCCCCTGGCCAAGGGGCCCGGTGGTGGTCTCCACGCCCGGTGTGTGGCCATATTCCGGATGGCCCGCCGTGTTGGAGCCGAGCTGGCGAAAGCGCTTGAGCTGCTCCGTCGTCACGCCGGCCACACCGTAGAGATGCAGCAGGCCATAGATCAGCATGGAGGCATGGCCCGCCGAGAGGATGAAGCGATCCCGGTCCGCCCATGTTGGCGCCGCCGCGTCATACTTCAGGTGCTTCGCCCACAGCACGGTCGCGACATCCGCGAGCCCCAGCGGCGCGCCAGGATGGCCGGATTTGGCCTGCTCGACGCCGTCAATGGCCAGCCCGCGCAAGGCATTCGCCATGAGGTCATGGGTCGCTGAATTGGTCATGGATTTCCCCGTATTGCAGACTGGATGGCCTCCCAAGGCCTGTCTACCCGCGCTTTACGTGGACGAGGCGCGCAGCGCAATTCAAGGATTGCGCAATCCACCGCTGGTTGCCACCGCTGGTTGCCACCGCTGGTTGCCGGTGCGGCGCTACTGGCTGGCCCAGACAATGCGCACGATCCAGGCGATGCTCTCGCTGGGCAAGGTGAGGTCAGCTTCGCCAGCCCGCATCGACACCACTTCAACAGTTTTGGCCGTGCTGCGCTTCAACTCGGCCGCCATCAAGGTGCCAGAGGTCAGCGCCACCAGCACGCGGTCTTTGGGGCGCAGGCTCTCGTTCGGCGAAAGCACCAACCGATCACCCTGGCGGTACATCGGCTCGAAGGCGCGGTCGCTGATTTCCACCGCAAAGGCATTGGCGTCATCGATGCCCGGCACGTTGAGTTCATCCCAGCCACCACCCACTGGCGCGCCCTCCGCATCGAAGAGCACCCGCTTGGTCGCCGCATCAGCCGAACCGATCAGAGGCATGCGGAATTGCGGACGGCGCAGACCTTCCGCATCCAGCAGCGCGATGAATTCGTCCACCGATGCGCCGGTTGCATCCAAGACCTTGGCGATGGATTCGGTCGAGGGCCAGCGGTGGTGGCCATCCCCCGCCACACGCTTGGATTTGTTGAACGAGGTGGCATCGAGACCCGCCTTCTTGGCCAGCCCCGAGGCGGAATAAGCGTAGCGCGCGGCCAGGCGATCAATGGCCGTCCAGACCTGATCATGGGTGAGACGCTTCATGGCTTTTCCCCTTTGGACAGCCTTGAAATAGGATACGTGTCCTGCAAACTCCAATATCACTGCAAGTATGCCTATCGCAAGGGAAGAATGACGGCCGCCTCTTGTGAATCCGCGCGCGGATGACTTAAAGGCAGACGCAAGACCGGGGATGCCCAATGACCAACAACCTGCCCGACAACCAGACCGACACATCACGGACCACCGTGGTCTACAAGATCACGCACGCGGCCGCGTGGGAAGCGGCGCAGGCGGCGGGGCGTTTCACCGGCGCGCCTGTGGATGTGCAGGATGGCTACATTCATTTCTCGACGGCGCGGCAGGCCCGCGAGACGGCGGCGCGGCACTTTGCCGATCAGACCGATCTGGTCTTGGTCGCAGTCGACGCGCCGGCACTGGGGGCGGCCCTGTTGTGGGAACCATCACGCGGCGGGGATCTCTTTCCCCATCTTTATGCGCCTTTGCTGATGGAGGCCGTGCTCTGGACGCATCCGCTGCCGCTTCAACCAGATGGCACCCATATCTTTCCAGACGACTTTCCAGACAACTTGCCAGACAACTTGCAAGACAACTTGCCGGATGCGCGGCCATGATGCGCAGCCTGTTCAACCTTGCGACGCCCGTGCTGCGCCTCATCGATGCGGAAACCGCCCATCAGCTTGGCATCAAGGCGCTGAAAGCGATGCCCCTGCCCGCGCCTCCGGTGGATGATCCGCGCCTCCGGGTGGAGGCGTTCGGCCTCAGCTTTCCCAATCCCGTCGGCCTGGCCGCAGGCTTCGACAAACACGCAGAGGTGCCGGATCAGGCGCTGCACCTCGGCTTCGGCGCGGTGGAGGTGGGCGGCGTGACCCCCCTGCCCCAGCCGGGCAATGCCCGCCCGCGCGTGTTTCGGCTCGTCCGGGATGAGGCGGTCATCAACCGGTATGGCCTCAACAGCGAGGGGGCTGCGGCGATGCGCCTGCGGCTGGCCGCGCGGCGGCACAAGGCCGGCATCGTCGGCGTCAACATCGGAGCCAACAAGGATTCCGCCGACCGCACCGCTGATTATGTCGCGCTGGTTCAAGCACTGGGCGATGTGGTGGATTATATCAGCATCAATGTCTCATCCCCCAACACGCCGGGCCTGCGCAACCTGCAGGGACGCGCTGCGCTCGATGACCTGCTCGCCCGCATTGTCAAGGTGCGCGATGCGCTTGGCGGTAAACCTGTGCCGTTGCTGCTGAAGATCGCACCCGACGTGACGCTGTCCGAAGTCGATGACATCGTGGCCGTGGCGCGCGCGCGCCGCGTGGAAGGCATGATCGTCTCCAACACCACCGTGGCCCGGCCGGACTCGCTGCAGGAACAGGCACTGGCGAGGGAGACCGGCGGGCTCTCGGGCAAGCCATTGTTTGCGGCGTCCACGCGCGTTCTGGCGCAGGTGTACCAACGCGTCGAAGGGCAGTTCCCGCTCATTGGCGTGGGCGGCGTTGACAGCGCACAGACCGCTCTCGCCAAGATCGAGGCGGGCGCCGCGCTGGTGCAGCTCTACAGCGCGCTCATCTACAAGGGCCCGTCGCTCATCGGCGACATCAAGCGCGGCTTGCTTGCGGCCATGGACAATGCGGGCGCTACGTCGGTGGCGGCACTCACCGGCCGCAAGGCGGGCGACTGGGCGGCTTTCGAATAGGCGCATGAACAGTTGCCCCAGCGCCGGGCTTGGCGAGGGCACGGCAGTTTTCACGCAAATTCCATGGTTAAGCGTTAAGGTTAACCCTGCCTTAGGAAATCTCTGCGATCTTTCCCCTGTTCGCATTTGTACCAGCGCTTGTGTTGAGCACTGGCTGACCAACAGGGATTACGCTTATGGGCATCCTCAAGACCCTCGCACTCGCGGGCGCCGCCACGATCGGGGCGACGGTCGCTGCCTCCGCCGCCGACCTCGGCCCGCCCCCCATGCCACTGCCACCCCCACCCATGATGGCTCCGGCCATGGAAGCGTCGGGCTGGTATCTGCGCGGTGACATCGGCATCGCGGCGCTCGACGCCACTAAGTTCAAGTATTCGGACAACGCGCCGGGCTTCAGCTTCGACAACAAGGATTTTCAGCATCAGGTGTTCGGCGGCATTGGCGTCGGCTACCAGGTCAACAGCTGGCTGCGTTTCGACGTGACGGGTGAATACCGCGGCAAGTCGGGATGGGGCATCCGCGACAGCTACACCGGCAGCGCCTTCGATTGCTCCAGCTTCTACGCCGGTGCGCCAGCTGCGTCCGTGTTCTGCACCCCCACGGGCAGCAACGGCATCAAGGGCAACATCTCCTCCATGGTGCTGCTCGCCAACGCTTACCTCGATCTGGGCACCTGGAACGGCCTGACACCCTTCGTCGGCGTCGGCGTCGGCATGACACAAAACAAGGTCAGCGGCGTCACGGACAACGGCTTTGCCACCAACACCGTCACGGCCTCCACCTTCTTAGGTGCACCGGTTGGCTCCAGCGCGACATCAAGCACATTCGGCACCGCGGCCAATGGCACCAAGTCGAACTTTGCCTGGGCGCTGATGGCCGGTGTCGCCTATGATGTTTCGCCCAACTACAAGGTCGAGTTGGGGTACCGCTACCTGAACCTCGGCAAGATGCAGACGGGCACCTTCTCCTGCGCCGGTGGTTGCGCCGGCTCCTACTCGCTGGGCGCCAAGACGGTTGACAGCCACGAGTTCAAGGTCGGCATGCGCTGGCTCATCGGCGGCACGGGTTATGCCCCCGCGCCGATGCCCTACCCCGTGGCAGAGCCGCGCGTGATCACGAAGTTCTGATCCACCATACCGGTTGAACATTCCTGCCAAAAAAACCCGGCCTCGCGCCGGGTTTTTCCTGTTTCGGGACATTAAATTTTTTCAACAACTTACTGATTATTAAGGTTAATCGATCATGATTGCTCACAAGTCACACCGCGATCAATTTTAGTGAGTCGGAGAGTCCTCCATGCGCCCATTCGTGGCAGTTGCCGCCCTCGCGGCTCTTGTTTCCACCGCCAGTGTTCCATGCGCCCTCGCCGCGGACATGGCCCAGCCCTTCGAACCGGGTCTGCGCGGCGCGCTGCCCGCGATGGACGGGCCTGATTTCACAGGAACCTATGTGGGCGGCTTCGGCGGCTTCAGCCAGCAGTTGTTCGAGCCGCGCCAGGCCGGCGTGGGCCTGATCCAGGACATGTTGCGCTCGACGGTCTATCTCAACCCGGGACGCGCCGATGATATCGTCACCAGAAGCCGCACGACCACGAACAACATGACCTACGGCCTCTTCATCGGCCACAACTGGCAGGTGGAAGACTACATCATCGGCTTCGAGGCCGATTACACCCGGGCCAATCTCAATGGATCATCCTCGGGCGGCCGAAGCGGATTCTTTTCGGTGCCGGACGTGACTGTGTATCCGCACGATGATTATCGCTACACGACAACCACCTCATCCCAGCTCAAGATCAGCGATTATGGCACCATCCGGGGTCGTTTCGGCATGCCCATGGGTCAGCTGATGCCCTATGCGACAGCTGGCCTGGCGTGGGCACGTGCCAGCTACGGCAACTCAGCTGCACTGACCGGCGAATCACGCAACGTGATCCAGACAACGAACCCATTCACCGGTGTCGTGACGACGGTTTATGGCCCCTGGGGGCCAGCGGGCAACTACAGCCTGAAAGATGGCTCGCGCACCCGCTTTGCCTTTGGCTATGCCTTGGGCGCCGGTCTTGACTGGGCCGTGACGTCCAGCATCATCCTGCGCGGCGAAGTGCAGCATGTGCGCTTTGGCAACGTGGGCGATACCAACAGCACCATCAACACCGCGCGCGCCGGCGCCGCCTTGAAGTTCTGACCTACTCCGCCAGAACGCGGGTCGACGGAAACGTCACCTCGACCATCGTGCCGCTCTTGGGCTCGCTTTCGATCGAGAACGCTGCGCGATTGGCTTCAACCAGCGCTTTCGTCAACGGCAGGCCGAGGCCCGTGCCCCCGCGGCTGCGCGCTGCGGCGGTCTGACGGAAGGGTTCGAGCGCCTGCTTGATTTCATCGGGCGTCATGCCGATGCCCGTGTCCCGCACGCGGATGGCCACCTCGCCCCGGTCCGTGATGGCCGTTGTGACGATCACCTGCCCGCCCGCCTCGGTGAACTTCGC
>JANMMT010000021.1:0-2546 GCA_031373545.1 Hyphomicrobiales bacterium
CACCAAGGAGTTCGTGACGGTGGACGAGGTGGCAAATCTTGCCCTCTATCTGGCCTCCGAAGCGGCCAAGTCGATCACCGGTTCGGTCATGTCCATCGACGGGGGGTGGACGGCGCAATGACACCGTCGCCGGAGCTCGCCACCTGCCTCAGCCAGTACAAGACCGTCGCGCTCGTGCTGCAGGGCGGCGGGGCGCTCGGTGCGTATCAAGCCGGTGTCTATGAGGGCCTCGCGGAGGCGGGCATCGAGCCGGGTTGGATTGCCGGCGTCTCGATCGGAGCCATCAACGGGGCGATTCTTGCCGGCAACGCGCCGGGCCAAAGGCTCGATCGCCTGCGGGATTTCTGGGAAACAGTGTCCTCTGCCAACCCCTGGTCGGGAACCAATCCCTGGCTGTCGTCCGAAGACTGGGGTGATACGGCGGGCGGCGAAGCGTTGCGCGCCTGGGCCAATCAATCCAGCGCCTTCATGACGATGAGCACGGGCCTGCCGGGGTTCTTCAAACCAAGGGGCTCGGGCTTCTTGAACTTCAATCCCTTCGCGCCGCCCGAACAGATCACCAGTTATTATGAAACCAGCGAGCTCAAGACGACGCTCGACCGCCTGATCGACTGGAAGCGGCTGAACGACCAGAGTGTGCGGCTGAGCGTGGGCGCCGTCAGTGTCGAGTCAGGCAATTCGGTCTATTTCGACACGCATCACGCGCCGGATCACGGCAAGCTTCGCGCCGAGCACATCATGGCCAGTGGTGCCCTGCCACCCGCCCTGCCTGCGGTGACCATCGGCAACTGTCAGTACTGGGATGGTGGCATCGTATCGAACACGCCGCTCCAGTATGTGCTCGATCATGAATCGCTGGACGATACCTTGGCCTTTCAGGTCGATCTCTTCAGCGCACGCGGACCCGCGCCCCACACCATCGCCGACGTCATGGGCCGACAGAAGGACATCACGTATTCCAGCCGCACGCGCAACAGCACGGACCTGTTCAAGCGCACGCACATGCTCCGCCTGCAACTGCGCGATGCGCTGGCGCGCATCAGTCCCGATGCGCTCTCGCCCGCGGAAAAAGCCATTCGGGCAAGTCTGGGAGACCTGCCCCAGATCAATCTCATCCATCTCATCTACCAGCAGCAGGGCTATGAAAACCACGCCAAGGACTACGAGTTCTCGCGTCGTTCGATGCTGGATCATTGGGCTGCCGGGCTGGCGGACACCCGTCGCACACTCCGCCATCCGCAGTGGCTGAAAATCCCTTCAGAGGCGGTCGGCATGGTGGTGCATGACGTCCACCGCGATGATCCCCCATGACGACGCGCCCATGCCCCGCAGCTCAGAGCCAGGCGTCGGCCCATTGCCACAAGGCCGTCAGCCAGACGCCAGCGGCCAGGAGCAGGGACATGAGTACGGCAGCGGAGCCAAGATCCTTCACATAACCGATCAGATCATCCTGCCCCGGATGCAGCCGGTCGCAGACCTTCTCCACAGCCGTGTTCAGCAGTTCGACCATCAGCACGATGATGACGGTTCCGATCAAGGCCAACCGCTGCCACGCGCCCGTCGCGATGAGAAGTGCCATCGGAAGCGCCAGGCCAAGCAGCAGCAACTCCTCGCGCACGGCGTGTTCCGTCCGCCAGGCGCGTTCTAGCGCCCGCAAAGAGTTGCGATAGGCGGCGATGATCCGGTGCATCAGTCGATGGTGATGTTCGCAGCCTTGATCACAGGTTCCCAGATCGCCAGTTCCTTGACGATGTGCTCTGCGAGTTGCTGCGGCGTGGTGCCGACGGTGACAGCCGAGAGATCCAGCAGGCGGGCCTGTACGGCGGGGTCCCGCACCGCCTTGTTGGCTTCCATGTTGAGCTTGGCGATGATGTCGGGCGGTGTGCCCGCCGGGGCGAGCAGACCATTCCAGGAATAGGTGTCGTAGTCGGTCAGCCCGCTTTCGCTCATGCTGGGAATATCAAACCCAGGCACGCGCGCTTTGGTGGTGACGGCCAGCGCCTTGATCTGCCCGGAACGGATGAACGGCGCGGAGGCCGGCAAGTTGTCGAACATGATCTTCACATTGCCCGCCACCAGGTCGTTCATGGCGGGGCCTGCGCCGCGATAAGGCACGTGCTGCATGTCCGTGCCGGTCATGCGCTTGAACAACTCACCCGAGACATGCAGCGGCGTGCCATTGCCCGACGAGGCATAGGAGTGCTTGGCCGGCTCGCGTTTCAGCAGCTCGATCAACTCCTTCACATTGTTGGCTGGCAAAGACGGGTGCGCCACAAGCACGTTGGGTACGGTCGCCAGAAGCGAGATCGGGGCAAAGTCCTTGACGGGATCATAGGGCTTGATCTTCCCCATGATGGGGTTGAGCGTGTGGGTGGAGATGGTCCCCATCAGGATGGTGTAGCCATCGGGCGTGGCGCGCGCCACGGCAGTCGCCCCCACTTTGGCGCCCGCTCCAGCACGGTTCTCGGCAATCACCGAGGTGCCCGTGGTGTCGGTGATCTTCTGCGCCACGATGCGCGCGGCCCCATACGGCGAACCGCCGGCCG
>JANMMT010000082.1:0-12135 GCA_031373545.1 Hyphomicrobiales bacterium
ATCAACTAGCAAGAAAGAAAGATTCCTTTTATTCTGTGATTGAGTCTGGAGGAGCCAAAAGCGGGATTCTGAACTCTTCCGCACTTATCCCCGGTTTCGCGCACCATCCACGGTCCATGCCGCAGCCGCAAGCCCGCAGAATGCCGTATTGTTTCATCAAGGGATTCAATCTTTTGACGCAAACCTACGATGAGCGGTTGCGCAGATAGAGACAGCTCGTTCGGTCGGCCTGTGGATAACCTGGCAGACTTAACGATCTGTTAACCCTTTTGTTGATGGTCTCGCGCCAGCGGGGACAAAACGCCGAGCCAACCCATTCCGTGTCCGGGTTTTGCACAGCACTCCACAGCATGTTACGAGCGCAGACAGCAGTTGTGCAGATGCGGGATGCCCCTTGGGACGCAATTATTTTCATCTCCATCTTGTCTCCGACTCCACCGGCGAAACACTGATTGCCGTCAGCCGCGCTGCGACGACGCAGTACCAGGGCGTCGCCTCGATCGAGCATGTCTATCCGCTCGTGCGGTCCGAGCAGCAGCTCGAACGCGTCCTGAGTGAGATCGAAGGCGCACCGGGGCTTGTGCTTTACACGCTTGTCGAGCCGGCGCTGGTGGCCAGACTCGAATCCTTCTGCAAAGACGTGGGTGCGCCCTGCCTTTCGGTGTTGGCCCCGGTGCATGCGCTTCTGCAGGGTTATCTCGGCGCGGTCTCGACCCCGAAGGCCGGCGCGCAGCACATGCTCAACGCCGAGTATTTCCGCCGCATCGATGCGCTCAACTACACCATGCTTCACGACGACGGGCAGATGATCGAGGACATCGAGGAGGCGGATGTGGTGCTTGTTGGCATCAGCCGCACGTCCAAAACACCCACAAGCATCTATCTGGCCAATCGCGGCATCAAGACCCTGAACATTCCGCTGGTGCCAGGCATTCAGGAGCCTCCCGAGTTGCACAGCCTGGTCAAGCCACTGGTGGTGGGCCTGGTCGCCTCGGCCGAGCGCATTGTGCAGATCAGGCAGAACCGACTGCTGTCGCTGAATGCCAGTGATGAAACCGATTATGTGGACAAGCCTTCGGTCGCCGAGGAACTCGCGAACGCGCGACGCTTGTTCTCGCGCCATAATTGGCCGGTCATCGATGTCACGCGCCGGTCCATCGAGGAGACAGCCGCCACGATCATGGAGCTGTTTCAGGCGCGCCGGGCCACGCTGGTGGCACAATGAGCGATCCGGGTGCAGCGCATCCGTTGTGGCTGGGCACCCGCCCGCTCGTGCTAGCCTCAGGCAGTCGCACCCGCTTTGCGTTGCTGACGGCCGCCAGCATTCCCGTGGAGGTCATCCGCCCCGATGTGGACGAGCGGGCCATCGCTGCCCCGCTTGAACGATCAGGTGCGGCAGCGCGTGTGATCGCGGCTGCCCTGGCGGCGGAAAAAGCGCTGAGCATCGCCCGCCGGCATGCGGGGCGGCCCGTCCTCGGGGCTGATCAGACGCTCGCTTGCAACGATGTGTTGCTGCACAAGCCCGCCAGCCGGGCCCATGCCGGGGCCCAGCTCGCGCATCTCTCGGGCCGCACGCATCATCTATATTCGGCAGTCGTTGTGGCCCAGGATCAGCAGGTTCTGGCGTCCTTTGTCGGCACGGCGGCGCTCACGATGCGCAGGCTCTCGCCGCAGATGATCGAGCGATATCTGGAGGCTGCAGGCGACAGCGTGCAAGATAGCGTTGGCGGCTATCAGCTGGAGTGCACCGGCCTGCATCTGTTCAGCGAGATCAATGGTGATCATACCACGATCCTTGGCCTTCCCATGCTGGAAACGCTGGCGTGCCTGCGCCAGCTCGGCCTTGTGGTGGAGTAGGCGGGAGTCATGCGCAAAGCCTGTATCATGGGTTGGCCGGTCCGGCATTCACGCTCACCGCTGATCCACGGCCATTGGCTTGCGCACTATGGTCTGACGGGTGCCTATGACCGAGTGGAAATCATGCCCGATGATTTTGAAAGCTTCGTGCGGGATATGGAGGCGCAGGGATACGTCGGCGGCAACGCCACACTGCCCCACAAGGAAGCTCTGCTGCAGCTGAGTGCGCATCGCACGCCCGCTGCCGAGGCTGCTGGCGCCGCCAACACCCTGTGGTTCGAAAACGGGGCCATCTGCTGTGACAACACGGACATCACCGGTTTTCTGGCCAATCTCGATGCGGGCGCGCCGGGTTGGGACCGGCAGGCGGAAACCGCACTCGTCCTGGGCGCAGGGGGCGCAGCGCGGGGCATTGTCTTTGGCTTGCTCCAGCGCGGCATTACACGCGTTATTGTTACCAATCGTACCTATGCTGCAGCCGAAGAGTTGCGCGCCGTGTTCGGCCCTGCGGTGGAGCCCCTGCACTGGGCTGAAGCCGAGCGGGCGCTGATGGATGCGGATCTGCTGGTCAACACCACCTCTCTGGGCATGGTGGGCCAACCGGCGCTTGATCTCTCGGTCGTGAATCTGCCGCCCCATGCTGTTGTGACGGATGCGGTCTATGTGCCGCTGGAGACGGAATGGCTGGCCCGCGCGCGGCTGCGCGGCCACGTGACCGTGGGTGGCCTGGGCATGCTGTTGCATCAGGCGGTGCCGGGATTTGCCCGCTGGTTTGGCGTGACCCCAGTCGTGACTCCGGAACTCACGCGCCTGATCGAGGCGGATGTATTGGGCGGGCACTGAGCGATGTTTGTCCTGGGTCTGACGGGCTCCATCGGCATGGGCAAAAGCACCACGGCTGGGATGTTTCGGGCCTGCGGCGTGCCCGTGCATGACGCCGATGCCACGGTGCATGCACTCTACGGCGGGCCGGCTGCACCGCTGGTGGAGGCGGCCTTTCCCGGCGTGGTGGTCAATGGCGCGGTGGATCGGCCGCGCCTGAGCGCAGCGCTGGGGGGTCAACCAGAAGCCTATCAGAAGCTGGAGGCCATCGTGCATCCGCTGGTGCGTCAGGCAGAGAAGGATTTTCTGGCCCAGGCACGGCTGGACCGCACGCCCCTCGTGGTGCTGGATGTGCCGCTGCTGCTGGAAACAGGTGGCGATGCCCGCGTGGACGGTGTGCTGGTGGTCACAGCCCCGTCCGAGGTGCAGCGCGCCCGCGTGCTCGCACGGCCCGGCATGGGTGACGAGAGGTTCGCGCAGATCCTTTCACGGCAGATGCCGGACGCCCAAAAGCGCTGCCATGCGCATTTTACAGTGGATACCTCACTCGGCCTGCCACACGCTCAAGCCGCGGTTCGTGATATCATCCGAGCCTTGGCCGGGTTGTCCGGTCGCAGGTCTATGCGTGATGCGTGAGCTAAAATGCGTGAAATAGTCTTCGATACGGAAACAACCGGGCTCGATCCGCGCCAGGGCCATCGTCTCGTGGAAATCGGCTGCGTCGAGGTGCTCAATCGTTTCCCCACCGGCAAGGTCTTCCATGCGTATCTCAACCCCCAGCGCGACATGCCGGTGGAGGCTTTCAACGTGCATGGGCTGTCTGCCGAATTCCTGAGCGACAAGCCTCTGTTCGGAGCGGTTGTGGATGCCTTCGAGGCGTTCATCGGGGATTCGGCGATGGTGGCGCACAATGCCAGCTTCGACATGAATTTTCTCAACCATGAGCTGGACCGCGTCGGCAAGACCGCGATCGAGCCCAGCCGCGTGGTGGATACATTGGTGCTGGCGCGGCGCAAGCTGCCGGGCGGGCGACATTCGCTGGATGCGCTGTGCGAGCGCTTCGGCATTGATATCTCGCGCCGCGTCAAGCATGGCGCCTTGCTCGACGCGGAAATTCTGGCGGAAGTCTATGTCGAATTGCTGGGCGGGCGGCAGGCGGCACTGGTGCTTGATTCGGCCCGGGAACAAACCGGTTCAAATGTGCGGGCGCTGCCGGTGAAAACGCGGCCCGTGCCACTGCCCTCGCTGGTGACAGAGGCCGATGTTGCGGCGCATGCCGCCTTCATCGCCGAGATGGGCGACAAGGCCTTGTGGGCGAAATACATTCGCAAAACCGAGTGATCACCACACCAGATGGCGCATGATGGCGGTGGGCTGCGCGTCACCTGACGCCAGAAAAGCCGCAAGACTGCCTGCGTCGATCTGGCCCGCACCGTCGTGTGTCTGGTGGGCATGGATGCCCGAGGTCAGAAACAGGCAGTCGATGCCGAAGCGGTGCGCGCCAATCACATCGGTGCGGATGGCATCGCCAATGGCAAGAATACGATCTTTGTCCGCAGAGCGACCGAGCAAGGCCTCGGCCTTGGCCAGCGTCATCTCGTAAATCCGCCGGTAGGGCTTGCCAGCCTGAATGACCGTTCCGCCCAACTCTTCGTAGATCACCGCCAACGCCCCCGCGCAGGCAATGAGCTTCGTGCCGCGCTCCACCAGCAGGTCGGTGTTGGCGCAGATCATGGGAAGCTTGAGTGCAGCCAGTGCCGCAAGCTCGGCACGGTAGTCTTCGGCTGTCTCGCGCTCGTCATGGCGCAGGCCCGAGCAGATGATGAACGCCGCATCGTGCATGCCGGTGCGCGCGACGGCGAGGTCCCGGAACAACGCTTCATCCTGCGGTGCACCGATGTGGTAGCAGCGCGGCACAGGCTGGCTCAGGGCCAGCTCATGGGTGACGTCGCCCGAGGCGACGACGGCGTCATATGCGCTGCGCGCCGCGCCCAGCCGATCAAGCTGCTCCATCACCGACCAGCAAGGGCGGGGCGCATTGGAAATCAGCACCACCTTGCCGCCACCGTCCCGAAAATGAGCCAGCGCCGCACAGGCCTCGGCATGGGCCGCAATGCCGTTGTGCAACACACCCCAGATGTCGGAAAAGATCACGTCGTAGCGCGGGGCGAGGTTGCGCAGATGGCTGACGATAGGGCTCATATGCGGAGGATCACGCGCGGCGCAACAGGCTGCGGAAGGATTGACGCTGTGGTGCAGGTTCCAGTTGGGGTGCGCCAGGAGCAGGTTCTGGCGCGGCCTCCTCCTGCGCCACCACGCGCGGCTCCAGGATTTCCGGACGCACGGGCCGCGGCGGGCCAAACAAATCGCCCTGCACCATCGCCGCATCCTGCTCGAGCAGATCGCGCACCATGGTTTCATCGCTGACGCCTGTGACGGAGAGATCAAGCCCGCTGCGCTTGAGCAGCGCCACAATGTCCGCGCCGTGGATGTCACCGAAGGGTTCACCGCTTTCGATGGCTGTCAGCAAGGTGGCGGCATCGATGCGGATATGGCCAATGCCCAGCTTGGCCAATGGGCGCACGTCGGTGGTCTGGCCAAAAGGCACCACGGCGCTGAGCGTCGGCCCGAGTTGGCGGATCATGGTGAAAATCTCGGCGGCGCCGGTTTGTTTGGCCGCGACGGCAAGAATATCCGCGACTTCGCACACCAGCACAAGCGAGCGTCCGAGGCGGTCGTCGCCGCGCAGCAGAGCCGCCAGATGCTCGATCATGCGCCGGTCGGCGAGCGAAGGAGCGCAGACCTGGCAGATCATCATCACATCGCGCCCGCGCGCCCGCAGCACCCGCAGCACCTGCACAGCGCGCTCCATCAGGATTCCGTCGAGATCGAGGTGCATGTCGATCAGCGTGGCTATGCGGCGCAAATCTTCGGAGCTGCGCGAAAGACCATCCTGACCCGCAAGGCACAAGCTCGCCTCATAGCCGATGGCGTTGCGCTGGGGCAGGTTGACAATCGGTTGCAGATGCAATTCCAGCTTGTCGCTCAAAAGCGCGGTGGCGAGTGTGGTGCGAAATTCCGTCAATGGGGTTTCGCGAAAGGCCTCTGGCGGGGTGGATTCGGGCAGCAGCGCGGGCCGCAATCCAGGCTGCGCTTGCGTGTCATTCATGGGTGCGGGCGGCGCGAGCAGGTCCTGCCCGCGCTCATCCAGGCGCTTGTCGTGCCCGCTGACCGTTTGTGCCAGACTGTTCACGATGTTGCCCAGGATCTCGATGTCCGCTGCAGCCGCGCGCCAGACCAAGGCAGGCGATTCGGCGGCCTTGCGCTCCACATCGGCGAGGCGCAACGCCTGCTCCTCGCGTGACGCGCGCAGGCTCGCAAGTTCGCCCGAGAGATGCCGAACCGTCATGGTCAGGAGATGATGGCTGCGGGTGAGCGAGACGATGCCCCCCATTACGGCTCCGGTCCCAGTCATGGCGCCCGCCAGCAGGGCCAGCCCGCCCCAGCCGAACCCGGCACCGCCCCAAACGGGCGATCCGAGCGCGGCACCCAGCGCCAGGCCGCTTACCGCGCCTGCCAGCATGGGCCGTGCAGCGACAAGGGCTTTCATGCGGGCGAGATTTTCATGTCGGCGTCATTTTCATCAGTCGTTGGCCCCAACCATCTCAGGAGGCCACGGCCACCGGGTGATTCGCTTTTGTTTCCCGGCGCGATCATGCATTATTCACGTGTCTGTGAGAATCGCGTTTTAGCAAGATTTTCACACCCGAGACATGCAAGCGCCGGAGGACAGCCGCGATGCCGCGCTATTTCAATCCACGGGGAATTTCGGCGCCTGCCTCGCGCTACAGCCACGGCGTGGTGCATTCGGCCCGCGCCCGCCGCCTTGTGATCTCTGGCCAGGTCGGCATACGCATGGATGGAACCGTGCCTGCTGATCTCGAAGAGCAGATGGATGTGGCCTGGGACAACCTCATCGCTGTGCTGGCGGAGGGGGGCATGACGGTCGCCGACCTCATCAAGGTGGTCACATATGCCACTGTATCGGGGTCTGCGCCGCTGGCGCGCCGGGTTCGGCTGCGCAAGCTGGGGCTGCAGGCCCCTGCCTCGACCTATCTCGAAGTCGCCGGTCTGGCTTCGCCGGAATTCTTCTTCGAAGTCGAGGGGGAGGCTGTCAGCGAGGATATGGACAGCATCTATGACGAGATGCCCGGTGCGGAGCTGGGCGTGCCGCGCACGCGCTCTTGATGGCAGCCGTCTGAAAATCCAGTGCCATGGGGTTCACGCGCGGGAGAAGCGGGCGTAGGCTGTTGATAGTCACGCTCGGGAGAAGCCGCAGATGTCAACGTCCAGCCCCACCGTAACCCCTCAGGATTTCGCCCCCAACGATCTTGATTCCTACTGGATGCCGTTCACGGCGAATCGCGCCTTCAAGAAAAAGCCGCGCATCGTGGCCGGCGCCAAGGACATGCACTATGTGCGGGCCGATGGCTCGAAGGTGCTCGATGCCACCGCCGGGCTGTGGTGCGTCAATGCGGGCCACGCGCGTCGCCCCATTGTTGAGGCGATCCAGAAACAGGCCGAAGAGCTGGATTACGCGCCGCCGTTCCAGTTTGCGCACCCCAAGGTGTTTGCGCTTGCCGCCCGCGTGGCCGCCATGGCACCCGGCGATCTCGACCATGTGTTCTTCTGTGGCTCAGGCTCGGAGGCGGTGGATTCCGCGCTGAAAATCGCGCTGGCCTATTTCAACGTCATGGGCAAGGGCCAGAAAACCCGCCTGATCGGACGCGAACGGGGCTATCACGGCGTGGGGTTTGGCGGCATTTCCGTGGGGGGCATGGTCAACAACCGCAAGTTCTTCGGCGGCCTTCTGGCGGGCGTCGATCACATGCCCCACACCTACAATCGCTCCGAGCAGGCCTACACCAAGGGCGAGCCGGGCTGGGGCGCGCATCTCGCTGATGATCTGGAAAAGATCGTGACCTTGCACGATGCCTCCACCATCGCCGCCGTCATCGTGGAGCCCATGGCGGGCTCGACCGGCGTGTTGCCGCCCCCCGTGGGCTATCTGAAGCGCCTGCGCGAAATTTGCGACAAGCACGGCATCCTGCTGATTTTCGATGAAGTTATCTCGGGCTTTGGCCGCATGGGCTTCAATTTCGCCGCCGAGCGCTACGGCGTCATCCCCGACATGATCACCTTCGCCAAGGGCATCACCTCCGGCACGGTGCCCATGGGCGGCGTGGTCGTGCGCAAACCCATTTTCGATGCCTTCATGAAGGGCGAGGAGCACGTGATCGAGCTCTTTCACGGCTACACCTACTCGGGCCATCCGCTGGCGGCCGCAGCGGGGCTCGCGACGCTGGAGCTCTACAAGGAAGAGGGGCTGTTCGAGCGGGCCAAAGCCATGGAGCCGGTCTGGGCCGATGCGATCTTCGCGGCCTGCAAGGGCCTGCCGCATGTGGAGGACATCCGCACCATCGGGCTGGTGGCAGCGGTGGATCTCAAACCCATCGACGGCAAGCCCAGCCTGCGCGGTTACAACGCCATGGAGCATGCCTTCCACGTGGAAGACATGATGATGCGCTATACGGGCGATACGCTGGTGGTCACGCCGCCGCTGGTCATTTCCGAAGCCCAAGTGGGCGAGGTGGCGGAAAAAATGGCGCGCACCATCCAGGCTGTGGCGTAGGTTCCGGATTGCGCGGCTGAAAATACTTGCGGAATGGCCCGGGACGTCACAGATTTCACGCTGTTCAGCCCCTAGGGCGAGGAGAGCGCACAATGTCGTCGCAGGATCACGTCGGCCCAAGCCGCAGAGCTTTGATGGCCGGCGGCACAGCTCTGGTCGGCGCCATGGCGCTTGGCGGTGCGGCCTTCGCGCAGACGGGGGCGAACATCGTCAAGCTGCGCATTCTGGAAACCACGGACATTCACGTCCATGTACAATCCTATGATTACTACCGTGACCAGCCCGATGACACGGTCGGCCTCGCACGCGTCGCCAGTCTGGTGGACGCGGCCCGTGGGGGGGCGAAGAACACCCTGCTGTTCGAGAATGGCGATTTCCTGCAAGGCAACCCCATGGGCGATCTCATCGCTCTGGAGCGGGGCTTCAAGGGCGGAGACACGCATCCGATCATCCGCGCCATGAACCAGATGAAGTTCGATGCGGGCACGCTGGGCAACCATGAATTCAATTACGGACTCGAATTTCTGGCCAAGTCACTGGCGGGCGCCAAGCACCCCGTTGTCTGCTCCAACGTCGCCAAGGGGCAGCTTGCGGGCAGCGCGCGGGGCGATGACACGTTGGTGCGTCCCTACGTGATTCTTGACCGCGATGTGGTCGACGAGGCCGGCACCACGCACCGGTTGCGTGTAGGGGTCATCGGGTTCACGCCGCCGCAGGTCATGCAGTGGGATCAGGCGCATTTGCGCGGCAAGGTGGAGACACGCGACATCGTGGAAAGCGCCCGCGCCTGGGTGCCGGAGATGAAGGAGCGCGGGGCCGATATCATCGTGGCGCTGGCCCATACTGGGATTTCCAATGCGGCGCCGCAGGGCAAGGATGAGAATGCGGCGTTGTACCTCAGCTTCGTGCCGGACATCGACGTGATCCTGACGGGGCATCTGCATCTGGTTTTTCCCGGTCCCGTGTTCAAGGACAAGCCGGGCATCGACATCGACAAGGGCACGCTCAACGGCATTCCTGCCGTCATGGCCGGGTTCTGGGGCAGCCACCTCGGGCAGGTTGATCTTGTTCTGCAAAAGAGTGGCGGGGATTACAAGGTGATCGACCACAAGGTCGGCAACATCCCGATCTTCAAGCGCGAGGCGGGCAAGGTCGTGCCGATGGCCGAGCCCAAGGCGGAGATGCTGGCCGCCGTGCAGGCCGACCATGAGGCGACGCTCGAGTACGTGCGCCGTCCTGTGGGCAAGACGGCCAAGGCGATGGACACCTACTTTGCACTGGTGGCGGACAGCGCGGCCCTGCAGGTGATCTCCGATGCGCAGCTGTGGTACGCCAAGCAATTGCTGGCGGGTGGTCCCCATGCCGCATTGCCGCTGCTATCCTCCGTCGCGCCCTTCAAGGCCGGCGGGCGCGGCGGCGCGGAGTTCTACACCCAGGTGCCCGAGGGCCAGGTGGCGCTCAAGAACGTGGCGGATCTTTATATCTATCCCAACACGCTCAAAGCCGTGAAGGTGAACGGCGCGCAGCTGAAGGATTGGCTGGAGCGCTCCTGCGGCATGTTCAACCAGATCAAGGTCAGCGCCGACGAGCAGCCGCTGATCAATGCGAACTTTCCAGCCTTCAATTTCGACATGATCGACGGCGTGACCTACGAGATCGATCTGACGCAGCCCTCCAGATACGACCCTGCCGGGAAGCTGGAAGCGGCCGAGGCAAACCGCATCATCGGCCTCGCCTATCAAGGGGCGCCGGTGCGGGCCGATCAGCAGTTCGTCGTCGTGACCAACAACTACCGCGCCTCGGGCGGCGGCAGCTTCCCTGGCAACGACGGCACGACAATTGTGCTGGATGCGCCCGATGCCACGCGGGACGTCATCATCAAGTTTTTCCAGCAAACCGGCACGCTGAACCCCAAGACGGATGACAACTGGCGTCTCAAATCCATACCTGGGGCCAGCAATGTGGTGTTCGAGAGCAACCCGAAGGGCAAGGACAGCGTGAGCACGGTCAAGGGCCTCGCCTTTGCCGGTGAAGCGCCCAATGGGTTTGCCAAGTATAAGCTTGATCTGGGAGCTTGAAGCCGAGTGTTGCGTTAGGGATACGCTGCCTTGCGCAATAACGGCGGCGTGATTGTCGCGGCATGGATGTCCATGCGATAAGGCGCACATGAAATCCGCAAGACTTTCCATGACTGTTGCCGTTTCTGCCTTGCTGGTCGGCATCCCGCTGGCGCAGGCACAAACCTTCCAACCCGCCGCGCCTGCGCCAGCTTCGGGCGCGTTCAGCGTGCCCTTGCCGCCTCCACCCCCTGCCCCGCCGACAGCGGCGGACATGGGTGCGCCCCCGGCTGCTCCAGCGCCGGCTCGCAAGCGGGTTGCGGCCCCGCCGCCCCGTTTCGCGGCGCTGTCGCGCGACACGCGGCCCACCTTCGGCCCCCAGTCGGTTGCCGCGACGGATGCGGCCGTTTCGCGCTACCGCGCCATCGTTCAGCAGGGCGGCTGGCCCCGTGTATCCGCCGGCAGCACGGCGCAAATTCGCCAACAGCTGGAGATCGAAGGTGATCTCGAACCCGGCGGCGATCCGCGCGCGGCGCTGCGCAAGTTCCAGATGCGCCACGGCCTGGCTGAATCGGGCGTGATGAACCCCGCGACTCTGGCGGCCATGAACATCACGGCAGAGACGCGCCTGCGCCAGCTTGAGGCGAGCGTTGCCCGCATGCGGGGGTCGAGTTTCCTGTTTGGTGATCGCTATGTGGTGGTGAACATACCCGCCGCTGCAGTGGAGACGGTCGAAAACGGGCAGGTGCGCCGCCGCTATGTGGCAGTGGTCGGCAAGGCGGACCGGGCGTCACCACCCGTTGAAACGCGCATCACCAATGTGAATTTCAACCCGACATGGACGGTGCCGACCTCGATCATCAAGAAGGACATCATTCCAAAGATGCAAAAGGACCCTGGTTATCTCAGCCGGTCCAAGATCCGCATCCTGGATGGCCGTGGCCGCGAGATCAACCCTTCGAGCATCGACTGGTCCACCGAGCGGGCGGCGAATTTTACGCTGCGCCAGGATCCGGGGGCCGGCAATTCGCTGGGGCAGGTGCGCATCGACATGCCCAACAACCTTGCGGTCTACATGCACGACACGCCGTCCAAGCGGCTGTTTGCGCGTGATGACCGATTCCATTCCTCCGGCTGCGTGCGCGTGGCCGATGTGCGCGATCTGGCGACGTGGCTGCTTGCGGGCAACAGTGGTTGGGAGCGCGCGGATACGGACGCAGCCATCGCGGCACAGGAGCGCAAGGATGTGCGCCTGGCCCGCCCGGTGCCCGTGGCCTGGACCTATTTCACAGGCTACGGCATGCCCGATGGCACGGCGCATTTTCGCGCGGACATCTACGATCTCGATCGTGCGGGCGGAGGCATGCCCATTGCGGTGCGCGCCGCGCCGCGGCCCGATGCGCCATCGATGTCCAGTGGACCTTTAGAGTTGGAGCCGCAACCGCCAGCCCAGCCCGGGTTCTGGGAGTGGTTTCGGCCACAATAAGGGGGCGGGCTCCAAATTGCCACATTTACAGACGACAAGGTAGTGGGTCAGTTTGAAAATTGTTTTTTGTAGGGTCCGCGCTTCGTTGGCCTGATATCGGCATCTTCAATCAGTTTCACGATATCACCAATCTCCCAAAGACGCGAGGAAACGCCAGCGGCCATTGCAGGCGACATGCGAAGCTTCTGGTGAATGCGGACGAAGTTGTAATACATCATGTG
>JANMMT010000104.1:0-5231 GCA_031373545.1 Hyphomicrobiales bacterium
GACGCTCGGCATCGAGGCGCATGACCTCTCGAATGTGGAAGGGGGCGTTGGCCGAAATCATGGCAAGATCTTCGCCGATGCCAACAGCATTGCGCAGGTCGGCTCGGCCATGATGCGGGGCACTGCGCGTGCCCAGGCGACGTCGGCCAACCCGATCCAGAATGGCATGTCTTTGATCGGACGCTCTGTCTCGGCGGTTGGCCACGCCATCACGCCGGGCAGCCACCAGTAAGCCGCACTGTCCGCGCCACTGCTTGCGGATGTGACCGCCGTCATGAACTTCCGCATCATGCGCAAAGAACTGACGGCTGCCGGGCCTGCTGGCAAGCTCGCCACCGTCCGCCATGCTATTCGTCGCTGATGGTGACACGCATCGGCGCCCCGCCCGTGGGGGGCTACGGTGTCCGCCTCGCGACCGGCTGAAACGGTGCCTTTTTCTCGGGGACGGCGTCAGACGGTCCTTATAGCGTGGTCTGGCTTCCTTTTGCTGTCCCAGGCAACGCCTTTGGCACGCATCTCAGTCCGCTTTCCGCCTAGACTGAGCAAGCGCCTGAATTAATGATGCGCTACCCTGGACGCTTGGTGCAAGCGAGCCAAAGCGCTGCGAATTGTGTGCAACGGAACTGCGAGAAGATGATGACTGGAATTTGGAAGACGCTCGCGACTGCCACTAGCGCATGGTGCTTGATGTGCGGCATCTCATTGGCGCAAGGACTTGCTCAGAAAAGTTACAAGCCTTTGCCAGACGCGGAAATCACCAAGGCTGGGCGCTTCACAGCGTGGTTAATCGATCCCACAACGCGTTACGCCCACGGCGTGTTGGGCGACCAGATTGAAGCTGGTGGTTTTGCTGTCGAGCGCGATGGCAAGCAGTTGGTCTACAGGTTGCCTCCTGACGCGGTTTTCGAAGATCGGCGTGTCCGGCTTGCCGACCTGGATGCTGATGGCATCCCGGAGGCCATCATTGTAAAGTCTTATCTCCATCGCGGGGCAGCAATTGCAGTGTTTCGTATCTCGTCTAACAAAATCGAACCAGTTGCCGAGAGTGAAGCGATCGGCCAAAGCAATCGCTGGCTCAATCCGGTCGGCATAGCCGATTTCATGGGTACCGGACATCTGATGGTTGCAGCAGTTGTCACCCCGCACCTCGCCGGATCACTCAGTATCTACAGCTTGACGGGCAACAGCTTGAAAGAAGCCGCTCGGATCGATGGTTACACCAATCACATTATTGGCTCCCGCGACCTTGATCTGGCAGCGGTGGTCAAGATGCGGCCGAATCAACCTCCCCTGATTGTCATTCCAACGATTGATCGACGGAGGCTCGCTGCGATCAGCCTTCAGCAGCGCACACTCGAGGTTGTAAAGACTTGGCCCATCGGTGGCTTGATCCAGAGCGTGCGCGTCGATTTTCGGTTTCGTGCGACAGTGTCCACTGCATCAGGGACAGAAATCGTCGATTTGGGCAAGAATTAGCCGGCAAGACTTGCGCGATTGCTCGTAACAGAGGCACTTCTGCAAACACGCCATTTGATCGTCAGGTGCATGGTTAAGGGGAGTGCTTCAGGGGAGTGCAGATTTTGCGTTGCTCACGATGCGCCCGTCCCTGAGATGAACCATACGGTCGAGACGGGAAAATATCTTCTCGTCATGTGTGACGACGAGCACCGCTGCCCGGCGTTCGACCGCGACTTTTTTCATGAGATTGATAACAATTGTTGCGCGTTCCGAATCCAGCGCTGCTGTTGGCTCGTCCGCGAGAATAATGCGAGGCTCGTTGGCCAGCGCGCGGGCGATCGCAACACGCTGCGCTTCACCACCGGAGAGCTTCGCTGGCAGGGCGTCGGCGCGGTTGTCGACCTGCAGGTAACGCAATAGCTCCATCGCCCGCGCCCTGGCGTCGTCAGCGGTGTTACCGATCAGTTGCCGCACCAGCGCGACATTTTCCATGGCTGAAATGAACGGCAGCAAATTGTGAAACTGGAAGATGAAGCCGATGGTTTCCAGCCGCATGCGCCTGAGATCGCCGACAAGCCATCTATCTTGAAACACCTTGCGGCCAACCAATGTCATGGAGCCGGAATTTGGATCGGTGATGCAGCCGATGCAGTTCAGCAGCGTGCTCTTACCTGAACCTGACGGGCCAATGAGGCCGATGACCTCTCCTGCATAGACGGTTAGATCGATGTCGACGAGGGCTCGCACTTGCGTGGAGCCTTCGCCAAAGCTCTTGGAAAGATTGATGATTTCGACAACGGGCTTTCGGGGATCCTCCATATCAACCACCAAGCGCTGAAGCGGGGTCGATCTTAAGGGCCGACCTGACGCCAAAAACGCTCGCCAGCAGGCAGACAATGATGATGATGCCAAGCAGCGATATCGTGTCGGTTGTCTCAAGGACAAGCCTGCGTGGAAAAAAGTCCTGCGTCATTCGGATCAGGATCGCGCCAATGGCAAAACCAGTCAGCCCCATGGCAAGCGCCTGCTGGACGATCAACGCAACAATCGTCCGGTCCGGAGCGCCAATCAGCTTGAGCGTTGCGATCGACTTCTTCTTGTCGAGTGTCATTGTGTAGACAATCAGCCCGATCACGACGGTTGAGACAACCAGAAGGATGCCGGTGAACAATCCGATCTGCCGTCGGGCTTTTTCAATGACCGAGCGTGTCAGGATATCTTCCTGCTCCTGACCCGACATGGCTGCCAGATGCTTCCAGCGCTTGATGCTGTCGGTGACCATATCCCCCGCTGCCAACGGTTTGAGGCGTACGACGATCGCATTGACCTGGTCGGGCCTTGTGCTCGCTTGCCCGGTGCGGGCCGTCTCCCGCCGAACCGCCGACGGCTCGAACTGAGCCTGAATGATCTGCGCATCCCGCAAGGTCATCATCACGGCCGGGTCGCCGCCCGAACTGGTGGTGTTCTGCATCAAACCGACAACGGTGAAATCATCCCTGCCAATCTTGATGCGCTCACCTATCAACAGACCCGTTTTCTGGTCAGCGACAATCTCGGTGCGCGATCTGACAATGGCGCGCCCGTCAACAATCACCATCTCGCTTCCAGGCCGCCCGACCTCGGCACCGACCACAAATATTCTGAGGTTCTTGCCTTGATGCGGAATCTCAACGGTTTGGTAGACAACCGCACCGGTGGCAGCGACGCCTGACTGCGCGGCAATGACATCACGCGTGTCGCGCGGGATCCGGGAGCTTTCCGCGAAAGGCCCGCGCTTCCCGCCCTCGACGACCCACACGTCAGCGTTCACCAACCTCACGAGCCCGAGGGCCTCGGATACAAGCCCTCGATAGATGCCGGTCATGCCCATGACCACGCCGAGCAGCAGGCTGAGGCCGACACAGGTCAGGACAAACCGGCCAAGGCCATGTTGAACGTCGCGCCATGCAAGGTTCATGGGCGCGCAACAGTGCTTGCTTTGGCAGGCCTGCCAACACTGAAGCGTCCTTCTGATCGCGAGACGACGGCGCGCACACCGTCTGGCAGCGGGTCAGCCAGCCGTATCCGCCCATCCAGCAAACGGTCGGCAAGAGCCAGCTTGCGACGGTCAAGTTTCCCGTTCGCAAGCACCCAGATCAACCCGCTTGAGCCGTCGTAGCCCTCCACGACATGCAGTGGAACGAACACGGCTTCACTTATCGTCGTCTTCACGACTTCAACTTCAGCTTGCTCGCCAAGAAACCGCACCTGATGCTCTGGCACACAGGCGACGCATCGGACGTAGATCCTCCGCTCCTCCGTGACGCGGTCATTCTCCTGATCGATCCGGACAATCTTCGCTGCGACCGTCGAAGTGCGTTCTGACCTGAGCCTGACGAATGCCGTTTGTCCGACCTTGAGGCCCCCAGCCAGTGCCTCGTCGACATAGGCGCGTACCCAGATCGAGCTAGGCTCGACCAATGTGAAAACAGTCTCGCCGGGATTGGCAACTGAACCCAGTTCCTTTGCGCGCGCCAGAACACGACCACGAAACGGCGCGACAAGGCGGTGCTGGTCCAGAGTTACGTGCTCGACTGCCTGTGCGGCGATGGCATCCCTGCGTCCGGCTTCGGCGAGCGCCACATCAGCCTTTGCAATTTCGAGATCTGCACGGGCCAGCGCCTCGCTTGAGCGTGCATCATCTGCTGCTTCCTGCGAGACAAATTCCCGCGCAACGAGCGATTGGCGACGCTGGTTCACGGAGGTTTTTTGCTGCAAGGCGACTTCGCCCCTGCGCAGCATGGCAAGGACCTTGGAATGGGTTGCCTCGGCCTGTGCGGCGCCAACCATCACCTTTGCAACCCTGGCGCGTTGCGCGCTGTCATCAAGCTTGGCAATCACGGCACTGGCTTCAACCATGTCGCCCTGGTCCGCGTCCAAAGTGACAATACGCCCAGAAACCTGGAAGCCGATCCGGGCCACGATTTGCGCTTCGACAGTTCCGATGCCCGCCACGCGAACTTCGGTGTCCCGCTCGATTGATGCGACCTGGACGTCGATCACGCGCATTGTGCGCATGTAGAAAATCGTCACGGCACTAGCGAACACCGCCAAGACCATCAACGGCCATTTGAGCTTGCTGATCTTCACGATGGGCTCCCACCTATTTCGATAGGCTCAGCGTCTGCGACTGGGCAGATGCTGGTGTTTCTACTGGAGTTGCTGGCTGTATTCTCGTATCCACCGAAACTTCGAAAGCCTCCTGACCGGTGCCGAATTCGGGAACACTGTTACGCGCCACTAGGACTTCGAACCCTTCAAACTGCGACGGGAAGATGCGCCCCTTGAAATGTTGCATGAAGTCAGAGCGCTGCAGCGCATCCATCACGGGGCCCTTGACCTCGGAGAGATGAAAGCCGACGCCTGCAGACTCAAGCCGATGGGCAATCGCTTCCAGACTTTCCAGCGCGCTGGCGTCGATGGCGTTTACAGCCGGGCACATCAGGATGACGTTCTTCACCGTGGATTGTTCTGAGACGCGGTCATAAATGGCGTCTTCCAGAGCACGGGCGTTCGCGAAGTAGAGGCTTTCGTCTACCCGGATCGACAGGAGGCTTGGGTCGGTGATGACCTGATGACGATCAACGTTGCGGAAGTGTTCTGTACCCGGCACCTGGCCGACAATCGCCATGTGTGGCCGTGACGTGCGCCACAGGAACAGCAGGAGCGACAGCGAGACGCCTGCCGTGATTCCGACCTCCACACCGACCAGAAGCACGCTCAGGATCGTGACA
>JANMMT010000113.1:0-20483 GCA_031373545.1 Hyphomicrobiales bacterium
AGAACCAGGGCAGGGGGCGGCTCGCATTGAGAGCGTTGCCGCCCACGTAATCCGGCATGAAATGCCAATAGAAGCCGCGCACATATTCGCGCCAGCCGATGATCTGGCGGATGAAGCCCTCCACGGCATTGAGCGGCGCACCACGTCTGTAAGCCGCCTCTGCCGCGTCGCAGACCTCGCGTGCGGTCAGCAACCCGCAGTTGAGATAAGGTGAGATCGCGGCGTGGAAGAGAAAGTCCTCTCCCGTGCGCATGGCGTCCTGATAGTCGCCAAAGCCGTCGAGGCAAGTGTCGATGAAATGCTTGAGAGCATCCAGGGCCTCCACGCGGGTCACCCCCCAGCAGAAGGGGGTCAGATCGCCGAAATGATTACCAAAGCGACGCGCCACGAGGTGCAGGACTTCCTGGGTGATGGCATCAGGTTCGAACCGCAGCCGCTTGGGCAACGTGGCCTTGGCGGGCAGGGCCTTCCGGTTGTCCTGATCGTAGTTCCATTCACCGCCTTCGGGCTGATCACCGGCCATCAGAAAGCCGGTCTTGCGGCGCATCTCGCGGTAGAAATACTCCATCCGGTATTGTTTCTTGTCGCCCGCCCAGCGCGTGAATTCATCCCGCGAACAGATAAATCGATCGTCCGACCGGATGTGGACAGGGCAGTCCATGCGCTCGCGCCAGTCCAGCATCATCTGCCACACACGCCATTCGCCAGGCTCCGTCACGATCACATCCGCTGGGGCATGGCGTGCAACCGCCCGCTCCAGTTCCTTGCCGAAGCACTGCGTGTTGTCCGGATCATCGAGCGTGATGTAATCGACGTCGAAACCATTTTTTCGCAGCTCATCCGCAAAATGGCGCATCGCACTGAAAAGGAAAGCGATCTTCTGCTGATGGTGGCGCACATAGGTCGCCTCCTCATGCACCTCGACCATGAGGATCGTGTCGTGCGCCGCATCGATTCCATTCAGCGCCGCGATCGAATGGGAAAGTTGATCACCGAGGATGAAGCGAAGCGAGCCAGTCATTCTGACGTGGTTACCGCTGTTGTCCTTGCAGGCCCATGCGACATGGTGTGATCTTGCCAATAAAAAGGGCGGGGATCGAACCCGCCCTTATCACGACTGCGCAGATTATGTTCCGGTCAAGCGGCCTGCAGGAAGCTTGAGATGTCGTTTGAAGCGGTGAGACTTGCCTCTTCCCCCCCACCATTGGCATCAGCCCCGGATGACTCGCCTTCCGCTTTGATGGCTTCGCCGATCTCGCCCTTGGTGGCCTCTCCGTCGCCGTCCTTGTCGAGCTTCTTCTCAAGCTCTGCGGCATCCATGCCAAGATCCTTGGCCATGGCGGCCATTTCTTTCTTGTCGAGTTTGCCGTCGCCGTTCTTGTCATATTTCTTCATCAGCAGCGCGAGGTCTTTCTCGTCGATCTTGCCATCCTGATTGATGTCGAGGGGACTTGCGGCCTGCGGGGCAGCTTCGCCGCCACCCTTGCCGGCGTCCTCGGGTTTCTTCTCTTCCCCGCCGCCCTTGCCGGCTCCCTCAGCCTTCTTCTCTTCGCCGGCGCCCTTGCCAGCCTCTTCTGGTTTCTTTTCTTCAGCCCCCTTGGGAGCTTCTTCCGCACCACCCACTTGACCTGCGAGGGACTTTTCAAGTTCCGTCTTCAGCTGAGCATCCGACATACCGCCGATTTCGGCTGCGGCGTCAGGGCTGGACTCCTCGAGTTGGCTGCGGATGTCAGCCACTTCCTTCATGTCAATTTTCTTGTCGTCGAATGCGCCTGAATTCTTGGCCGTATTTTCAAGGGCGCTTTTCGTGGAATCGCTGAAGCTCGTTTGGGTCGCGGAATTGTCCACCTGACCGCCGCCCACAGTACCTTCTACACGTGCCATTGCCTTACTCCCTCAACAACCTTCGTGAAGACAGCATTCTTCAGCTTTAAGGAATTGTCAACCATTTACCGTTTTTCGCACAAACTACATCCTGAAAGTCAAGATAGCCAACTTAATCGAGATAGCATACTAGATTTGGGTGCATAAATTCAATTTAATTAACTAGAATCCTGCATAATGCATAAATCCATTCACGCGCTCAGGGTGTGCTCCTGAACACTGCTGGTTCTCAGGCCGATGCCTGTGGCTGTCACGATGCGTGCGGCTGACAGGCTCGCCACGAGAAGTTCGTCTGCATCAAGCGCCGCATCTCCAAGCGCCGCAGCCTGAGCTTGGTCGACAAGAAGATAGATCGAGGTCCGAGGCTGGGCCGCACGCAACAGGCGCAGCATCAGCGCGGTTGCTGACACCTCGTGCAGTGCCGCAAGGACAATGACGTCGTGCACACCTCCGGCTGCCTCCGCTGAAGCTTCCACAACGTCATGCGCAACTCGGCATATCGCACCCCGGATAAGCGCCTCGGTGCAAAGCGCCCTCGCCTGGTCCACAGGCGCAATGACAAGCACCCGCTCCCGATCGCATTCGCGCTTGAGTTGAAACACCGGCATCCTGCCGTACCTGACCTTTGAACATTGACGCGTATCCGGCGACACGGAGGGTTCACCACGTGGTTTCCACTCTCTTGTCCGGATGGGTCAGTTTTCAGTCAGATATGTTTCCGTTTCAGAAACGGAATTGGCGGGAGGCGTAATTGGCCTCGGATTGCTCGCGATGTGGTGAACGGCGCGTTCAATCCCAGGGTTAAGAAATCGTGCGATGCGCCCGCGCCCCTGCATGCACAAAAAAAGCGGGGCGCAAATGCCCCGCTTTCATCTTCGATGGCCCTTGGTAAATCAGGCCGCCATTTGATAATCGGTGTTCATGAAGTCCGTCAGCGAGCTGGAGCTGGCCAGCAGGTCCGCTTCGGAGGTCGTTTCGTCGGTGCTTTCAGTCACGTCGGTGGTTGCTCCAATGGTGTCGGAACCCAACGCATCGGCAGTTGTCGAATCGGCCCCCGTCTCGGTGGCATCCGAATTGGCAAGATCCTTGGCTTCGCCCTCGAGCTGCGACAGTTCATCGGTTGAAACGTCGCCGCTGCCATCCTGATCAAGCATCTTCGTCAGTTCGGCGGGGTCGATACCAAGTTCCTCGGCCATGGCCTTGAGTTCGTCCGCATCCAGCTTCCCGTCGCCGTTCTTGTCGAACTTGCTCATCAGGTCCTTGATTTCGTCCGCATTCAGTTTGCCATCGCCGTTCTTGTCGAACTGATCCATGATCTTCTGCGTGTTCTCGGCGTTCTTCGCCTCTTCTTCGGCCGCTGCGGCTTCTTCGGCTGCACCAGCAGCCTCCTCGCCCTTGGCGGCTTCTTCGGCCTTGTCGCCCTTGGCTGCCTCTGCCGCCTTGTCACCCTTGGCTGCCTCTGCCGCCTTGTCGTCAGCCGCTTTCTGCGCTTCTCCGGCACCACCGGTTGCTTCCTCGGCACCACCAGCTTCGCCGCCACCGCCGCCCGTGTTGTCTTCGGGCGCCAGTTGCTTGGCAATGTCATCCACCGACATATTGGTCAGCAGGTTCATGTACCCCGCTTCATTCTTGAAGCTCTGGTCGGTATCGCCGTTCTGGTTGATGTTGTTGCCTTTCCCATCAACTCCGTAAGTGCCCATGTGCGGGTCGAGGATGTCCGTGACGAATTGCTTCGATTCGCCGTTCACGTTCAGATTGGCATCGGAGGTCGTCGCGTTCTGCAAATTGTCGGTGAAAATCTGGTGGCCGGGCTGCATCTGCTTGCCGAGGCCTGATTCAGCGATGTAATTTGAAACCTTGGCCGCTTCGTTTTCCTGCCAGCCATCTTTCAGGTTGATGCCGAATTTCTGGGCAACACCAAATATCTGGTTGTTGTTGTCCTTCATGGCATTCGCGCCCGCTTGCGCCTGGGGATTGTTGCTCAGCGTTGCAGCGAAATCGAATTTCTCATTCACATTGGCAGCCTGCGCTGCATAGTCGCCCGTCAGTTTGGGTGCTTCGAGAGCCATCGGTGCCTCCTCAATCAACAGGGCCACCCGCGCAGGATGGCCTTATTAAATCTTGTCCACCACCAGTTGGAAGCTCCACCCAGTTTCCTGGATGTGTGAAGCAGTGGACTGTCTACCGCCTCTCAAACATAAATATTCTGTGTTTTCTGTCAAAGGATATTCCATAAAATTGGACAGAAACGCGTCATTCAGGTTAATTTCAAGGCAAAATACAGAATATTCCTCTAAAAAATACAATATATAAGAAATTTCCAATATGTAAATGAGATTTTATGGTTAATCAGCGTTCAACCCATGACCATCCGCCCTTCACTGACCAGTATCTTCACTTCGAGGGATTCATCCGAACCCCCCGTGCGCGTGCCGCGGATGGGCGCGGCATCGAGATAGTCCTGCCCCACCGCGACGCGGGCGTGGCGCTCCGTGACGCAGATGCCATTGGCCGGATCAAAGCCGATCCACCCCACAGCATCGATATAGGCCTCCGCCCAGGCATGCCCGGCCTCCTGTTCCACAGTATCCGTGCGCAGGTAATATCCACCTGCATAGCGTGCCGGTATGCCGATGGTGCGCGCACAGGCGCAGAAGACATGCGCCAAATCCTGGCATACGCCCGTGCGGCGGCCAAAGGCGTCCATCGCCGTGGTCTGTGCATCGGTTTCCCCCACCATAAAGGCGAAGTCATGGTTGATGGTGGCCATGATGGCGTGCAACGTGGCCAGCCTGTCACCGCCTTCACTGCTGGCAATGCGCCTTGCATAATCGCGCAGGGGTGGCTCGACGCGGGTCAGAGGCGTCTCGCGCAGCCAGAACCCGGGTGGCATGCGCTCGACCGTGTCCTTCACCAGGCCTGCGCGTTCAAGCGTGTCGATTTCACCCTCCGCCACCACAACCATCGCGTTGATGGGGCCGTCGGCGGAGAACGTGTGCACGATGTTGCCGAATGCATCCTCGGAGCGGATGATGCGGCTGTCGGCATCGATCTCGACCCGCCAGTTGCGCACGAACTGTCCGTCGTGGCTGCGCGGGGTCAGCCGCAGGATTTGCAGGGCCGAGGCCGCGGGACGACCATAGGTGTAGTGTGTCTCGTGCCGAATCTTCAAGCGCATGATGGATAAAGCCTCATGTCACAGCAGGTACTGCTCGACCACGGCATTACCAAGGCGGTTGTTCTCGTCGATAAAATCTTCAAGAAATTCGTGCAGGCCCGATTGGAACAGGTCTTCGATGTCCTGGTTCTGCAACCGCCCGTAAATCTGCCGCGCGAGCCGCTGCGAGGGGCCCTGCCTTCCGTATTGTTCGGCCAGCAGATCGAGGTGTCGCGTCAGGTTCTCATAGGAAGATATCAGCGAGCGCGGCTGTTCCATGCGCAGGATGAGAAAATCCGCCACGAACCACGGTTTCACATTGTCCCGGTAGACCCAGTTGTAGGACGTGAGCGCGCCCACCGCCCGCAGGATCGACGACCATTGGAAGTAATCCAGCCCGCCGCCCACCGGCTCGCTGACCGGCAGCAGCAGGTGATATTTCACATCGAGCAGCCGCGCGATGTTGTCGGCCCGTTCCACGAACATGCCAAGTCTTTGAAAACGAAAATGGTCGGTGCGCAGCATGGTGCGATAGGCCGTGCCATCGAAACGCAGCGATGCTTCCTGCACCATGCTCAAGAAGCGGTTCAGCTCATTGGCATCGAGGTTTTTGAGCTTCAGACGCTGTACCTCATGCCAGAGCCCGTTCACCACCTCCCACATCTCCGTGGTCAGGGCCGTGCGCACCGCCCGGGCATTGGCGCGGGCCGTCTCGATGCAGGCTTTGATGGAGGAGGGGTTGGCATCGGAGGCCACCAGAAACGCGATAACATTCTCGCGTGTCGCTTCGGCGTGGTGAAGATAGAACAGCTTCGTGCAAGCTGCCGTGGCGATTGCGCTTTCCCACTCGTTGGAGGCACCGGCATACGCCGTGGGCAGTGTGGCGAGGCGCTGCGCAACGCCCAGAATGCTGGCGAGGTTCTCCGCCCGCTCGATATAGCGAGAAAGCCAGTAGAGGCTGTCGGCCATCCGTGAAAGCATGGCTCAGGCCTCCGCGCTGGTGGCGGCATCGCCGGCAGGCACATCCACGACCCATGTGTCCTTGGTGCCGCCACCCTGCGAGGAATTCACCACGAGCGAGCCCTGGTTAAGCGCCACGCGCGTCAATCCGCCGGGCACGACCCGGACCCTGTCCGCACCCGAAAGCACATAGGGCCGAAGGTCCACATGGCGCGGCGCCAACCCGCTGTCGACGAAGCAGGGTACCGTGGAGAGCGCGAGTGTCGGTTGGGCGATGAAGCCATCGGGATGCGCCAGCAGCTTCTGCCGAAAGTTTTCGATTTGCTCCCTGCTCGCATGCGGTCCCACCAGCATGCCGTAGCCACCCGAGCCATTGACCTCCTTGACCACGAGTTCGGGCAAATGATCGAGCACATATTTCAAGGCATCAGGCTCGCGGCAGCGATAGGTCGGCACATTGTGCAGGATGGGTTCCTCGCCCAGATAGAACCTGACAATATCGGGCATGTAGCTGTAGATCGCCTTGTCGTCGCAGACGCCGGTGCCCACGGCGTTGGCAATCGTCACATGCCCCGCCGCGTAGACCGCCATCAGGCCCGGAACGCCCAGCATGGATGTGGGGTTGAAGCTCAGCGGATCGAGAAACTCGTCATCGACCCGGCGGTAGATCACATCGACCCGGCGCGGGCCCTGGGTCGTGCGCATGTAGACGAAGGTGCCGCGCACGAAGAGATCGCGCCCCTCCACCAGTTCGATGCCCATCTTGTCCGCCAGGAACGAGTGTTCGTAATAAGCCGAGTTGAACGGCCCCGGTGTCAGCAGCACCGCCACCGGCTCCGCTGACGCCGAACGGGGGGCCACGGAACGCAAGGTCTGCAACAGATCATCGGTGTAATTGTCGACAGGGGCGATGCGCAGACGGGCGAAAAGCTCCGGGAACAGGCGCATCATCGCCTCGCGGTTTTCCAGCATGTACGAAACGCCTGACGGCGTGCGCGCATTGTCCTCCAGCACATAGAACGTATCGGGATCGACCCGCACGACATCGACGCCGGCGATGTGGACGTAGATATCCCCGGGCGGTTTAAACTGTGTCATCAGCGGCTGGAAAGCCGGATTCTGCAGGATCAGCTCTTCTGGCAGGTGGCCCGCCCGCACGATGTCCCGGTCACCGTAGGCGTCGCTGATGAAGGCGTTGAGCGCTTTCACGCGCTGCTCGAGTCCCCGGGAGAGTTTCGCCCACTCCCCCAATGTGAGCACGCGCGGCACGATATCGAAGGGGATGATCCGCTCCGTCCCCTCCGCATCGCCGTAGACGTTGAAGGTGATGCCGATCCGGCGGAAGAACAACTCGGCCTCCACCTTGCGCAACGCCAGGGTTTCAGGCGGAATGTCCTGCATCCAACGCGCAAGATCTTGATATCCCTCGCGAACAACTCCGTCGAGGCCATTCATCTCATCGAAACACAGCTTAGACGCCTGCACAACGCTCATTCACAATCCTCGGTCATCCGCGCTTGGCAGAACAACCCAAAGGAGCAAGTTTCACGCCGAAAGGGAAGGGGGAAAGCGAATGCGCACGCGCAGGCGATCAATGGGCTGGCAATCCATGCGCGGGAGATCAAAGTGAAGATTGCGCGCCGCTCAATTCGCCGAGCACCTTGGATTCAAGGGCGGGGGAGGCACCGGGCTGTCGCAACTCCGAGCGATCGAGGGGTGGCAATTCATTGCGACCGGTTGGGCGAGAACCCTCGAAACGGGCCACATCCGACAGCACCGAGGCGAACTGCGCATCGCGCGCATCGGCTTTCTCAAGCTCGATGCGTTCGATCTTGGCGGTGTAATAGGCCTCCAGGCCTTCAAACCCCCCACGATAGATGCGGTCGACTGCCATGGCGCCGTTACTTCAGCAGGTTCTGGATCGCAAGTTTTTCAAGACCTGTGCTTGCGGTCGGATTGGTCAATTCCGGCCGTTGCACATAGGGCAGACCGGCGCTGCTAGCCGGATTGGCCTGGGCGGCAGCCTGCGCACTGCCGGTACGTAGAAACTGTGCGGGGTCGGTCGCCCCGAATTGCCCGATCGCACCGTTGAGTGTGTTGGAAGCAATCTGCCTGTTGTCATTGGCCACGGAAGTCCGGTCGCCCGGCAACAATTCAGCCGAGAGCTTCGCATCATCCGGATACGACAGGCCTTGTAAGGCCTGCACCCGCTCGACACTCTGATTGCTGATCGCCTCGACCCGCACGTTCCAATCCTCCATCATTGGCGCCACGAGGGGGGACCCGCTTGGGCTCTCTCCTCGATATTGAACAACGTTTCCACTTACAATAAGTCAAAATGATGGTGAATGCAATTTGAAGATGCGCGCCTAAAGGGCGCAAGTATCGTGGGCCAGGCTGGCTATGTGCTGGATTGGCAGGGATTGTGCCTGCGCAGTTCACAGGCAGGTGTTGCGGGGCTGGCGGTGTCTCGCTACGAACGCCGGTGAAGTGGGATATGGGCCAAACATGACATACAGCGTAGGAATATTGGTGGAGCAGGGCCTGGTGCTCATGGCCGACACCCGCACCAATGCGGGGGTGGACAATGTGGCGACCTACCGCAAGCTGCATGTCTTTGAAAAGCCGGGTCAAAAACTGTTGACGCTGTGCACGGCGGGCAACCTGGCCGTGACGCAATCGGTCATTTCCTACCTGCGTGAGGGCATCAAGGATCCTGTGACAAAACAGGTGGAGCGCCTCATCGACCAGCCAACCATGTTCGAGGCCGTGCAGTTCGTCGGCAAGGTCATCCGCAAGGTGTTCGACACAGATGGTTCGGCGCTGGAGCAGCACGCGGCTTCGTTCGACATCAACATGCTCATGGGCGGGCAGATGAAGGGCGAGCCCATGCGCCTGTTCATGATCTACAAGGCGGGCAACTTCATCGAGGCGACATCCGACACCTGTTTCCTGCAGATCGGCGAGCACAAGTACGGCAAGCCGATTCTGGATCGCGCCGTGCAATACGGGACCGACATCTATGATGCGCTGAAGCTCGGCCTGATCTCCATGGATTCGACCATGCGTTCGAACTTGGGTGTCGGCCTGCCCGTAGACCTCATCGTGCAACCGCGTGACGGTATGGCGTTCGATGTGCGCCGCCGGATCGAGGCGGGAGAACCCTATTTTCATGACCTGCGCGAGCGCTGGTCCGCCGCGCTGCGCCAGGCCCATCAGGGAATCCCCAAGCCGCCCTACGCCTTTGAAAAATAAGCATGTCACAGTGTGGCGTTTATGCCACAATCTTTGCCGCTCTATGGCCAACCCCGGAATCAATGGGTCATTTCGTCTGCGGCATTCTTGCCGCACCACAACCCTGATGATATGGAGCAGGTATTCGCTTATAAATATCGGGGCATAAGTCTCCAGCAGCGATCAGCGTCAATATCGCAGGCGCAAGCAGCTTGAACATCAAGGCGTGCCGGCTGGGTGTGTTTCACAATGACAGGGGCTTACATGACCAAATTTGCATTTACTGCCGCCAGCTTGCTGGCACTCACACTTGCCACCGGCGCATCCGCTGCCGACCTGCCACGCAAGAGTGTGGCGCCCGCCTTCGCGCCCGTGCCTGCGTTTAGCTGGACAGGTTTTTACCTCGGCGTGAACGGTGGCTACAGCGCCACGCAGTTTGATCGTTCCGCGGCCATGAACCCCGCTTTTGTTGGCGGCCCTCCATTGGTCAATGCCACCAACACGCTCGGCACACGCTCCATCAAGGCTGATGGCTTTACCGGCGGTGTGCAGGGAGGTTACAACTACCAGATCAATTCGTTCGTGGTGGGCCTTGAAGGCGATTTCAACTTCGTCGATGCCAAGAAATCAATTAGCCCAGAAGGCTTCACGCCTGGTTTTCTGGTTTTGTCTTCCACATCCAAGGTTGAGTGGCTGGCGACCATTCGCGGCCGTCTGGGCCTCGCGTTTGATCGCTTCCTTGTGTACGGCACCGGCGGTGTCGCCTTCGCCTCCGTGAAGGTGACGGATCAGATCGATTTCCGTCCGAACGGCGCCCCTTCCCTAGGGGCACCGGGCGCGTCTTCCAACACCCGCACCGGTTATGCGCTGGGCGGCGGTGTGGAGTATGCTTTCACCAACAACTGGACCGTGAAAGCCGAATATCTCTATGTCGATCTGGGCAAGACCAACTACAGCCACGGCGCTGTGACAGGCGTCCCGACATCGAATGTCGAGCTTTCCAACAAGACCAAGCTCAACATTGCCCGCATCGGCGTGAACTACAAGTTCTGATCGGGCCTCAAGTCCATCGCAGCAAAGCCGCCTTCGGGCGGCTTTTTTGTGCGCGCCGCCGCGCCGCCGGAGAGGCGTTGGCGCGCCGAAAATCCGTCTAAATTTGGACATCACTGGGCGGTGACGGACTCTTGAGATGCGAGATGTGTTGGGTTACCCCGAGCGGGTCACCCTCTACGCCCGCATGGTGCGGGCCTGCTCCAAGGCTATGAAAATGAACAGAATTTTAACTTTGGCCGCCACCGGCCTGATGACGCTTGCCTGTACCACGGCGGCTTCTGCGGCAGACCTCCCACGCCGCACACCAGCCACCGCGTTTGCCCCGGCACCCGCCTTCAGCTGGACCGGCTTCTACGCCGGCGCCAATGTCGGCTATCACGCTCTCTCGGGCCGCACCATGGACTTCTCCGCCACCGAGTCGGCCGCCGGCGGCTTTGCCACGGGCTTGCGTGACGGGGCCATCCCGGCCCGTCTCGCCACGCGGGGCGGGGCCTTCCTCGGTGGTTTGCAACTGGGTTACAATTACCAGATCAACCAGTTCGTCGTCGGTGTGGAAGCGGACCTGAACTACACCAATGCCAACAGCCGTGTGTCCTTCCTGAGCCGCGCCGGCGGCGACATCACGACGACAACCGTCGAGCGCGAGATGAGCTATCTTGGCACAGTGCGCGCCCGCGCCGGCGTGGCATTCGACCGGCTGTTTGTCTACGCCACCGGCGGCCTGGCATATGCCAACACGCGCAACGGGTTCCGCGTGGATGAGGCGACGACCCCCTTCTCCGTCTCGGCCTCCAGCCGGGCGACCTATGGCTGGACGGTCGGCGGCGGCGCCGAATATGCGCTCACCAACAACTGGACGGTCAAAGGCGAATATCTGTTCTACAACCTCGGCAGCAGCGATCCGGGTGTTCTGGTCACAGCTGGCGGCATTCGCTCCACACTGGTGGGCTCGGTGAACAACCAAGGTCATATCGGCAAGCTCGGCGTGAACTACAAGTTCTGAGCTTGATCGCAAACGGTGCAGCAAAGCCGCCTTCGGGCGGCTTTTTTGTTGTGGGGGCAGAAAACGCACTCTACTCTTGGCGTATGATGACCCCCGCCGAAATCGAAGCTTTCCTCGACCGCGAGTTCCCACAAATTCACCTCGGCGGGCGCATTTTCAGTGTCGAGGCCGTGGGGGAGGGCACCTGCCGCATGCGCATGGCCTATGCTGCGCGCAACCTGCGCCCCGGCGGCACGCTGTCCGGCCCTTCCATGTTCATGCTGGCGGATCTGGCGTTCTATGTGGCGGTGCTGGGTGCGCTCGGCCCCGTGGCGCTGGCGGTCACCACCAACCTCAACATCAACTTCCTGCGCAAACCCGAGCCGCGTGATCTGCTGGCGGAGTGCCGCATGCTCAAGATCGGCAAGCGCCTCGCGGTAGGGGAGGTCACGCTCTTCAGCGACGGCGTGGTCGAGCCTGTGGCCCATGTGACGGGGACTTACAGCATTCCCCCCGCCCCTGGAATTGTGGTAAAATAATACCGTATACTCCAAACCATTGAAATCACTCGCATCACGTCAGTTTTCCGCGCGCATTGATCCTTGACCTTGCTGCGGCTTTCGCCCATACGCCTGTTCAACGGCGCGCCGCCCGGCGGGCTGTATTTTTATCCAACCACGGAAACTCCCTTCATGAGAGCAGCTCTCACCAACTCCACCGTTTCGGTGAAGACGGCCGAGGTCGAAAAGAAGTGGGTCGTAATCGACGGCACCGGCCTGATTGTGGGTCGTCTGGCGTCAATCATTGCGATGCGCTTGCGCGGCAAGCACAAGCCATCCTTCACGGCCCACGTCGACGACGGCGACCACGTCATTGTCATCAACGCAGAAAAAGTCGTGTTCACTGGCCGCAAGTGGGACCAGAAGAACTACTACCACCACACCGGCTACATCGGTGGGATCAAGGAGCGCTCCGCGAAGTTCATTCGCGACGGCCGTTTTCCTGAGCGCATCGTTGAAAAAGCTGTGGAGCGGATGCTGCCCCGCGGCCCGCTCGGGCGTGCACAATTCGGCAACCTGCGCGTCTACAAGGGCAGCACCCACCCCCATGAAGCCCAGCAGCCCGCTGCGTTGGATATCGCCAGCATGAACCGCAAAAATGTGAGGTCTGCCTGATGAACGAGGTCATCAATTCACTCGCCGACCTCAAGGGTGGTTCGGCTGAACGTGTGGCTGCCGCTGCGCCCAAGCACGAGCGCAAGGTCGATAAACTGGGCCGGGCCTACGCCACCGGCAAGCGCAAGAACGCGATCGCCAAGGTCTGGCTCAAGCCCGGCTCGGGCAAGATCGTGGTCAATGGCCGCGCGGTCGAGGTGTATTTTGCGCGCCCCGTGCTGCGCATGGTGCTCACGCAGCCCCTGCAACTGGTTGAGCGCACGACGCAGTACGATGTCATCGTCTCTTGCAACGGCGGTGGTCTCTCGGGTCAAGCCGGCGCAGTGCGTCACGGCATTTCCAAGGCGCTGACTTATCAGGAGCCAGAGCTTCGTTCTGCGCTCAAGAAAGAGGGCTTCCTCACCCGCGACAGCCGCATTGTGGAACGCAAGAAGTTCGGTCGCGCGAAAGCCCGCCGCAGCTTCCAGTTCTCAAAGCGCTAAGATCCCCCGGTTCGCCGGTGCAAAAGCGGCCTCCGGGCCGCTTTTTTGTGCGCTATTTGTAGAATGTACGTTGCTTCAGAATTCGTCTATGTCACGGGTTATAAAGAAAAATATGGGGGAGCCTGTCATGAAAGCCTTTTTGTCTGCCATCATCGTAGCGCTGGTCATGGGCATCGGTGCTTCAATGATTCTGGAGCGCAGCCAGGTCACGTCGGAAGCCAAGTTCCGGACGCCAAGCGTCCGGAACTGATCCGAGCGTGTCGCGGAAAAGTGTTTTTGCGGTTTTCCGATGAAGACACACGCGCAAGGAAGGCCTATCCCAGCAAAGCACTGAACGGGGCGAAGTCCAGCGCGTCTCCCGCAGTAATCCGCGTTGCGTCCAGGGGCAGACGCACCAGCCCGTCGGTGCTCGTGAGCGAGGAAATGATGCCCGCGCCCTCGATGGGGTAGCGTGCGGCGGTCATACCTGCCGGGCCTTCCGCCAGCGAGACACGCAAGAATTCGATGCGCCCCGGTTTCTTGGCGCAATCAAATCCCGCCCGCACGGGCAACCACCGGGGGGGCTGCCAATCCTCGCCGCCGAGGGCCGCGATCAGCGCGCGCACCACCTGCGTGAAGGTCACGAACACGGCCACAGGATTGCCGGGCAGGCCCGCGAAGGCCGCGCCTCCGATCACGCCCATGGCCAGCGGCCGCCCCGGCTTGATGGCAAAGCGCCAATGGTCGAGCCGCCCTTCGGCCTCCACCGCGCCTTTGACAAAATCCGCCTCGCCCGTGGAGACCCCGCCGGAGGTGAGGATCAGATCATGCGCTTCGGCGGCGTCGCGCAAGGCGCGGCGCACGGCATCTGCCTCATCCGGTAAAATGCCCAGATCCGTGACCCGCACGCCCGCGCGCGCCAGCAGAGCGGCGAGCATGATGCGGTTGGTGTCATACACCGCCGCGCCCGCCAGCACAGTGCCCGGCGCGCGCAGCTCATCTCCTGTCGAAAAGATCGCCGCAGTGATGCGCCGCCGCACCGGCAGGGTGGCAAAGCCCACACCCGCCGCCAGCGCCAGATGTTGGGGCAGCAGCCGTGTACCGACCGGGATGGCGCGCTCGCCTGCGCTGATCTCTTCGCCCATGGGGCGGGCATTTGCGCCCCGCGTGAGACCTGCGGGCAGATGCGCCACATGGGCCACCACTTGCACATCTTCCTGCATGAAGACGGTGTCCGCGCCGGCAGGCATAGGCGCGCCGGTAAAGATGCGTGAGGTTGTACCGGGTGTCAGCGGCCGCACATCTGCCGCGCCCGCTTGCAAGCGCCCCGAAACCGGAAGGCGCGTTTCGCCTGCTGTGGCGAGATCAACATGCCGCACGGCATAGCCATCGACGGCTGCATTGAAGAACGCGGGGAGGGGGCTTTGCGCGGCCACATCCGCCGCCAGCACGCGCCCATCGCAGGCCAGCAGCGGCAGGTGCTCCACTTCTGTCACGGGCGCAACGCGCGCTGCGATGACGGCATGCGCCTCCTCCAAAGTCAGCGGCGTGTCGCCAAGGGCAAAGCAGTCGTTGGAGAGTTGCGCCATGGTCTAGCGCTCCCGCCAGTTCACGGCGGAAGGCGCAACAGCCAACGCGAGGGCCGCTTCAGCTATGGCCGGTGCGTCGTCCAGCGCCATCACAGGGCAAGCCGCCTGTGCAAAGGGTGTGTCACTGGCGATGGCGACTACCGAAGCATTGCCAGCATGCAGCGGCGGTTTGCCGTTGGCGACGCGGTAGACCTCGATCTTGGGATGCGGTGCGCGTTTGAACCCTTCGACCAGCACGAGATCAACGGCGGAGAGCTTGCCGAGCAGCACCTCCAGCGGAGGCTCAGGCGCGCCCCGCAGTTCATGCATGAGCGCGAAGCGGTTCCCGGACGCGACCAGCACTTCGGTCGCGCCGGCCACGCGGTGCTCGTAGGAATCCTTGCCCGGCGTATCGACATCGAACATGTGATGCGCGTGCTTGAGGGTGGAGACTGTCAGGCCCTTCGACTTGAAAAGGGGAATGAGCCTGAGGATCAGCGTGGTCTTGCCTGCCCCGCTCCAGCCCGTGATGCCGATGATACGCATGCCAGCGGGATAGCGGGAATGCGTTCGGGAGTCATCTCGGTTCTGGTCACTCCGCCGCCATCGGTTTGGCACTGACAGTCGTGCCGCCGCGCTTCGCCAACTCCTGCTCGGCCCAGATCGAATGATGCTCCTTGGCCCAGTTCACATCCACTTCGCCCGAACCCATGGCGTCGAACGCACCTTCCATGCCCACCGAACCGATGTAGATATGCGCCAGCATCGCGCCGACCATGATCACGCCGATGATGCCATGCACGGAGTTGGACAAATGCATGCCCTCAAGTCCCGTCCACTGGAATGGGAAGAGCATCATCAGGCCCGAGATTGTGAGCGCAAGGCCGCCAAGCATCACGATCCAGAAGATCACCTTCTGCCCACCGTTGAAGCGTTCCGCCGGCGGATGCACATTGCCCACGATTCCGCCGCCGGCTTTGAACCAGGCCAAGTCGAGCTTGTTGGGGATGTTGTCCTTGATCCAGAGCAGCAGCATCAACGCCACGCCCAGCATGAAGGGGAAGGAGAGGTAGTTGTGGCTGAATTTGGCAAACTGCGACCAGGGCCCGAACATTCCATCCCCAAGCCAGGGCTGGATCACGAATTTGCCGAAGGTGATGTTCAGGCCGGAAGCCGCCAGCACCAGAAAGGTGGTTGCGGTGAGCCAGTGCGTGAAACGCTCCAGCCCATTAAAGCGTGTGAGGGTCTTGCCCGAAGGCCCCTTGGACATCTTCACCTTGCCGCGCACCATGTAGAACGCGAGCAAGCCGACGACGGCACCGATAATCGACAGCGCGCCCAGCCAGACCATCAATCCTTGATGTAATTTGCGCCACTCCTGGTTGCCGGGCGCAATCAGCGTGGCGGAGTTGGCGTCAGGAATGCTGACACGGCCTTGCACGGCCTGGCCAGGCTTGAGCGCATTCAAGAGATCCTGCTCCTTTTGGGAGAGAGCGGTTGGGTTCACCGAGGTCGGCTGCTGCGCCATCACGGGTGCTGTGACGGCGAGAGTGATGAGCATGGCGAATGCCGCGAGCCATCTGGTCATTGGGTGTCTCCCGTGAAACTTTGTCATTCAACCCCTCCTCAAGCCCGGCAAGAGGAAGGGCTGTGGTCATTCAGCAAAAAATCAGATCGAAATGCTGTCCTTGTAGGCCGTTTTCCAGCCCCAGGCGCCCGAACCGTAGCCGCGCTTCATCACGCGCTCGCGGTAGATCTGTTCGATCATCGCGGTGTCACCCGCCAACAGGGCCTTGGTCGAGCACATCTCGGCGCAAAGCGGCAACTTGCCTTCAGCCAGGCGGTTCGAGCCATACTTGTCGTACTCCGCCTTGCTCATGTCGGCCTCGGGACCGCCGGCGCAATAGGTGCACTTGTCCATCTTGCCGCGCGAACCGAAGTTGGCGGTCTTGGGATATTGCGGTGCGCCGAATGGGCAGGCGTAGAAGCAATAGCCGCAGCCGATGCACAGGTCCTTGGAGTGCAGCACCACCGCATCCGCCGTGGTGTAGAAGCAATTGACCGGGCACACGGCGGCGCAGGGCGCATCCGTGCAGTGCATGCAGGCCATGGAGATGGAGCGCTCGCCGGGCTTGCCGTCATTGATGGTGACGACGCGGCGGCGGTTGATGCCCCAAGGCACCTCGTGCTCGTTCTTGCAGGCGGTGACGCAGGCGTTGCACTCGATGCAGCGGTCCGCGTCGCAGAGAAATTTCATGCGAGCCATTGTTCTGTCCTCCCTCAGGCCGCCGCAATCTGGACAAGGGTGACCTTGCCTTCATGCATGCCGGTTACGGGGTCATAGCCATAAGTTGTGACGGTGTTGACGCTTTCGCCGAGCACGATCGGATCCGTGCCAGCGGGATAGTTCTTGCGTTGGTCCTCGCCCATGTAGAAGCCACCGAAGTGGAACGGCATGAACGCCACGCCCTTGCCCACGCGCTCGGTCACCAGCGCCTTGACGATAGCGAAGGATTTGCTCTCGGGCCCAGACACACGCACACTCTGGCCATCCTTGATGCCCCGCGCCTGTGCATCCGCCGGGTGGATTTCCACGAACATCTCCTGCTGGAGTTCAGCAAGCCATGGGTTGGAGCGCGTTTCCTCGCCGCCGCCTTCGTATTCCACCAGACGCCCGGAGGTCAGGATGATGGGGAAGCTCTTGGCGATGCCCGCATCCACAGCGGCCTTCTGCACCGAGAATCCGGCGTTGGGCATGCGGAACTGGCGGCCATCGGGGCGGGTTGGGTATTTCGCCACGAGATCGGGCCGGATCGAGTAGATCGGCTCGCGGTGGGTCGGCACCGGGTCCGGCAGGTTCCACGCCACAGCCCGGGCCTTGCCGTTGCCGAAGGGGACGCAGCCATGTTGCAGGGCCACGCGCTGGATGCCGCCCGAAAGGTCAATCGCCCAGGACACAGTCCCGGGGTTGGCCCCGCCGATGCGCAGGATGGTGGCCCGCTCTGTCTCGGACAAATCCTTGTCCCAGCCCAGCCGTTGCAGCATGGCATAGGTGAACTCGGGGTATCCGTCCTTGATCTCTGACCCCGCCGGGAAGCTGTTTTCAGCCAGCAGGGTAGACCCTTCCACCTCGCCTGGCAGCAGGCCATCCTTGCCCCGCTCGATGCCGAAGCGCGGACGAAACGCGCCGCCGCCCTCCATGGGGGTGAGCGCGGTGTTGTAGAGAATGAATGTGCCGGGGTGGCGGATTTCCGGCGTGCCCCAGCAGGGCCATGGCAGGCCGTAAGTGTCGCCGGAAACCTCCGAGCCATCCTTGGGGGCACGCAGAGTCACGATGTCGAACTTATCCTGGTTCTTCATGTGCGCCTTGATGCGTTCCGGCGATTGTCCGGAATAGCCGGTGGACCAGCCTCCGCGGTTGATCTCCCGCAGTACGGATTCGGGCTCCGGCTCGTCGCCGTACTTGCCCTTGGTCATGGCGATGTTCTTGAACATCTCGCTCGCAAAGCCGAGCTTCTGCGCCATCTTGTAGATGACCCAGTAATCGTTGGCGGAATCGAAGATCGGCTCCACCACCTTCTCGCCCCATTGGATCGAGCGGTTGGAGGCCGTGCGCGAGCCCGAGCATTCCATCTGTGTCGAAATCGGCAGCAGATAGGTGCCGTTCTTGCGCCCGCCCAGCGACACGAAGTTGGTCGGGTGCGGATCGGCCACCACCAGCAGTTCCAACGCTTCGATGCCCTTGCGAACGTCGGGCTGACGCGGCACTGTGTTGCCGCCGTGACCGAAGATGATCGCGGCCTTGACGTTGTCCCTCTGGCCCACGTCTTTCTTGTCGTAGGTTGTGGCGTCAAACCACCGTGTCGAGGGAATGCCCGGCATTTCCATCATGGCCTTGCTCTCGAAGCGCGAGAGCAGGAAATCGTAAGGCACCTCCCAGACGCGGGACCAGTGACGCCACGCGCCTTCCACCAGCCCGTAATAGAGCGGCAGCGTCGTGATATCGAGGCCAAGGTCGGTCGCGCCCTGCACATTGGTGTGGCCGCGGAAGATGTTGGCACCCGTGCCGGACGAGCCGACGTTGCCGGTCGCCAGCAGCAGGATGCAGGAGGCGCGCACGTTGGCTGTGCCCACCGTGTGTTGGGTCTGGCCCATGCACCAGATCAGCGTGGAAGGCTTTTCCTTGGCGAATTTCTCGGCCACGCGCTTCAACTGCTCGCCCGGCACGCCGGAAATGTCTTCCACCGTCTTGGGATCGTATTTCTTCACCTCGGCGCGGATCTGGTCCATGCCGTAGACGCGCGATGCGATGAAGTTCGCGTCTTCCCATTTGTTCTCGAAGATGTGCCAGAGCATGCCGTAGAGCACCGGGATATCCGTGCCGGGGCGAATGCGCACATACTCGTTGGCATGCGCTGCCGTGCGGGTCATGCGCGGATCGACCACGATCATGTTGGCGTTGTTCAACTCCTTGCCCGACAGCACGTGCTGCAGGGACACAGGGTGTGCCTCCGCCGGGTTGCCGCCCATGATCATCATGGTCTTGGCGTTGCGGATGTCGTTGTAGGAGTTGGTCTGCGCGCCGTAACCCCAGGTGTTGGCCACCCCGGCCACGGTGGTGGAGTGGCAGATGCGCGCCTGGTGGTCGATGTTGTTGGTGCCCCAGAATGCTGCAAACTTGCGGAAGAGATACGCGCCCTCGTTGGAGAACTTGGCCGAACCCAGCCACCACACGGAATCCGGGCCGGATTTGGCGCGGATATCCATCATCTTGTCACCGATTTCGCCGATCGCCTGATCCCAGGAGATCTTCTTCCACTCGCCGTTTTCCAGCTTCATGGGATATTTCAGGCGGCGGTCACCGCTGACGGTTTCGCGGATCGCCGCGCCCTTGGCGCAATGCGTGCCCCGGTTGATGGGGCTGTCCCATGCGGGTTCCTGACCCACCCAGACGCCGTTCTGCACTTCGGCAATCACCGTGCACCCGACCGAACAGTGTGTGCACATGTTCTTGCGCAGCTCGATGGGCTTGGCATGGTCCGCATGGCCCATGGCACCGCCTGCGGCTTCGGCCTTCTGCACTGACCCGACAGAGAGCGAACCCAGCGCGGCCAGGCCGCCTGCGGCCAGCCCCGAGCGGCGCAGGAACGAGCGGCGGTCCATCACGCCGCTGACAGGCACGCCCAGCGCAGCAGCGAGCGACACACGGCGGGCGGAAGCTTCTTTTCTCTTGATGAGCATGATGCGGCTCCCCTCAGTAACGGTTCGTGCGGTAGAAGGCTTTCACATGCTCGCTCTCGCGGTAGCGTGCCTTGGCGCGGTCCGAGCGCGATTCCTGCGCCTGCACCGGGGCAATTGCCGCCTCGCCCGCAACAGTCGCGGCAGCGGCTGCCGAGCCAAGGCCCAGCGCCTTCAAAAAGCCACGACGCGGCATTGGAACCTCCGGCAGCTTGACATCCGGCATCTTGTTCTTGTTGTCGGCCATCGCCTTGTACTCCCTTGTCATGCGCGCAGCGTCACGCCGGCAACGCAAACCCTTGTGTTTCAATGTCGATGAAGGCCGCACCCACACGCGCCACGGCGCGGTAAAAGGGCGTTGGCTTGCAGGCTTCAAGATCAGCAAACACCCGGCCCGCCCAGGCCTGCAGATGGCGGGCGAAAAAATCCTGCGCTGCATCTTCCCCAGCCCCGAACTGGCCCTGGATGAGTCCGGCCATCACATCAAACAGGATACCCAGATTGTCCTCAGGCTCGACCAGGCCTTCTGCCCGCGCAATACCAAGCCTGTTCAGGTCTTCGCGCACACGGGCCAGTGGGCGCTCGTGCAGGAAGCCCGTCAGATAATACGAGGCGTAGGGGAGCAATTCGCCGCGTCCCACGCCGACGAAGAGCCGGAAAAACTCGCGCGACTCGGTCTGCGCAACGGTATCGTCCGCCGCTTCCGCAAGGCTCATGTGCAGGAGGCCAAGCGGAGAGGCATCACCCTTGAGGCGACCGATATCACCAAGC
>JANMMT010000147.1:0-6994 GCA_031373545.1 Hyphomicrobiales bacterium
CAAACACAACACAATCAAAGGCGGCCGCGGTGACGACGAAATCCATGTAAGTGGCCGTGATAACAAAGTTTTCGGCGGCAAGGGCGACGACACCATTGTGGCCAAAGGCCATCACAACCTCGTCGACGGCGGCAAAGGCAACGACAAAATCACCGTCAAAGGCAACGACAACCAGGCCAACGGGGGCAAAGGCTGCGACACCCTCGACATCTTCGGCAACAAGAACACCGTGGACGGCGGTGGTGGCCGCGATACCATTCTGGTGAAGGGCGACCAGAACATTGTCGGTGGCGGCGATGGCAACGACAAGCTCACGATCAAGGGCAATCACAACACAGCCAATGGCGGCGCGGGCAACGACAAAATCACGGTCAAAGGCCATGGCAATACGGCTGACGGTGGAGCTGGTGATGATACAATCACGATCAAGGGCAACCACAACACGGCCAATGGCGGCGATGGCAACGACATCATCAATATCTTCGGCAATGAAACAGTTGCCAAAGGTGGCGCAGGCAACGATCTGATCCACGGTGGCAAGGGTGCCGATACGCTGGCCGGCGAGGCGGGCAACGATACCCTCAACGGGGGCGACGGCAACAACCTGCTGTACGGCGGCGCGGGCAACGACACACTGACGACGGGTGCGGGCAACAGCCGGCTCTTCGGGGGTGATGGTGACGATCTGCTGCGCAGCAAAGGGCGGTCGCAGGACACGCTGGACGGCGGCAAGGGCAATGACACGCTGGTGGGCGGTGAGCACGGCCAGTATGACCTCAAGGATCAGTACGGCGACAATCTGTTTGTGGCCGGCAATCACACCAAGACGAAGATCACCAGCGGCGATGGCAACGACCGCGCGCAACTGGGCAGCAACGGCACCTTTGATGTGGATTTGGGCGGCGGCAACAACACGGTCATCGCTGGCAACCACACTGAAACGACGGTCAAGACAGGCTCTGGCAACGACGAGGTGCGCAGCGGCAACTACGGCAAGTTCACCCTCAACCTCGGTGAGGGCGACAACACAGCCGTGGGAGGGCACAACACCGAGACGACCTTTATCGGCGGCGATGGCAATGATCGCTTCACCGGCGGAAGCGACTCGACGAACCTGTTCAACCCCGGCGGTGGCCTCAATTTCGTGACCGGTGGTGACAATGCGAGCAACATCCTGCAGATCAATGGCAACCGCCGCGACTATGACCTGTTCGAAGATCATGAAAAAGGCCGTGGCATCCGCAACAAGTACAACAGCGACGACGTCACTTATTACAGCAAGATCGGGACGATCCGCTTTGAAGATGGTGATGTGAACGCGGGCCATTGATGGCGCCAGGTTCAACGCGCGCGCCCGGCTTCGTGCCGGGCGTTTGCTTTTGTGGGGTCGGTCCCTTGCTTCGTCGGCGCATGTCTGCCATAGGCCAGCCTCCGTTTTCGGCCGGAGGCTGAACGGAGGGCAGGCATGTTTTCCAAGACATGGACTGCAGGGCAATTGGCCCGTCCTCCTGTGTCTCCGCCTTCGTCACGCACGGTCATCGAGCCTCTTTCCGGCTCGAAGGGCTCCGCGCCGGAAGGGACCAGCACAGGCATGCTGCCTTAGCTGTGAGGTTCAAATCTAACTCAGAGGCTCCAATGCCGCTTTACGAGCACGTGTTCCTGTCACGACAGGACGTGAGCGCACAGCAGGTCGAGACCATGACTGACCAATACAAGGGCGTCATCGAACAGGCCGGCGGTCGCATCACCAAAATCGAATACTGGGGTCTGAAATCCCTGGCATTTCGCATCAAGAAGAACCGCAAGGCGCATTTCGCGCTCTTCAACATCGACTGCCCGCCCGCTGGCGTGAAGGAGATGGAGCGCCAGATGGCGATCAGCGAAGATGTGCTGCGTTTCATCACCATCAAGGTGGACGAGCTGGAAGAAGGCCCATCCGCCATGATGCAGCGCCGCGAGAAGGAAGAGCGTCGTGAGCGCGAGCGCGCCGAGCGCCGCACGGACGACTTCGGCTTCGACGGCGGGGAGGAAAACTGATGAGCACCGGTCAAAGCAGCCAGAGTGGGCGTCGCCCGTTTTTCCGCCGCCGCAAGAGCTGCCCGTTCACGGGTGTTGGCGCGCCGATCATCGACTACAAGGACATCAAGCTGCTCTCGCGCTACATTTCCGAGCGTGGCAAGATCGTACCATCGCGCATCACGGCTGTATCCGCCAAGAAGCAGCGTGCCCTGGCCAATGCCATCAAGCGTGCCCGTTTCCTCGGCCTCCTGCCTTACGTGATCAAGTGATCTGAAACATGGTCTTGCGCGGCATCCGTGCTGCGCAGGGCCTTCACGTCGCCTGTGGCGGATGTCTCGCCGCAGGTTTTGCTGGGCTCCTGAAGCTCTAACCAGCGCACTGCGCCGGGACAGCAGGACAATATGTTCGCACTGATTTTCATCGCGGCACTTGCCGGCATCGCCTCCGCCCTTTTGGCGGCGTCGGCTGCGGCTGGTTCGATGCTTGGCGCGGTCCTCATGGTCGTTGCCCCCCTCCCCCTCATGATCGTGGCCATCGGCTGGCATCCGCTTCTGGCGCTGATCGGAGGCGCTTTGACCTCTGCCCTGCTCGCGCTTCTGTTTCGCGGCAGCGCGGGCCTCATGTTCGCGATCATGGTGATGATCCCGGCCTATGGCGCGGCCTGGACCATGTGGCGTCGTCCGCTCGATGGCCCGCCATTGGTCGGTCTGCTGCTGATGGGCGGAGCACTTTACGCGGCGCTGGCCACATTGATCGGGGCCTTTTCCATCAGTTTTGATTTCAGCGCGCTGGAGCAGCAACTCGTGCGCCAGTCCGAACTCATGTACCGCGTCATGTCGGGGCTGGGCGCCGATGCGCCGCTCACATCCGTTGGTGGCCGTGATCCAAAAGTCTTCATCGATGCGATGGCTGATGCTGTGGGGCCTTTCGTGGCTTTCATGCTGGGCGCGATCTACATCCTCAACATCTGGCTGGCTGCCAAGATCACGTCGCGTTCCGGGCGGTTGCACGGTGGATGGGTTCCTGTGCCTGATCTCCAGCTGCCCCGTTGGCTGTTGCCTGTTGCCGCCCTGTCAATGCTGGGCGGCCTGCTGCCGGGATACCTCGGGTTCATGCTCGAGCTGATCAGCGTCGCCTGCATTCTCGCCCTCATCGCCCTCGGCTACAGCGCGATGCACGCGATCAGTCGCGGCGTCGCGATGCGCGGGCTGCTGCTGGGAACGCTCTGGTCGCTCACCCTCGTTTTCGGCTTTCCTGTCCTGCTCATGCTGCTGGCGGGTGTGGCCGAATTGACCTTCAGCTGGCGCCGGTCCCTTGGTGCCAGCCGTCCCAACCCCTAACGATCCCACCTGCAAACCGCCCAAGGAGAAAATCATGGACGTTATCCTGCTCGAACGTGTCGCCAAGCTTGGCCAACTCGGCGAGACCGTGAAGGTCAAGACCGGCTATGCCCGCAACTTCCTGCTGCCCATGGGCAAGGCTTTGCGCGCCACGGAGGCGAACAAGGCCCTGTTCGACAAGCAGAAGGCGCAGCTTGAAACGCGCAATCTCGAACTCAAGTCCGAGGCTCGCAAGGTGGCCGAGAAGCTTGAAGGCAAGTCGTTCGTCATGATCCGTTCGGCGGGCGATTCCGGCGTGCTTTACGGCTCTGTCTCCACCCGCGACATCGCGGCGGCCATCACGGCCGAGGGCTTCACCATCAACCGCAATCAGATCGTCCTGCTCCAGCCCATCAAGACGCTCGGCGTGCATGTGATGCCCGTGTCGCTGCACCCCGAAGTCGAAGTGAAGGTCAGCGCCAACATCGCACGCTCTGCTGAAGAAGCCGAGCGCCAGGCCAAGGGCGAAGTCATGACCTCGGGCCGCGAAGTGGACAACCTGGATGATCTGGGGCTCGAAATCGGTGCGGCTATGGCCGAAGCCGGCGGCGACCGTGACCGCGATCGCGATCGCTGAGATCCGCATCACCCATGACGCGCGCATGCTCGACAACCGCTTCACGCTTGCAAAACAGAGCGATTGAAGGCATGCGCGTACTCAACGGAGTGGTGGCCGATTGGTTTAAGGCAGCGGTATTGAAAACCGCCGTGGGGGCAACTCCACCGTGGGTTCGAATCCCACCTTCTCCGCCATTTTACGCACGTGCCACCCTTCGAACCTACGGTTCATTCCTGATCGCGCGGTCGGGCTTTGCCCGGAGCGCTGTCAGCAGAAGGTTTGGGGTTCGAATCCCACCTTCTTCGCCACCATTTGCGTGTACAGAGCATCGAACCTACGGTTTATTCCTGATCGCGCGGTCGGGCTTTGCCCGGAGCGTTATCAGCAGAAGGTTTGGGGTTCGAATCCCACCTTCTCCGCCAGCTCTACACATTCGTGTTAGGCAACCCTTTATCAAATTAGGTTGCCCATGACGCTCATCACCACCACGGCAAATCTCAAAGCCCTGTGCGATCGACTGGCCTCGCACCCCTACATCACGGTGGACACGGAGTTTCTGCGCGAGACGACATTCTGGCCCAAGCTGTGCGTCGTGCAACTGGCCAGCGATGCCGAGGCCGCCGCTGTGGATGCACTGGCCGAGGGCATCGATTTGCAACCCTTTCTCGATCTTATGACCAACCCCGCCGTGATCAAGGTGTTTCATGCGGCGCGGCAGGACATCGAAATCATCTGGCGGTTGTGCCGTGCCACACCTTATCCTCTGTTCGACACGCAGGTCGCCGCCATGGTCTGCGGTTTTGGCGATCAGGTGTCCTATGAGCAGCTGGCCGGTAGTTTGGCGGGCGCGAAGATCGACAAGTCCTCCCGCTTCACCGATTGGTCGCGCCGCCCGCTCAGCGAAGCGCAAATCACCTACGCGCTGGCGGATGTCACGCATCTGCGCACGGTCTATGCCAAGCTTCTGGCCAAGCTGGAGAAAACCGGGCGCACACACTGGCTCGAAACTGAGCTGGCCGTGCTTACATCTGTCGAGACTTATGAACAAAAGCCCGAGAATGCCTGGCAGCGCTTTCGCAGCCGCATGCGCAAACCACGCGATCTTGCCATCCTCATGGAATTGGCGGCCTGGCGCGAGACGGAAGCGCAAAGCAAGGATGTCCCCCGCAGCCGCGTGCTGAAAGACGATGTGCTGATGGACATCGTCTTCGCCGCACCTTCCACAATCGAGGCGCTGGGTGGTCTACGTAGCCTGCCGAATGGCTATGAACGCTCCCGCGCGGGTCAGGACATGCTGGCCGCCGTTCAACGCGGTCTGGCCGCCGATCACAGCACGCTGCCCGCCCTTGACCGTGATCCGGATCGGCGCATGAGCAACCAGGGTACAGCCATCGTGCAACTCTTGAAAGTGCTGCTCCAGGGCATTGCCGAGCGCCAGCAGGTTGCTCCCAAGCTCATCGCCACGGTGGATGAACTGGAAGCGATCGCGCTGGATGACAACGCAGATGTGCCTTCATTAAAAGGCTGGCGGCGCGAGATGTTCGGCCAGATGGCCCTTGATCTGAAGGCCGGGCGGGTGGCGCTCACCGCTGAAAAAGGCCGGATCATTGCCCGGCCGATCGAGCCCTTGTCAGACATTGCGGCGCAGTGATCCCTGCAGTGATCCCGCCAGAAGGGGGTCAGGCACCGGAATCGGCTGAGTTGGGGAAAAACAGCTGCTGGCCATCGACTTTGTAATCGCCGATGGCTTTCTGGCCCTCCGCACCCGTGAGCCAATGAATGAAGGCCAGGCCGTCCTGTTGCCTGACATAGGGGTGGCGCGCGGGGTTGACCAGGATCACGCCGTACTGGTTGCGCAGCGGTGCATCACCCGCAACCAGAATGGCCAGATTGCGGCGGTTGCGAAAATTCAACCAGGTTCCGCGGTCCGTCAGCACATAAGCGTCCTGTACAGAAGCCATGTTGAGGGCCGCGCCCATGCCTTGGCCAATCTCGCGATACCAGGGCCCCTTCGTGGCGGAAATATCCGTTCCGCTCAGGTGCCAGAGGGCAAGCTCGGCCATGTGCGTTCCGGAACGATCGCCGCGCGATATGAACATCATTTCCTTGCGGCGCACAGTTTCCAGCGCCGCACTGATGCTGGACATGCCCGCAATGCCAGCCGGATCGCTGGCGGGGCCCACCAGAACGAAGTCGTTGTACATCACAGGCTGGCGCCGGACGCCGTGGCCTTCGGCAACGAATCGCTCCTCGTCAGCCCGCACGTGTGTCAGCACCACATCGACATCACCGCGCCGCGCGGTATCAAGCGCCTGACCCGTACCAAAGATCACGAACCGCACGGCAATGCCCGTCTTCGCCGTGAAGATCGGAGCCAGATGGCTCAACAACCCGGAGTCCTGCGTGGTCGTTGTGGAGGCCACGGTGATGGAGCGCACCTCGCCATCAGCCGTCGGCGTGCGTGGCTGGGCAGTCGTTTCCCAAAGCGAGGCCGTCAGGAGCAGTCCAACGGTCGCCACGGTTGCCGCTGTCAGTCTGGTCAGAACATCGGCTATCCGGCGCGGCCTCATGGAACTTTCCGTTTTCGTTAGATCCGTTCAATTCTCGATCGGGAATCTGCATCGCGCAGCCGGGTTACCTCTCTTCAGCTTGCTGAAGCCGAAAGTCATTCTGCCTTGAAAACATGGGAAAAGCAGGGCGCTGTGTCAACACTGTGGGCACGGCTCCGCCGCCTGTCCCAGCCCGGATGCCACCCCTCCTCATGGCTTTGCCGGTCCCATATGCACTAATTCGATATTGATGATTGAAGATGCTGGATAATGAAATTTTCAGTTGACTAAACTGTTACGGCGCATTCTATATGCTGGAATAGATCGAAATGCAGAACTTGTAGCAAGGCGAGGACCGTATCATGTCGACAGGCAACGTATCCCAGGACAATGGCGCGGCGGAAGCGGCGGAGCGGGCGCGGCGGGAAGCGGAGGAAGCGGCGCGCAGGGCAGCGGAAGCGGCGCGCAAGGCGGCGGAGGAAGCCGCG
>JANMMT010000150.1:0-64796 GCA_031373545.1 Hyphomicrobiales bacterium
GATGTGATCCAGGTGCAGAACATCAGCTCGAAGAAAATCGTCGAAGGCACCATCACAGCCCCAGGCCGCGTGACCGTGGCCCCCGGCTCCGCCCCTGCCCTCACGGCGAGCGCCAGCCGCCAGACCAATTCCATTCCGTGATCGGGAGACGCAACCATGATCTCTTCATATCCCCACCTCATCGCCGCCGCGCTGGTGCCCCTCGCCCTGGGTGCCTGCTCCAGCCTGGATCGCCTGAGCGATGTAGGCAAAGCCCCGCGCCTCTCGGCCATTGAAAACCCCACGGCGCAGGCCGGCTACAAACCCGTGCAAATGCCCATGCCGGTGCAGCAGCCCGCCAGCTATCACGGCAACTCGCTCTGGCGGACCGGCTCGCGCGCCTTCTTCAAGGATCAGCGTGCCGCGCAAGTGGGCGACATCATGACGATCAAGGTGCGCATCACCGACCGCGCCAACATCGACAACACCACCAGCCGTTCGCGCAAGGCGGGCGAAGGTGGCTCCGTGGGTGGCCAGTTGGGCGGCAGCATCAACGGTGCCGTCGGTTCCCTGCTCGGCCGCGTGCTGCCCGAGAACAAGCAGCAAGTGGGTTCTGGCGCCGATGGCTTGCTGACGGCATCGTCGGACAGCTCCAGCACCGGAACAGGGTCCGTGCGCCGTCAGGAGCAACTCGCCACCAACGTCGCCGCCGTCATCACGCAGGTGCTGCCCAACGGCAACATGGTCGTGGAGGGTAAGCAGGAGGTGCGCGTCAACTTCGAAATCCGCGAGTTGATCGTGGCAGGCATCATCCGGCCCGAGGATATCGAGGCGGACAACACCATCGATTCCGCCAAGATCGCCGAGGCCCGCATTGCTTACGGCGGACGCGGCCAGATCACCGATGTGCAACAGCCCCGCTACGGCCAGCAGGTCATGGACATCGTGCTGCCCTTCTAAACCTCTCCCCGGTTGCGAAGGCATCGGCTCCCCCGTTGGATGCCTCGCAACTTCACGGGACGCGCTTCTCCCCGGCCCGTTCCCGCGCGAAATCCCCGGCGCTCCACGCCGGGGGTTTTGTGTTTAGTTCTACCCCAGCCAGCGCACGAACAGCGGCACGATCAGTGTGGTGAGCAACCCATTGAGCCCCAGCGCAATGCCCGCAAAGGTGCCCGCCACCGGGTTGACCTGGAACGCCCGCGCCGTGCCGATGCCATGGGCCGCGACCCCCACCGCGAAGCCCCGGGCGCGGTAATCGGTAACGCCCAGCGCATTCATGAGGGGCGTCACCATCACCGCACCCAGAATGCCGGTGACGATCACGAGCGAGGCGGTCAGCGCGGCGTCGCCGCCCAGCTCCCGCGAGATGCCCATGGCAATCGCCGCCGTGACGGACTTGGGCATGAGCGAGAGCAGCACTTGCTGCGGCACACCCATCAGCATGGCCAGCGCCACCGCCGAGACCACCGCCGTGATTGAGCCCGCCACCAGTGCCAGCATGATCGGCAAAGCGGCCCGGCGCACCGCCGCGCGGTTTTGATAAAGTGGCAGGGCCAATGCGACTGTGGCGGGGCCAAGCAGGAAATGCACGAACTGTGCGCCCTCGAAATACGCTTTATATGGCGTGCCCGTCAGGGCCAGCAGGCTGGCCACGGCCACAACCGTGATCAGCACGGGGTTCACAAGCGGATTGCGCCCCGAGGCGCGCGAGCACCAATCCCCCAAGGCATAGGCCGCGCAGGTCACCGTCAACCACAGCAGCGGCGTGGTCTGGAGATAGACCCACAGGGGGGCAAGGCCGGGCGGGTTCACGACTCCGCCTCATCGCGGGTGCATCTGGCCACAAACACAAACACCAGTGCCGTTACGACAAGCGAGATCGCGGTTGACCCCACCAACGCCACCAGAAGCCCGACGCCGTGGCGCGCCAGCACATCTGTCTGCCCGATGATGCCCACACCCGCCGGCACAAACAGCAGCGAAAGATTGGCCAGCAGAAAGGCGCAGAGCGTTCCCAGCGGCGTTTCACTCACAGGTGTAGATTGTGGCCTGACCCGCCCGCGCAACATCAGCAGCACGAAAAGAAACACGAGGCCAAGCACAGGGCCGGGAATCGGCAAGGCAAGGGCCCGCGCCAACCCCTCCCCTGCAAGCTGGCACAGCAGCAGCACCGTGATGGCGACGATCATGAAAGACAACCCTATCCAGAATAAGCGGGGCCGTGTGGATCAACGTGGCATGTCGAACAGAAGAGCAAAGGGCCGCCCTGTCAATATACACAGATTCTGTGGAGAATGTCCGATCAACGCATTCACACAGGGATTTGCGCAGACCAAAGCTTCGGCTATCTATTGGCACCCGCAGCTTGGAAGACGGACACCCACATGACCATCGACATCGCCAAGCGCGTGCATGACCACACCTGGAAGCTGGACCCGATCGTCCGTTCGTTGCTGGATACGGATTTCTACAAGCTTCTCATGCTGCAGGTGATCCATGCCCGCCATGCGAATGTGCGCGTGACGTTTCAAGTCATCAATCGCACGAAGGGCGTCAATCTGGCTGCGCTGATTGACGAGCGGGAACTGCGCGAGCAACTGGATTACGCCCGCACACTCAAGCTGACCAAAAAAGAGCTGATCTGGCTCACCGGCAACACATTCTATGGCAAGAAGCAGATCTTCCGGCCCGAGTTTCTCGCCTGGCTCGAGCATTTTCAACTGCCCGCCTATGACCTGCGCGTGGTGAACGGCGAGTATGAGCTCACGTTCGAAGGGCCGTGGGAGCAAACCACGCTTTGGGAGATACCCGCGCTCGCCATCATCAACGAACTGAAATCCCGCGCCATCCTCAAAGGCATGGGCCGCTTTGAACTGGATGTGCTGTATGCGCGCAGCAAAGCACGCCTCTGGTCCAAGATCGAGCGCCTGCGCGCCCTGCCCGGCCTGCGTATCTCGGATTTCGGCACCCGGCGACGTCATTCGTTCCTCTGGCAGCGCTGGTGCATCGAGGCGATGAAAGAGGGCATTGGCAGCGCCTTTGCCGGCACATCCAATGTGCTGATGGCCATGGAGAACGATCTGGAATCCATCGGCACGAACGCCCACGAGCTTCCCATGGTCTATGCGGCCCTCGCGGACAGCCCCGATCAGCTGCGCTCAAGCCCCTACCGCGTCCTGGAAATGTGGAAGGATTTCTATGACGGCAATCTCCTGATCGTGCTGCCCGACACCTATGGCACCACGCAATTCCTCAAACATGCCCCCGATTGGGTGGCGGACTGGACGGGCTTTCGCCCCGATTCCAAGCCCATACTGGAAGCTGGCGAGGAGATCATCGACTGGTACAAGGCGCGCGGACGCGACCCCATGTCCAAAATCGTGATCTTTTCCGACGGGCTCGACATCGACACCATTGAAGAAGCGCACACACGCTTTCAGGGCCGCATCCGCGTGGCGCACGGCTGGGGCACCAACCTTACGAATGACTTTCGCGGTTGCTCGGTGAGCCTAGAGCCCCTGCTCAACCCCATCAGCCTCGTTTGCAAGATCACCGAGGTGGAAGGCCGCCCCGCCGTGAAGCTTTCGGATAATCTGGCGAAAGCGACCGGACCGAAGGATGCTGTGGCGCGTTATCTCGCTGTCTTCGGTCAACAGGGACGCAGCGAGCAGCCGGTTGTCGTCTGAAGGCGCTGGCTTGTTCCCGCATGCGCCGATTGTGCATCGCGCTTGAGTCCATTATCCTTGAAACAGTGCGCTAAAATGGCCAATTTGGAAGCAGATGGCCGGCTTTTGATGTCGATACCCAGGAAATTAACCTTGCAAACCATTGATTAACAAGACTTTAAATTTAATTTCCCAAAAAAAGGATTTATATACAGGATTAGTTTGACAAGGCGGATAATTCCTCGTACCAAGATCAGGCGGGAACGCGAACCCCAATCAATCGAAGAGGAGAGCAACATGCCAGTCGATTTCAAAAGCATATCGGAAAATGGCCTTGCCAACATTGGAACGATGTTGAAGGGCCTCGATGCCAACAAAGACGGAAAGTTTTCATTCAATGAAGTGAGCAAGTCTCTTGGCAAGGATCTGGCCAATGAGATCATGGACGGCAACAAGCCTCTCACACGCGAAATGATGCGCAACAACCTGAAAGACCTCTTCAAGAACGCAGGCTATTCTCCTGAAGAACTCATGAAGGGTCTCAAGGGCAAGGATGCGGACGACATCTTCGACCTCAAGACCAAGGATTCAAAGAAGTCGGGCGGTTCTTCGTCAAAACCATCGTCCTCGGAAAAGTCCGAGAAGAATGAAAAGTCTGACGAAAAGTCTTGCGGCAGCAAGGCCGAGAAAAAGGATGATTGCTCCACCGACACCGATGATTCGGGTGACACCAGCGATATCGAGAAGTTCTTGAAGGGTCTGTTTGGCGACAACGGCGTGGACGTCAAGGACATCGCGGGCGGCGACGGCAAGCTGTCGGGAGCCGAGGCTGCCAAGGCGTTGCTTGAAGGCAAGGACATGACCCCAGGCGGCGAACTGACCAAGAAGGGTTACAAGGAGTTGACCGAGAATATGTCCGATGAGCAGAAGGAAGCTCTGGATGAGGCGGCTGGCGAAGACAACGTGCTGGACGAAGGCGAGTTGTCGAAGTTCCTGACCAACGAATTTTCCAACGCGACCGGCGACAAGATCATCGATGTAAGCAAAATGGACTCGTTCTCATCCGATGAAAAGTCGGAAGATGATATCTACAACGTCTGATTGGTCTGAAATGAGAGAAAGCGGGCGATTTTCGCCCGCTTTTTTTATGCAACAACGGCTGTAGGAAACTGCTTGTCCGCGTTCTGCGTGTCAGTGAGGCTCTGGCGCACGTAAGCACGCTGACGCAGGATTGCATCGTCGGGAAACTGGTTGATGATGCTGCCGGTTTCAGGATCGACGCGCGTGATGACCACTTCTCCCGCATCATCGTTGTAGAAGACACGGCGCTGCGTTTCCTTGGACGCCCCGGCGCGTTCCCTGCTTTCAAAGGCTGTGCTCAGTTCTGCACGCAAGGAGCGCTGCGAGTCCCGTGCGCGCGCATCGAATGTGGCTGCGGGCGGCGTGACCGCTGCAACCTCTGGTAACTCAGTCCGCACCGTCTGGCGCTCGGGCACATACTCAGTGCGCACAGGCGCCGTGCTGGAAGGCTGGACTGGACGTATGGATACGCCGGTGTCCATGGCTTGTCCCCACTCTGGCGCGATCGGTCCGACCGCAGTCTGACATTATTTGATACAGATTGCCGGCTGCTGAGAAAATTCGTTACAATTTGAAGAGGTTGTCGTTTTTTCTCAATAAGACTGCATAATATGACGGACGAACCTGTCGCCGCTCCTGTAACGCCCACCTGCGCCGTCAGGCGGAGCGGGTGACCGACAGCGGAGCGGCAGCCCCTCCGTAAGCGCCGGTCTGCTGGCCGCTGGCTCCATACCCCTGTGGGTTGTGCGCACGGCCCATATCGGCCGCCAGTTCCCGCACAAGACTTTCAGAAACGGTGCGTGCAGTGGCCAGCACGGCCATGTTGAGTGCCAGTGCCTGCGCGAAGACCTCGTGGCGCGCTTTCAGTTCATCAAGTGCAGCAGGCTGAAAGCGCCCGAGCGCCACCGCATTGACCTTGATGTCATCCAGCGCGCGCTGATAACGCAAGGACGCGGTGGCCTTATCATCGCCAAGTTCCAGCGCGGCTTTAAAGCGCCCGGCGCGCATGCGCGCCGTTTCCTCCGCCATCAAGGGCTCGAGCTGATCCAGCGCTGCGATGGCTTCAGCCACGATGGAATCAGCCTCTTGCGGGCTAGCGGCGCGGGGGCGATGGGGAACAGGACCGGGGGACGCAACAAACATGGCTCAACCACCCCGTTCCTGAAGCTTCAGCATCTCGCGGTAGACCTGCGGAGCAATGCCCAGCGTGCCCTTGCGGCTCATGCTTTTGGCGACTTCCTCGGTGAGGAACCCGCGCCAGGCCCCGCCGCCTTGCCCGCCGCCGAGCGGGCCTTCTTCGCTGAGGCCCGACATCATGCTGTCGGTCATGTTCTGCAAAAACACCGATTCAAAGCTGTCGGCCGTTTTGCGCGCTTTGGCCTCGCGCGTTCCAGGAGCCGCCTGAGCCGCTGCTGCGTACGCTTTTAGTGCCTGCTGTGCGGGAATGGTGCTGGCAACGCTCATCACATCACCTCGATATCAGCTTGCAGCGCGCCGGAAGCCTTGATGGCCTGCAGGATCGAGATCAGATCGCGCGGGCCAACGCCGAGCGCATTGAGCCCATCCACCACCTCGCGGAGAGTCACGCCCTCACGCACGATGGCGAGGCGTGCGCCGTCGCCTGTATCCACCTTGACGCCGGTGCGGGGCACCACGGTGGTCTGCCCATTGGAGAAGGGCGCGGGCTGCGAGACCTGCGGCTGCTCGGAGATGGTGACCGTGAGGTTGCCTTGCGCCACAGCCACGTTGGAGACGCGCACATCCCGCCCCATGACGATGATGCCGGAGCGCTCATCAATCACGATGCGCGCGCGTTGGTCAGGCTCCACGCGCAGCTGCTCGATCTCGGTCAGCAACTGGATCATGTTGCCTTTGTAGGTCTTGGGGATTTGCACCACGACCGTGGAGGGGTCGGTCGGCTCGGCCGTGGCTTCGCCGATGAAATCGTTGATCGCGGCGGCGATGCGGCGCGAAGTGGTAAAATCCGGGTTGCGCAGCGAGAGACGCAGGCCCTTTTGTCGGTTAAGCTGGAATTCGATTTCGCGCTCGATCAAACCGCCGTTGGAAATGCGCCCTACGGTCGGCACACCCCGCGTGATGGTGGCGGCATCGCCCTGTGCGGAGAATCCCGCAATGGCAACGGAGCCCTGCGCCACGGCGTAGACCTCGCCGTCCGCGCCCAGCAGCGGCGTGACCAGCAGCGTGCCGCCTTGCAGCGATTTGGCATCGCCCAGCGACGACACGGTGACATCGAGGCGCGCGCCCTGCGTGGCGAAGGATGGCAGGTTGGCTGTCACGATCACGGCGGCCATGTTGGCCGTGCGCATGTTCGCGCCCCGCGTGTTGACGCCGAGACGCTCCAGCATGGCCTGAGCCGATTGGCGGGTGAAAGGCGAATTGTTCATGGTGTCGCCGGTGCCATTGAGGCCGACGACAATTCCGTAGCCCACGAGCTGGTTCTCGCGCACGCCTTCGATGGCGACGAGGTCCTTGATGCGAGACATGGCTTTGACAGGTTGCATGACGGACCAGGCCATCAGCAGCAGCACGGCGACAACGATGGTTCGGAGCACCTGAGGCAAGGCGAGCATGGGACGGACTCCGGGTTTTGACACGCTTCCTCTCCTGCGAGCCGCGTGCCAGCGCCGCCTGCGGCGTTAAACCATTGAAATCTCTGTTGCTCATGAAGTTTAGGACGACGCTCTTAAAATGAAATCTGATCCAACCCGGCAAAAATGACCGGGCTGTTTACGGCGGATTAACCGTGGTGGGTGAAATCTGCCGGGTGAGCGATCGAGGCTTTTTGTTGCGATCCGCTCAAGAGAAGCGCTGGGGAATACCAAACAGATGTACGTGACGCCGAAGGCAAGCGCGCAAGCGATCAATGGGAGTGCGTCCGCACCCGCACGCGCCGCCAGCACAACGCGCTTTTCACTGGATACCAGCGGTGCGCCCCGCGCCTCCTCCGCCCAATCCGCGGCGCCTGCCGGGGCCATGGATGCCCTGCTGACGGTGCAGGCTTCAGGCGATTCGCTGGAGCGCAAGAAACGCGCGCTTCGCCGGGGCAATGATCTGCTGGATGAACTCGATCAGCTCAAGGTGGCGCTGCTCTCGGGGCGAATTCCGCCTGCTGTGCTGTTGAAGCTGCGCCACCAGTTGGCAGAGCGCCGCGTAGAGGTGGATGATCCGCGCCTCGACGACATCCTCGCCCACATCGAACTGCGTGCCGAAGTGGAGTTGGCCAAACTGGCGCGGCGCTAGCACTGCGCGCAATCATCCACTAAGAGGGCGCGACAACGAATGGTCCGCCCTCACCCATGCTTTTCAACTCTTTCGCCTTTCTGCTGGTATTTCTGCCCATCGCGCTCGTGGCGCACGCCGCAGTGGAGCGCTTCCGCCCGGAATACCGCTTGGCGCTGCTCACCGTGCTGTCCTTTGCCTTCTATGGCTATTGGGATTGGCGCTTCGTGCCGCTGCTTGGGCTATCGGTGCTCATCAACTGGCTGGTGGCGCAGGTGTTCTTGCGCTCCCGGCTCAAGGGCGCAGAGCAAGGCTGGCTGATCATCGGCGCGATTGCGCTCAACCTGTTCGTGTTGGGCATTTTCAAATACACCGGATTTGTCGTGGATGCGGTCAATACAGTGGCCTCCACCAGCCTGATTCGGCCCGAGATCGCGTTGCCGCTCGGCATCTCGTTCTTCACCTTCCACCATGTGATGTATCTGGTGGATTTGCGCGCCGGCAAAGCGCCGGATCTCGGCCTCAACAAATATGCGCTCTATATCGGCTTCTTCCCGCAGGTGCTGGCCGGGCCACTCGTGCGCTGGTCGGAGCTGATCCACCAGTTGGATGAGCGCCCCTGGCGCGCGGGCTGGGAGGAACGTGCGGCGCGCGGTGTGATGCTACTGACCCTGGGCCTCGCCAAGAAGGTGCTGATCGGCGATCCCTTGGCGGATTACGTCAACCCGATTTTCGCCAAGGCCGCGGCAGGCAACGTGGTGTCCGTCGTCGAGGCCTGGCAGGCGGTTCTGGGTTTCACCTTCCAGATCTATTTTGACTTTTCCGGTTACACCGACATGGCGCTGGGCATAGCGCTGCTCATCGGCATTCTCTTGCCGCAGAACTTCGATGCCCCCTACCGCGCAACGTCGCTGCAGGATTTCTGGCGGCGCTGGCACATGACACTCTCGCGCTTTTTGCGCGATTATCTCTACATTCCGCTGGGGGGCAGCCGGCGCGGATTCACCATCCAGTTGCTGGCGCTGTTCACCACCATGGCGCTTGGCGGCCTGTGGCACGGCGCAGGCTGGACCTTCGTGGCCTGGGGCACGGCCCATGGGCTGGGTTTATGCGCAGGCGTGGTGTGGCGCAGATACGAACTGCCGATGCACCCGGTGCTGGGCTGGGCGCTGACCTTTCTCTTCGTCATGGCCTGCTGGGTGCTGTTTCGCGCCACAAGCTTTCCGGCCGCAATCATCCTGTTCAAGGGCCTCATCGGGCTTGCTCCGCTGGGCAGCGGCTTCAAGTGGCGGGCACTGGCTGTCGCCGCCGCATTTGCGATGATCGGGCCAACGAGCTGGACAATCTCGCAGCGTGCGCCGCTCACGCGCTGGGTGGCCGTCGCCTTTGCGGCTCTCTTTGTTTTCGTCCTCCTCAAGATCGGGGACGATTCCAATTATGAGTTCATTTATTTCCAGTTCTGACGACACATGCCCAACGCCGCGAGCCGGTTTGGCAAAGGTTTTGCTGTTATTCTTTCGCGGCAGCGATGCTGAAACGTCGCAACTGTGAACTGTCACAATACGTGAGATTATACTTACCTGCCCGTTGAGAGATCGTCACAATCGGCATATAGGGAGCGCGGGATGGAACGTGGAGGAAAAACAATGCTGGGTGGTGATTCTGCAATTTATGAAGGCTATCGCCCATCGGAAGATGAGGCGTTCATGAACGAACGGCAGCGGGATTATTTCCGCCGCAAACTCATTGCCTGGAAGGACGAAATCCTGCGGGAGGCCTCCGAGACGATCGTGACGCTGCAGAACGAGAGCGAAAATCATGCCGATGTCGCCGATCGTGCCTCGTCCGAGACAGACCGCGCCATCGAGCTGAGGGCGCGTGACCGTCAGCGCAAGCTGATCTCCAAAATCGACGCCGCACTGTCGCGAATCGAGGAAGGATCTTACGGATTCTGTGACGAGACGGGAGAGCCGATCGGTCTGCGCCGGTTGGATGCCCGCCCGATTGCAACGCTCTCTCTGGAAGCGCAAGAGCGCCACGAGCGCCGCGAGCGCATTTACCGCGACGATTGAAACCCGTCGCAGACGGCGTTCCGCTCCGCATTCGGACAGGTCACCTCAAAACACTCTGTCACGCCAATACACCCTGTCACGCCAAAACACCGGTTGCCTTTGCGGACACGTCAGACGTACTGCGCCCATCTGCAGCTGCCCAGGATTTTCGCTTTTCCATCAGTATCTTGTAGGACAAATCCGAGAAACCCGGATGGTCCGTGCTCGGCGCGCGCGCGGCTTCCACAAAGCCCCGTCCCGCATAGACGCGCATGGCATGCAGGTTTTCGCTGTTCACGAGCAGCGTAAGCCGGTCGAGCACATGGGGCTCCCACATCGTATCCGCGAATGTGAGCAGCCCGCGCCCGACGCCCGTACCCCGTGCGAACTGCGCCACACCGATTTCCCGGATGAAGATTGAATTGGCCGCCTGCTTGAGCAGCACCAGTGTTTCGCGCAGTTCGGGGGCGGCATCCTCGGGCTGAACATAGGCCATGTCATCGAAAAAATTGAAAAGGATCATGCCCGCGAGGCGATCACCTTGCGCGGCAACCACGAAGTTCGGCAGGCCAAGGTCACATGACAGGTCGCGCAATTCGGCCCGCGCCTGCCCGCGCCAACCCAGCGCCTTGGGTGCCACGCGCTCCCATGCCTTTTGCATGCCGCCCCAGCTGGAGACGAGCATCAGATCGATCAATTGCTCGACATCCGCATCGGTGGCTTGGCGCAAAGTGAACGCGTGACTCATTTTTTCACATTAACGGGCTCGCTTGCGCAATCAATCGTTGTTGGAGCGCAAAACTAACGCTGCGTTAACCATGTTTGTTCACAGTCCTCAATAATCCGGGGGAAGAATCCTGTCCGGAGCCCAGAATTGGGTCAGACGGAGGGCTCACATGCCTGGCGACATTGTACTCTCACGCGGCATACGCACCAACCTGCTGTCCTTGCAGGACCACTCGCGCAACCTGGAAATCAGCCAGGAGCGCCTGGCCACAGGCAAGCGGGTCAACAGCGCGCTCGATGGTCCGCTCAACTATTTTCAGGCCGACAATCTGCGCCAGCGCGGCAAGGATCTCAACAGCCTTCTCGATGCCATGGGCATCGCGACCGAAACGCTGAAGATCACAGGCAAGGCCATCGAGGCCATTCAGAAACTTGCAGAATCGGCCATCGGCACCCTGCGCGCAGCCGCTGCGACAACCGACAACAGCGTTCGTGAGCAGGCCCGTGCGTCCTTCGAGGAGTTGAAGGTCCAGATCAACAACATGACGCAGGACGCCAATTTCAACGGCCGCAACATGCTCAACGGTGGCATCACGGGGGCTTATGACAGCCGCTTCGACCTGCGGGTGTCGTTCAACGAAACGCTGACCACCCAGCTCGATCTCAAGGCCATCAATCTGCGGGCCACCGGGACAGGCGCGGCGGGCGCGACGGATCAGCCCTCGACCGTGCAGGTCAACCCGCCGGATGTGGCCGGCACCCGCGGTTTCCCCACCCGCGCCGCCGCAGCCTATGCCTCGGGCGCAGCCGGCGACCTCGCCATGACAACAGACCTCGCTTATCTGCAAAGCTTCGTCTCCAGCATCCGCGGCGCGGCTTCCAACTTCGGCATCAACCTCACGATGCTGCAAAATCGCCAGGAGTTCACCAAATCCTCCGTGCTCTCGCTCAATGTGGGTGCCGACGGCCTCGTGCTGGCCGATCAGAACGAGGAGGGCGCCAAGCTCCTCGCCCTGCAGACGCGCCAGCAGCTTTCCACCCAGGCCCTGTCTCTCGCCAACCAGGCGGATCAGACAGTGCTGCGTCTCTTCAACTAAGGGGCGGGCCGCACCATGGCGCTCAAGGTTGAACTCAAGCCCAATGAGAGGATCATCGTGGGTTCCGTTGCCATCCGCAACGGCGACAACCGCGCGCGGTTCTTCATTGAGGGCCAGGCGCCGATCCTGCGCGAGAAGGATATTCTCACACCCGAGAGCACCAATTCGCCTGCCAAGCACATCTATTTCGCGGTGCAACTGATGTATCTGGAGGGCAGCATCGCCAAGCACCATGAACTCTATTTCCAGTTCGTGCAGGATTTCCTGAAAGCCGCCCCCAGTGCGGTCGGCATCATTGCCGAGATCAATAACCGCATTTTAAGTGGTGAGTTTTATAAAGCTCTCAAAACAGCCAAGGACCTGATCTCCTACGAACATCAATTGATGACGGGGATGGCAGGCGAGACACAGGATGTGGGGGCCCATGAACACTCAACTCCAGGCTTACGCCCGGACGGCACAGGCAACCCTTCAGGGTCGTGAACTCGAAGCCCACGTCCTGCTCAAATCCGCTGCGCGCTTGCAGGGCATCCGGGACAACTGGGAACAGCGCCAAGGCGAACTCCCAGATGCGCTGGTCACCAATCGCAAGATCTGGACAATTTTCGTCACATCGATGACCGACGAGGACTGCAAGCTTCCCACGCCGTTGCGCGCCAACATCGTGCAACTCGGCATGTTCGTCTTCAACCGGTCGCTCAGCCTGACGATGGATGCCAAGCCCGAGCGGCTGACGGTACTCATCGACATCAATCACAACATTGCCGCCGGTCTGCGCGGCAATGCGGGCGATGCGCCTGAACCGGTTTGACGGCTTATTGCGGCGGAAACACCCGTGTGCCGACCGAAGCATCACCGCCGTTGAGCGAATACTGCATGCGTGTGGCGCTGGCAGTGCCGGGCGGCCCGGGCTGGCGATAGACGGGGCTCGTCCCTTCCGCCACCGTCCGCACAACAGATTCCATCACCTCAGGCGTCAAGCCGCGCGCGGCCCAGGCCTCCTGCGTCATCGGCAGACCGATCTTCTCGTAGGCGCCCCTCACCCGGTTGTAGAAGGTGTAATCGCCCGTCATTTCAGCGGCTGACCTCAGCTCGACAAGCGTGCCGACAGCAACCAGATCTCCGTGCCCGATGCTGCGATCCAGCTCGGGATGGGCGGCTGCAACCGCGTCGTAGAACTGGTGTTCCGGCCCCACATAACCAAGCTGCTTGCCCGCAATGCGATTGTCGCTGGCGTAGCGCAGCTGGAACTGAGCCACCTGTTCGGTGAGTTCAGGCGTAAAGCCACGGCTGAAATCGTTGTTCTCGATGAACCGCAGCGCATCCATCGCGCCCGGCGAGTAGCTCTGCACCATGCGCTCCTGCTCCGCGCCATTGATCATGCCACTGCCGATGGGCCGTGCTGAGCCGCTGGCGGAGAGTGAAGCCAGATAATCCTGCAGGCCCGCGCGTGTCTTGTCCGAATGCCCCGGCACGCGCATCATGTCGGGCAGTGAAATGAACGCGCGGTCCGGTGCGCCGGGAATGGTCACGCCTTTTTTGCCCGCTCCATCGATCGTGACCGCAAAGTCGGTGAAGGGGGCCGTTGTCGACAACATCGATGGCACCGCCGTCAGGATCGGCCGCCCCTCCGTGGACGGGTTCTGCGAGCCGTTCAGTTCGGCAATCTTGGATGTCAGGCCACGGCCGCTGTCGAAGGGATTGCCCCCACCAGACAGGATGACCTGCCCTACGGTGGCGGGATCAAGGGGGGGGCCGTCCTGGGCCGACATGCTGCGATCCGGCTGCTGCCCGCTGAGAATCTGATCGACGGTTTCAGGTTTGGAACCGGCGATGTAGAAGATGCGGGGCTGCTGGTCCGGGGGCAGATCACTGAAAATCGATTGCTTGTTGCCCTGTGCATCCGTGGTTGTCAGGTAGCGCTCGTTCGATTTGCTGGTGACGATGACGGTCACCTTGCCCGGTTCCGCCTGCAATGCCGCATCCACCTGCTCGCGCATGATCTGGCTTGTCGGCTTGTCGCGCTCGACAGTGAGAGTTGTCTTGCCATCGGGTGTGACATACGTTGCCGATGTGGGCGCACCGTTTTCGCCTGTCCCCTCGATCTTCATCGGCTGCCAACCGGGCGATGGATCGTTCTTGCGCCCGTCCGTTCCGCCGATGGAGGGCCCACCCGCCGTCGCCAGGCCGCCCGAACCCGGTGGCCCCCCGTTGCCGGACAGAAAGTCCAGCACCTGCTGGCCGACGACCTTTGCGCCCTGGACCTGCATGTCGACCTCACGCTTGATGAGGTCTCCCGCCTGATTGTAGGTGGTGACAGCCTGCTGCTTGAATTGATCGACCTTCGCACCAAGATCGCGCTGCGTGTTCTGCAAGGCGGCAGTCGCCTGCTGCAGCGGATTGGATCTTGAATTTTGCGTCACGGGCGGCGTGTCGGCCTGGCCGGTTGCAGATGTTGCCTTGATATCAACCACACCCTCGTTCGGGTTGGCGCGGTAGACCTGCTGGAGGTTGGCGTCGAGCACAGGGCCGTCGGCCGTGACCACCTTGGCGATGGGGTTGCCTTTCACATCGCGGGTCTGCACAGGGTCGTTGAGGCCCGGTGCGCGCGGCGCGTAGATTATTTCTGGCTGCGTGATTCCCTTGGGAAATGCCGCCTCGGTCGGGTGCCCCCCGGGGCCATATGGCCGTGTTTGCGGCGTGTAAGCCTCGCTCTGCCCTGTCTTGAGGGGCATACCGGCGCGCCCATTGACCGGCACAGTGCCTGCGACATCCAGAAGGGCCTGGCCGACAACCATGACCTTGGCGATGTTATTGGCATCGCGCATGCCGTTGAAACCGTCCTTGAAAGCCTGCGTGTCACCCGGTCCCAGCACCTTTGCGGGGTCGCTGTCGAGCCCGGCGTTTTCAAGCGCGTTGTAGAGATCACGGCCCTGCGGACCGGTTTCACGCCCGATCGGCAGCCAGCGGGGTGATCCGTCGGCACCTGCCACCTGCATGTGCGTCTGCTCGGTCTTGATGGCGCTTTGCGGAATCTTGCCCTCCGCCATCAGCTTGTCGACAGCAGCACGCGCATTGCTGCCCGTCGCAGCCGCTGGCGAAATCGCGGATATGCCGACCGCATTGCCATCCTTGTCGGCGGTGTAATAGCCGTGCAGGCCGTAGTTGTTCGCTTTGTAGATCGGGGCTTCGATGGTGGTTGTCTTGCCCGTGGCTTGATCAAATTTCTCCATCTTGAGCGTGTCCACCCGCGCATCCGCGCCTGCCCAGCCCTGATTGCCGGGCTGTTTGTAATCCTTGGTTGACGTGTCACCCTTTGTCAGAGGCACATCGATGCCCGGCGCGGGAGGCCCCGCCATCCCAGGTTTCAAAGGTACGACGGTGTTTGTGTTGGCCGGTTCAGTTCCGTTCAACTGCGCCATCGCGGATTTCTGCAGGTCTGGCGAGGGCTGTTCTGCCTGAGGCGTTGTTGGGGCCACCAGTTTGGGGGGAGGCGGTGGTGGCGGTGGCGGCGGTGGCGGTGGTGGCGGCGGAGGTGGCGGCGCTACGGTGACATTCTGCGCATCATAATTTGTATAATCAGACATCACTCTCTCCCGCAAAGCCAGCCTTGCGGTTGAAGATAGCAAATTGAAATAGTAAATTCAATATCCTGTTTATCGTATTTTTCTATGGAATGTGTTCCGCTCCTCGTTGCACACGCAGAATCGATGCTTTTAATGCATTGAAATTCAACGCAGATAATCAGTGAGATTGAGTTTGCTCAGGATGGACGTGACCTGATAGCTCGCCTGCAACTTGGTCTGCATCGACAGAATTTTGACAGACGTCTCGTTGTCATCGGCATCTTCCACACCGGACAAGGTGTCCTGCACAAAGCCAAGCTTGGTGGTATGGCGCTCATCCGCCAGCTTCATCGTGGTCGCGGCCATGCTGATCTCGACCTGAATATTCTGCACCGTCTGCACGCCGTTGACCTGCGACAGGTCCGTGCGCATCCGGTCCGTCATGGCCCGGTAGCGGCCCTCATCAGCAGGGGTTGCGGCGTTGAATGTCTCGGTCGAGAACATCGCCAGATTGGCCATGAGCCGCTGAATGCCCTTCTCGTTGGCTTGCACACCCAACCCGACGGTCACGCCCGCATCCACCTTGGACAGCGAGGTCTGCCGTGCAATGAGCGAGGTGTCATCGCCTTTGTACCAGATCACGGTGTTGGCGGGTGTGCCTGCGAGCAGTGCTGTCGCCGTCGCCGGCGGACCCACGACACGCAGCGGCGGCGCGCTGATGGAGCCAGCAAAAAATGCATCGGCTGCGGCCTTGGCGGATGTCGCAGGCAGGGTTGTGGTCGCCTCGCGTCCCATGGCGGATGCGAGCGCCGCGCGCAGATTCGCGCCCGTGATGGCGGGCGTCGCGCCAATGTCGAAGCCGCCGGCATCGCCTGCGGGCAATGTGGGGCCCGTGCGCGCGGCTAGGCTCACAGCCTGCATGGTACCATCGGGCATGGTGAGTTGAATGCGCACCTGCTCGCCCGCGGTAGGCAGGGCCGTGATGTTAAAGGTGATGTTGGCGGGCGGACCGGCCGTCAGTGCCGCCGTGATGTTGGGAGACGTGCTGGACGCCGCCGTCAGCTTGAAGCCGAAGGGGTGTACGCCGTCTTCGGTCAGCGTGGCATTGGTGCCACCGCCGCCCCGGATCACGCGGCCTTCATTGGGAAACGTACCATAATCGGCTGCCTTGCGCTCGCCGATCATCTGGATCACACCCGCGCGGCCCGCCGCATCGCTGTTGAGCATCGTGGGCACATCCACGACCGGGCGCACGTCGGAGGAGCGACCGGAGTAAAGGCGCACACCGTTGATCTCGGTGTTGAGCACATCCACGGCCTCATCGAGGCGCGAGCGGCTGAACTTCTGCATCGTCGTCTGGCCGGAGCCATCGGGGTTGTACTGCGGCGCGATGGTGTTGGAGCGCAGATCGCTGGAAATCTTTCCAAGCTGATTGAGCCCCAGATCAAGCTGCTTCACGCGGATCTGCGACTGCAGGATGGTCGCGCGGTAGCCTTCCACTTCGGTCATCTTGGCGCGCATTTCCAGCGAGGTGATGCGCCCGATGCCGAGACCACCGAACGTTTCGGATTTCTTGCCCGTAGTGAGCTGGCGCTGGAGATCTTCCATCTTTGAGCGCGTGTCGAGCAGGGCGAATGACGCCACCGTTGCTCTGTAACCACCGGGTACGAAAGGAGAAATAGGCATCGGTTAGACTCCGATCCGCAGGAGGGTATCGAACAGTTCCTTCACCGCCGCCACGACACGGGCGTTGGCGGCATAAGCGTTCTGGATCTGCACCAGATCCGACATTTCCTGATCGATGGTCACGCCCGAGCTTTCGCTGAACTTGCCTTCGACGGCGCGCAGGACGACCTTCTGTCCCTCGTCGGTGTTGAGAGCAGCCGTCGTCTTGGCCCCCTGATCCTCCACCACACGCCGCGCAAAGGACGCAATCGTGGTTTGCAGGCCACTCGTGCCTCCAATGCCGGAGTCGCCCGAGAATCCGCGCGAGGTGTTGATGAGCCGGTCCAGCAGCAGGCGCGGGCGTGCCGGATCGCCCTGCTGCGTGGTGGCGCTGGAGACCACCAGCTTGGAATTGTCTTTCACAAGCTCGGCGTTGAGCGTGATGCGCCCCGCAAAGCCCCGCCGCTGCGGGTTCAACCCGTCGAGCGAGCCGGTGTAGCTGGCAAGGCCCGTGTTGCTGTCCACGAACAGGCGCAGCTCCGAGCCCTCGCCTGTCAGCCCATCAACGCCCGAGGTGGAGAAGCTGGCGCGCGCGTTGGTCACCGCGTTGCCGCCGCCCGCATCCACCACGCGCAGCACATTACCTGGCTGTAGCGAGACCGTGAAACCACCGCCCAGCGCGCCCGCTACAGCGGCCTGGAGGCCGGCAAAGCCACCCGAGCGATCAAAGCGGACAAGGGTCGCACCCGCCTCGCCCAGCTCTTTGGGAATGGGGTTGGGGGCCGCACCATCGGTCGCGATCACCTGGATGCGGCGCGGGCCAGCGGGCGTCATCACCTCGATGTTGAGGGTGTTGCCCGCCTTCATGGCCAGAGTGCCGGGCGCCAGCACATCCGGCAGTGCCACATCGAAGCCCGCATTCACGCCGTTGGTGTAGGCCGTGGTGGGATTGCGATCCGCCAGTGATGACGCCAGCGCAGCCGCCAGATCATCGACCTGCGCCTGCGCTTCCACCAGCACCTTGTCGCGCATGTCGATGTTGGCGGCGATTTCGCCCGAGCGGAACAGCTTGCCCGCAATCACATCCACGCCGCCCATGCGGATGGTGCCCACGCCGCGCGTCAATGGATCATCGGTGAAGAGATCGTTCGGGCCGATCGCGCCGCGCTCATCGAAGCTCAATCTGGAGGGGGTCCCGCCGTAAAGCTGCAAGCCGCCCGTGGTCATGATGTTGATGCGGCCATTGCCTTGCTCGGTAACGCGCACGTCGACAAGCGCCGAAAGCTCCAGAATGGCCTTGTCGCGCTCATCCAGCAGCGCCGCGCTTTGCGCAAACACCTGGCCATTGGAGCCGATCTGATCTTCGATGTTGGCGATGCGGGTGAGCGCGTCGTTGACGCGGGCAACGCCGTCAGCAATGCGCGCTTCCGCATCCTGCCGCAGGCGCTGGATATCCTGGCTGAGATTGTTGAGCGTGCTCGCAAGCTGGCCCGCATTGCTGATGACCTGCGCGCGCGCGGTGAAATCAGCAGGGTTGGTGCCCAGTGTCTGCAAGGCACTCGTGAACTGGTTGACAGACCCGTCGAGAGAGCCCGCCGCGCCTGGCGTGCCAAACATGCGGTCGAGCTGCTGGGCGTATTGCGCCCTTGTGTTGGTGTAAGCCGCTCCGGAGGTTTCGGTCCGCAACTGGCGCTGCAGCAGCGCATCGAGCTGGCGGTTGACCGACACGGCCTGCGCGCCCGTGGTGCGGGTGCCCGCAACAGTCTGCACCACCTCCACACGGCGGCGCGAATACCCGACCGTATCGGCGTTGGAGATGTTGTTGGAGACAACTTCCATCTGGCTCTGCGTGACGCGCAGGCCCGAGAGGGCGGAATTTAAAGCGCCGGTCATGCCCATGACGATCCCCCCTCGGTTAGGTGTTGCCGCGCGTCAATCAGCGCACGATGTTGATGATGTCGCGCAGCATGTCCGACGAGGTGGAGATCACCTTGGTGTTGGCCGAATAGGCCTGCTGCGTCACGATCATCTTGGCGAATTCATCTGCGATGTCGGTGTTGGAGTTCTCCACCGCGCCGCCCACCATCGAGCGGCCCGGATCCTGGATCACCGCCACGCCCGAATCGATGGTCTGCTCGAAGGCCCCGCCGTCCACACGCTTCAGCCCGTTGTCATTGGAAAATTGCGCGACAGAAAGCTGATAGATGCCAACGACCTGGCCGTTGTTGTAGTTGCCCTGCAAGCGCCCGCCATCCCCGATGGTGAGCGTGGTGAGTTCGCCTGCGGGATACCCATCCTGCCGCAGGGCATTGACTTCCACGGTGGCGGTCTCGGTTGCGCCACCTTTCGACTGCTGCGTGAGGCCACCATTCGTGTTGAGCGTGATGGGAGCCGTGGTCACACCGTTGATCGTAAAGGGCGTGGTGACGGCAGGTGCCGACGTCAGCGTGCCAGCCGCATCGAAGCTGAAGACGCCCGGAATCTGGGTCCACTTGGTGGCTGCACCCGTTGCCGTCGTGTCGGAGAGATAATACGCCTGCCAGGTCGACGGCGTGCTGACGGTGCCGGATGTCTTGCCCCAGCGCATCTGGATGTCCACCCGTGCACCCTGGGCCGTATAGACACTGACTGCGCCGCCGGGAACCGTGCGGTTGAGGAAGCCGGTTTCGTCCGTGGCGGGAATGGCCGCTGCATTGTAGGGCGCGGTCAGGAGGTCTGAGCCTGATACGGTCGGATCATAGTTGTTGGTGGCGGGCAGCGGCGGCAGGTTGGCGCGGTACTCGACTTCGGCCGTGGCTCTTGCGGGCAGAACATCGGCATTCACCCGAACGACCGAAGGCTGCGACCCGATCAGATCCTGCGTGGTGGGATCAAGCGGAATGCCTTTGAGAAAGTAGCCCGCACCGTTGACCAGAAACCCGTTGGCATCCAGCTGGAAGTCCCCGCGGCGGGTGTAGAGGTCCGATCCGTTGAAGGTCGGAATACCGCTGGAAGAACCCGTGCGCGACTGCACCACGAAGAAGCCTTCACCGTTCAGCGCGACGTTGGTGCCGATGCCGGTGGTGTTCAGGTCGCCCTGGATGGTGTTGGTGGACTGGCTATAGGCCGCGACTGAGCCAGCCAGCTCGCGGCGACGCGGTGTATCGGGGATCAGATCAACGAAGCTCGTATCCACCCGCTTGAACCCGGTGGTGCGGGAGTTGGCAATGTTGCCGGAGATGTTTTCCATCGCATAGGACTGCGACTTCAAACCCGACACAGCTGTCGTCATCGCTCCGAAGATACCCATCGCAACTGATCCTCTGACTTACACCTGCAAAACGATGTGCGGGGCGCATACGCAGGCACCTGATTACGCCCCGACGCAGGAGAGGTTTGCAGCCTGCGTGCCAGAAAAATTATGAAGCATTTTCAATGATATAGACTTTATTCACCACGCTCCAGCGGCACAAATGGCAGGGCGTTTGTGCCTCATCCGGCAGTTTTTGCCGGGCGCACTGCCATCAGGTCGTCCTGCCCAGCGGGTTGGAGAGAATTTCTCCCGCCACATCCTGCAAACGCGGTTCGCGCCCGTTCAGATGCGGCAGCGGACGACACACCGCAATCACGGCCAGCCCCACGCGGGCCGTCAGCAAGCCGTTGAGCACGCCTTCACCCAGCTTGGCGGACAGCTTGGCCGCCATGCCGTGGCCCACCAATTGCGAGAGCACGCTGTCGGTCATCGCGACGCCGCCCGTGATGGCCAGATGCGCGAGGATACGCCGCGCCAGCCGCCAGAACCCGAGCGAGCCGGGCCGCGCGCCGTAAATTTCTGCGATGCGCCGGGTCAGCATGATGGATTGTGCGCCCACGAACAGCACATCAACCAATGCGCGGGGCGAAATCGCCGTCACCATCGACACACGCTTGGCTGCCGAGGCAATCGCGGCTTTCACAAGCTCATCGCGCGGCTCCAACAGGCGGCGCTCGGCCAGTGCGAGCAGACCCTTGCCGTCGATGATCGCCTCCATGGGCTCGCGCATGCTGGCGCGGGCAGCCGCTGTGGTCGCATCACGTGACTGAAGGGCCATCAGGCGCTCCACGACTGACTTGGCGCGTGCGCCATCATCGGCAGCAAAGGCTTTGATCGCATCGAGGCGCAGCCGGTCGACTCCGCGCAGCCGCAGAATGGCTGCCATCTCGCGCGCCGCCAGCACCGCGACGCCCAGGGCGAAAAGAGCCGTCAACCCGACGCCCGCCCAGCCCAGCCAGGGGTGGGCCGCAAACAGATCATCGATCAGCCTCCAGATCGCGACCGATATGGCCAAGCTGATCAGTCCTGTGAGCGAAGAGAGGAGCATCTTGGTCCAGATCGAGAAGCCACGTGGGACCACGACAACCGGCTCGGCGTCCACTGTTGCGACAACGGCAAAGGCATCGGGCTCCAGCATCACGGCATCGGGGCGGCTTTTGCTCTCTGGCTCGGTGTCAAGGCGAAAGACACGGGGGCGGCGCGGATCGGCACTCATGACAGACGGTCCCCGATGAGGAATTCAAGCGCCCGGTCGAGGCGGATATGCGGCAGCGCGCGCAAACGGCCATCGGCCCCACGCTCGGGTTCCGGCGGGCGAAAGCGCAGGAAGCGCAGATCGAGCCCCTCGCTGTCCGGGTCGAGCGCCAGCGCCGGGTTGTCCGGCAGATCACCGGGAAACACCGCCGCCTCCGCGACTCCGTCAAAACGCTCCTTGTCGAGGCTTTCACCCGCCAGCGGCACGCCTACGATGCAGGGCACGGCGCTGCGCCCCTGCTTGGCGCTGGCTTCGCGCGTGGCGCGCACCGCCGCGATTGCCGCCACATCCACCTTTGCCCCTGCCCCCTCCGCCCGCCTGGCGGCCCGCTCGGCCAGCAGCCGCACGATGGCCTCCAGCCTGTCATGATTGATGTGGTGCAGGTGATCGGCCTTAGTCGCCGCAAACAGCACACGGTCGATGCGCGGGGCAAAAATCTGTCCCAACAGGTTATTACGCCCGGTGCGAAAGGCTTTGAGCACATCGCCGAGGGCCGATTCCAGATCCGCCACGGCGGCGGAACCGGCGTTCAGCGCACTCAGCGCATCGATCAGCACGATCTGGCGGTCCAGCCGCGCAAAATGATCGCGGAAGAAGGGGCGCACCACATGGGTCTTGTAGGCCTCGTAGCGCCGCTCCATCATGGCGAAGAGAGAACTGGCTTGGAGCCGCGCACCTTCCTCCGCCTCCAGCGGCGCGAAGGTGAGCGCCGGCGAGCCCTCCAGATCACCCGGCATCAGAAACCGCCCCGGAGGGAGCGAGGACAGCGACACGGATTCATTGCGGCAACTGCGCAGGAACAACGTGAAACTTTCCGCCAGGCGCCGCGCGGTCCCCTCATCGGCAGCGGTGCCCGCAGGCAATGCGGCAAGCGCCGCCAGAAAATCCGCCGAAAGCCGCGCGCGCGGCGCAACCCGCGCCAGCGCCAGGGTCTCGCGGGACCATTCGGTGTAGGTCTTGTCCAGAAGCGGCAGGTCCAGCAGCCATTCGCCGGGGTAATCCACGATGTCGACGGTCAGGGTCGAGACCCCGCCGGACCAGGCGCTGCGGCTTTCATATTCAATGACGAGACGCAGTTCGGAAATACGGTTGGTCGAATGCGGCCAGCGCCGATCCGATCCCGTCAAAGCGGCCAGGTGATCCTCATAGGGAAACCGCGGCACCGTGTCGTCGGGCTGGGGTGCCAACGAGACCTTGCGAATGCGCCCTTCCGCCTGCGCACCAAACACGGGCAGCTTGCCGCCTGCGATCAAGGCGTGCACCAACGCCGTGATGAACACGGTCTTGCCCGAGCGCGACAGGCCCGTGACCCCGAGCCGCACCGTGGGGCTCACAAGCCCGCCTGTATAATCCACCAGATTGCGCAGACCCTGCACCAGGCTGTCGGCAAAACTCATGCTGCACCTTTGGCGACGCGCAGCACAGCGGTGAGCCGCGCATCCAACAGGCCCATGGCGCGCGCCACCACGGCCCCGTCCATGACGCGGTGATCAAAACCTATGGTGACGTCCACCGTGCCGTCCTCTGCAAAAGGGCCATAACTGATGAAAGTGGTGAGCGGCGACACGGGAACAATGATGCTGGCGCCCAGATGTCCGACGACCGACACACCGAATGTGCCGGCATAATGCGCGCGGTGGCGCGGGCGGTTGAAGGCAAACCACCACAACACGCGGCGCAGCGGGCGCGGGAGGCGCGACACCAGCAGGATGATGCGGTTGTGGCGGATCGCGCCGATGGGCGCGGTGCGCGCGAGTTCGATGTCCCCGATGACATCGGCCAGGCTGCGCTCGGCTGGCGATTTCACGCGCGCGGGGAACAGCACCTTCTCGCCCTCCACCTCGCGCTCGACCATGATGCTGGCCACGCTAGTGGGATGCTCATAGAGGTGCGGCCAGGGCAATGTCGCATAGGTGCGCCGCAGTTCGGGCAGTTCCGCCGCAATTTCCGCCCAGGCCTTGGCGAAGATGGCCGTCCACTGCGGGCGCGGATCAAGCGTGGCCCGCAGCGCAGCCGCCTCTGTGAATGCGATCCGCCGGGTGAGCACACCCTGGGGCGTGCGCCGCGCCATCCGCGACATATCGGCAATGAACACCCGCGAAGGCGTGAGGCGAATGGAACGTCCCGTCATGCAAGGCTTTTGGCATTTCGAGGGGCACGCGGGCAAGCGTTGGCGCGGACCAGAGTTGAATCAATATCTCAGCAAGCGGATTCACAAGAGGAACGTCTTTGTCCTTAACGCAAGGGAAAGGAAATCAAACATCTGAATTTGCACCATTTTTTGTGCGGTATTCCCTTGGCAAGACACGGTCCCGGCAAAGCTGACGCAGGGTTTCAACAATGCATTAACCATGATCAGCCCACTGGGCCGCCCAGTAACGGTTGGTTAGCTGACGCAAGGGCATCTTCGGTCCGTCAAGCCAAGGCAGAATGCTTTTGGCGCCCCAGAAGGGGCACACCAACGAACCAGGAGGTTCAACATGTCTATTTCTCTTTCCGTGGGCATGCGCAGCGGCGTCAACTCCTTGCAGGACCTTGACCAGACCATTGCCATGACCAACAACCGTTTGCAGACCGGCAAGCGGGTCAACTCGGCCCTCGACAACGCCACCAACTACTTCCAGGCCGCCGGTTTCCGCAAGGAAGGCCGTGACCTGAGCAACCTGCTCGACAAGATGGTGCTCGGCAAGAACACCATCGACAAGGCGGCCAAGGCCATCGACGCTGTTTCGAAGATCGTGGAACAGGCCCAGTCGTTGGCCCGCACCGCTCTGGCCTCCACAGACTCAGTGACCCGTAACCGCCTCGGCGGTGACATCGCTGCGCTGATGAGCCAGGGCATCAAGCTGACACGCGACGCACAGTTCGACGGCAAGAACGTTCTTATCACCGACTCCACGACAGGTGTTGTTGCCGGTGCACTGACGGCTCCTGTCAAAACAGCGGCAACACTGACCATCCAGACCAGCACAGACGCTGTAAACTTCACGGCAGTTACGGTTGCCGGTGCCGACGTACGCTTTGGCGACACGACGGTTAACGGCGGTTTGGGTCTTGGCATTGCAGCTAATGGTTTTGCACAGGCAGGTGTCGGTACAGCTGCTGCTGCGATTAACACTGCGTCCGCAACGGCATTCGACGTGGGCGCAGCCGGCGATCTGAACCTGACGAACTTCCTGACGGCGGCAACAACCGGCTTGAATACTTTGCAGGCTCGTGCGTCGGTTATCGCCACGCAGGCATCGGTTGTCGATCTGCGCATTCAATTCACCAAGGACAGCACCCGCATCCTGAACTCGTCTGCTGACAGCCTGACCCTCGCCGACATGAACGAAGAAGGCGCAAACCTTTCCGCCCTCTCGACCCGTCAGCAGCTTGCCGTGCAGGCGCTGTCGCTGGCCAACCGGTCGGACCAGGCCATCCTGCGTCTGTTCTAAACCGAACGATGCGGTGAAGGCCGCGTTGAATTGAAACTGCAAAACGCCGCGTCCAGAAGGATGCGGCGTTTTCGCTTGAGTGGCAAAATGTTCATGCAGGCTCCTGTGTCATTCCCGGCGAGCACAGCGAGGGAAGGGAATCCAGCCTTCCTTTCTACCTTTTATTACGAAACTTCACGAACCCAAGCCTTGCTCTGGATCCCCTTCCCTCGACCTCACGGCCTCGCCGGGGATGACACCATCTGGCCTATCACTGTCAGTGATGTAATTTATGCCTATTTCAGCACCACGCGCCACGAGACGACACCGGCGCGCACATCCTTGAACACCTCGTACTGCGGTGCATCGTCCACCTTGCCCGCGATCACATCATCATCGGGCGTGATGATGATCAGGTTGGGGCGGTCTTCCACATACATCACGATGCCCTGCTCCAGCAGCACGCCGGACATCCTCTTCAGTTGCGCATAGTAAGGCTCGCGCTTCCACGCCATGCGGTGACCGGGATCGAGCGAGATCGCAAACGTGCCGTTGGGCTGATAGTTCATGACAAACTTCGCGGTATCGGGCTTCCATTCCGGCCCCAACGCCGGGTCGACCATATAGCGGCAATAAAAATCCCGGCAAAACTCCGGGCGCTCCAGCCAGATGCCGCACCCCTGCCCCGGCTTGCAATGCTTGCACCATTGGCCTGCGGGCTTGGAGAGCACAGGCACAGGATACACCTTGCAGCACATGGTGCAGGAGCCGCAGGATTTGCCGGGGGTGGGTTCGATGGCGGCCATGGGTCAGCTCACATCGCTGCCGCGGATTGAACACCTGGCCCCGCAGCGCCCGGAGGCACCACAGGAACATCGTTGAACACCACATCGTAGCGCACGCCGCTGCCCGCCCGCGCCTTGGTGAAGGAGATGTTTGCATGGGTGAGCCGCGTGCCGATCAGCACCTCGCGATCGGGCAAAATGACCGACTTGCGGTCTCCATCGATCAGCATCAACCCATGCGTGCCGCTCTCAATGAGGCGCGCGGCAAGCTGGCGCAGCATGGTGTGGTAGGGCTCGCGCTTCCACGCTTGAGGCTGCCCGGGGTCCGTCACCACCGAAAGCCAGATGCCGCCCGGCTCGCGGCTGAGAATGAACTTGGCCACATCAGGTCGCCACTCCGGCCCCAGCGAGGCGTCCGCGTGCCAATGGCAGAAGTAATCCGCGCACATCTGCGGGCGCGCTGGCCAGATGCCACAGCCGCGTCCCGGTGTGCAGTTGGGGCACCATTTGCCAGCCGGCTTGTTGGCGACCGTGGGAATGTCGAACAGCTTGCAGCACAGCGTGCAGGTGCCGCATTGCTTGGCTGTTGTTGTTAATGGCGCGTCGCCCATGTTTACTCCCGGCAGAGCTCATGCATGACAATTTATGGTTAACCCAAGGTTAGCGCAGCGCCTTGGCCTTGCGCTCGCTCTCTCAAAGCGACATGAAGCGCGCCATGCAAGAGCCTCTGACAAGCAACCCTTCAGCGACACCCGTCCATTACCCGACCTACGGGCACCGCGCGCGGCCCTATTCCAACGAAGCCGTCTTCGAGCTGCGCGAGGACCGCGTCGCCATCGAGCAGGGCAGCCGCAAGGGTGATTTTTTGTTCAGCGAAATTGCCATGATCCGCTTGATGTACAAGCCCAAGAACACGACCAACGAGGGCTACCAGACCAAGATTTACCGCCGCGATCGCAAGACGGCCTCCTTCACCAATCTCTCCTGGAAAAGCCTTGTGGATGTGGAGCGCCAGGACGAGGCTTATAGCCTGTTCCTGCGCAAGATGATTGTAGCGGCCACAGCCGCTAACCCCTCCATCATGCTGGTGGCAGGCTTGCCGCGCTGGATGCACGGGCTTGTCACGGTCTTCGGCGTCGCCTCGGTGGCCGCTCTGGCACTGGTCACCGTGCAGGCGCTGATGCAGGGGGGTTGGCCCATTGCCCTGCTGACTGCGGCGCTCGCTGGTTATTTCGCCTGGTGGGCAACACGTTACACACTGCGCAATCGCCCGCGCAGCTTTCCCGTCGCGCGCATTCCGGCTGATGTCATGCCACCGAAGGTCAGCGGATGAGGACGGGTGTCTTTGCCGTCGCGGTGACCGAGCTGTTGAGCACGCGGTTGAATTCCTTGATGATTTCCGCCATGTCGACAGCCTGTCCATAGAGGCTCGGGGACGAAGCGCAGGATTTCAACGTCGGAGCGATCAGCGGAAACTGCGTCGAGAAGTACGGATAGTTTGTGTGTGTCTGTACGGTCTCCGGGATGTATTTCAACTCGACGATCGCCACATTGATGCCGATGGTCTTGAAGAAATTGCAGCTTGATTCCTTGATTGCGTAGATATCGACGCTGTCATTGGCCCAGGGGCGCGTGCGCATGCCGTCTGTCATGATCAGCAGCGTCTTGTTGGCTTCCGGCCGCAGCTTCTTGTTGGCGATCATGTCGGTGATCTGGGTCCGCAACTCCGGGAAGACCACTTCGAAGAGCGTGCCCTTCGATTCAAAATCGACCCCGCTGACGGCCTTCTTCAACTGACCCTGGTTCTTCGACATGCCTTCGACGAGCGTCAGCGTCTCGGCGAACTTGAACACACCTACGCGGTGATCGGCCTTGTTGTTGGTCTTGAGCAACGCCTCGATGGTGCTGAGCACGAGGCCCTTTTCGACATCGAACCGCAACGTGATGTTGTTGTCGCGTGCAATCTCCAGCGGCGACTTGGGGCTGCTCGGCGCCCAGTTCTGGCCGTGACAGGCAAAGGCGCAGGTCTTGCTCGTTGCCGGAGCGCCATACTTGGCATTTTCCGCGCCGACAGCGGCATACATGTTGTTGCGATCGGCAACCGACGCAGCCAGTCCCATCGAGCCCGAGACGTCCATGGCGATGATAAGGTCGGTCGGAACCTCCTCGACCGAGGGAGACGAGCCGCCCTTCGCCCTGATCTGCGCGACCGCTTCCGCCGATACATTGGACGATCCGCCCGTGAGATACGCCGAGAATGTGTTCTTCACATTGGCTTTCGAAGAGGCCGTGAACGTCGGTGGATCATTGATGGTCATGAGAACGCTTGACGATGCGAGCGTTGCGCGGCCGCCGTTGGTGATCTCGAAATTGGCCTTCAGGGCTGCAAGTCCCGCAGCCTCGGCTGCCGTTTTGTTGCCTCCATTCGATGAATAGACGCGCGCGGCTGCCAGAGCGCCCGAGTCGCTGCTCGATTGCAGGGAACTCTGCGCGCCCGATGCGGCGGAGTAATCGACGGCAGCGCTTGCGCCAACGGCCAACGCCGGCAAGGCGATGGCGAAGATCAGCCCGACCGATCCACGCCGGTCGCGCGCAAATTGCCTGGTCTTTGTCATCTGACGCACCCTGTTCGTTGGACAGAGTGTGAGGGGAAGCACTTAAGGGAGATTGAAAGCCGCAGTCCACATGCCGGCCAACTTCCAACGAAGTAAATGAAATCTGCCCAGGAAAAGGTTGTTTCAACACCCATGTCGCCGTCATGACAAAACAGAATTTGACGTTTGCAGCTTGTGGTTTATCCAGATCGGGCGTGGCGAGAGCCGCCGGAGCCGCTTGATGAAGCCCATCACCAAATCATCCATCTTTGAGAACCCGACAGCGTTCCTGATGTCGATCAATTTCGTCAATTGGCTCGCCTTTGCCAGTTGGGCGGCCTTGATCAACAATTTTGCCGTTGAAAGCGCTGGCTTCACCTTCAAAGACAATGGCTTGATGCAATCGGTGCGGGAGATTCCGGGCCTTCTGGCCTTCACCGCGATCTACTTCATTCTGGTCCTGCGCGAGCAGACCTTCGCTTACCTCAGCATGGTCGTGCTGTGCACGGGCGTGCTGCTGGCGGGCTATTTTCCCTCGCTCACAGGCATTCTGGTCACCACCTACATCATGTCGGTGGGCTATCATTACATGGAAACGATGCAGCAATCGCTGGCATTGCAACTGCTGCCCAAGGCCACGGCCGCGCGCGAAATGGGCAAGGTTGCGGGCTCAACGGCGGTGGCTCAGTTCGTGGCTTATGGCGGCGTGGCGCTTCTGGCCTTTGCGGGCATCACGCAATTCTCGACACTGTTTCTCATCGTCGGTGGCACGGCCTTGGCGCTCGGCCTCGTGGTCACCCTGCTGTTCAAGCGGTTTGAAGGCCCCGTGGTGCAGCGCAAGCACATTGTGCTGCGCCAGCGGTATTGGCTCTATTACGCGCTCACCTTCATGAGCGGCGCGCGGCGGCAGATTTTCACGGCCTTCGCAGCTTTTCTGCTGGTGAAAACCTTCGGGTACAGCATTGGCGAGGTTGCGATGCTGATGCTGGTGACCTCGGCGATCAATGCCGTGCTCGCCCCGCGTCTGGGTGCATTCATATCGGTGCGCGGCGAGCGCACGTCCATCATGTTCGAGAACATCTCGCTCATCGTCATTTTCGCGGGCTATGCGCTGGCGGCCAACGGCACCCTGGGTGCAGCGGGCGTGTGGGCCGCCGCCATGTTGTTTATCGCGGACGGGGTGTTCACCACCTTCACCATCGCACAGAAGACATACTTCCAGAAAATCGGCGATGCCGCCGACATGGCCCCCACGGCGGCTGTCGCCTTCACCATCAATCACATCATGGCGGTGATCATTCCGGTGATGTTCGGCATTCTGGCTTTGGCGCGGCCTGATCCGTCGATCATTTTCTGGCTCGGATGCCTGATCGCCACAAGCTCGCTGGGACTGGCTTTCCTCATTCCGCGCCATCCCGATCACGGCGCGGAGACGATCTTTTCCGCAGCGACAAGGCGACAACCGGCGGAATAAACGTCAGCCCTGCCGGGGCGGCGTGGACACGACCAACCCGTCAAGCGCGCTCGTGAGCTTGATCTGGCAGGACAGCCGTGACACGGGCCGCACGTCAAACGCGAAATCCAGCATGTCCTCTTCCATCGGCTGCGCCTTGCCGGTTGTGCCGATCCACTCATCCGCCACATAGACATGGCATGTGGCGCAGGCGCAGGCCCCGCCACATTCCGCCTCGATGCCGGGCACCGCATTGCGGATCGCCGCTTCCATGACAGTTGAGCCCACGTCGGCTTCGACAGTGCGTGCGACACCCTGGGCGTCAAGAAACGTGATTTTCGGCATCGGATCCATTCCAGCGTTGAGAAGCACAAGCGATCTAGCGATTTAACGCCGCGCTGGCGAGTGGCATTTGCCCACAGCCCTCATTCGGTCGCCAGCAAGCGCCGTGCTTCGGCGAGCGTGTCACGCACCGCATCATGCAGTGCCGCCAGCAGCGCCTGCTCGCCGGGCGCGGTTTCGACAGCTGACGCGGCATCAGCGAGGGGCTGCGCCGCAAGGGCGAGCGCCGAACCTTTGAGCCGGTGCGCGACATCGGACCGCGCGGCCCCTGATGTGGCATCGATTGCCGCCAGCAACACCGGTGCCTGCTCCCCCAGCATTTCCAGTAATTCGGCCCGCAAGCGGGTGTCATGGAAAGTCTGGTCATTCAAAGCGGCAATGTCGATCATGGGCATGCAAGTGGCTCTTCAGGTTGGGGCTCTTCAGGTCGAGGCTCAAGGATCTGGCCTGCGGCGTTAACGAAGTTTACCGAAATATTAACCAGACGTTTGCGTGCGCTTGCAGTTCCCGGCTAAAACATGCGTTGCGGCTCCCCCCTATCCTGAGGAGACCCGCGTCTGCACGCGATCGCCTCACTCCATGGAGGCGCAACCGTTCAGCCAAGAAGACGTACAACAAGTGTGGCGTACACGGCGAGGAACAGATGGCCAAGGAACCAAAATCGGCAGCAAAAACGCCCGATCCGGCTGAAGCAGCGCTTTTTGCCATCGAGGAAGCCCTTTCCATGAAGGCGACCGGTACGGATGGGCCCAGCCCCCGCGCCAGCGCACCTAAGGTTGCGATGCCAAAGGCGAACATGCCTGAAGGTTCGGCCTTGACCAATAAGGCTGCGCTCGAAAATTCCCAGCCTATTCCACCGCCGCCCGAATTGCCTCAGACCCAGCCAGCGCCTCAGACTCAAGCAGCGCCTCAGACTCACGCAGCGCCAGCCAACAGCGCGAATCCACCCCCCGCGCCGGCACGCGCCGCACCGATGTCGCCCGCCATGTCGCCCGCCATGACAGCTGCCAACGACGATCGCCGCAATGGCGCCCTCAATCTCGCAGCCTTCAACGAGCGCGCTTCGCGCACGCCCACCTTGCTGGCCATGCTGGTTGCACTGATCTGGCTGGGCAGCCTGGGCTACTATGCCGCGACGGTAATGCTGCCCGGCATGAGCGAGGCCGGCGGTGCGCTGGCGGGTTCGAATTTGCCAACCACCATGGCCTTGGCATTGGCCGCCTTGCTGCCGGTTGTTCTGCTCTTCAGCATCGCATCGATGGTGCGCCGCGCTCAGGAAATGCGCATTGCAGCGCGCGCGATGACCGAAGCGGCTGCGCGCATGGCGCAGCCCGAATCGATTGCCGCCGACTCGATCTTTTCCCTGGGGCAGGCCGTCCGCCGCGAGGTCGCCTCCATGGGCGATGGCATCGAACGGGCCGTGTCACGCGCCAGCGAACTGGAAGCGCTGGTTCATTCCGAGGTCGCGCATCTTGAGCGCTCCTACACCGACAATGAGCTGAAAATCCGCAAACTTCTGGATGATCTCGCCGGCCAACAGACCAACTTCGGCGACAACGCCGATCAACTGCGCCGTTCGATCAACGAAGCGCAGGAAGCCCTCACACTCGAAATGCGCGCCGCGACGCAGCGCATCACGGAACAGGTGGCCGATGCCGGCCGACAGGTGACAGGTGAACTCGACGAACGCCGTGAGATCATTGCGCAGTCCCTCACGCGGGCCGGCGAAAGCTTGAACGTGCAACTGGCAACCAGTTCAGCTGACCTGATCGAGCGCCTGGCCCGCACTGGCGACGCCGTGAACGACCGCATTGCCGCCACCAGCGCCGACATGACCGGCGCGATCAGCGAATACGGCAGCCGCCTCGTGTCGGACATCTCCGAACGCAGCCAGTCCATCACCTCCCAGATCGAGAACGCCGGCAATGCCGTGACCGCCCGCATCGAACATTCGACAGCATCGGTGACATCGCTGATCGAAACAAGCGGCGGCGCCGTGGCCGAACGCATCGAAAGCACAAGCAGCTTGGCGTCGGACAATCTCCGCCGGTCGACCAGTGCGATGACAGAGGAACTGGCGCTTCATACGGCTGTGCTGGCGCAGACGCTGAACGAGACGGGCGATCAACTGGCCAACAGGCTTGCCACGCACACGACAGAGACGCGCGATCAACTCGTTGCGAGCGCACAATCCGTCACGCACGATCTGACCCAGACCGGTGAGGAACTCATCAACCGCTTCATCACCCATACGGCCGAGACGCGCGAACAACTTGTTGCCAACGCGCAATCCGTCACGCGCGATCTGACCGTGGCTGGAAATGGCCTTGTGGAAGCCATTGGCTCCAAGGGCCATGAGGTCAGCAGCACACTCAAGGCGACGGGCGAAGCCCTTGTCATGGACCTTGGCATTCGCGGGGGAGAAATCAGCCACCGCATCGAAGAAACGGGCACCCGCATCGCCGATGTCGTGGCAACGCGGGGAGACAGCCTGGCTGCACGTCTCGTGGAGACCAGCGAGCGGATCAATCAATCCATCACGGTGCAAGGCAGCGAGTTGGAGCAGAGCATCGCGGCCACTGGCCAGCAGGCGGCATCAACCATCGGCGAACAGGTCGTCAATGCCCGCGCGGCCTTCGAGAGCGCCGGTATGGCCCTCGCCAGCCTCATCGACACCCGCGCCGCGCGTGCCGAGCAGCAGCTCAGCGCGCATGTCAGCGCATTGGACGAACGCCTCGACAGCTTCACCCAGCAAGCCACAGGCCGCTTTGATGCTGCGGGACGCGAAATGGCGATGATTCTGGCCGCGCAGGGCAACCGCGTGAATGAGGCGATCGTCAAGAATGCCGAGTTCCTGGGCGAATCGCTCCAGAACAAGGCAGGCGAAGTCGCTGTCCAGCTCAAGAAGTTCGACGAAACCATGGGCGGTCGTCTGCAGGGCGTGGAAGCGCTCCTGACCATTCACGGCGATGCTCTGGTCGATCGCCTTTCGGCGCGCACCACAGAAGCCGCGACCATGCTGGAAGAACAGTTGGCCAGCTTCGACGAACGCATCACCGGCAAGACCAGCGCGGCTGTCTCAAGCTATGAGGCACTCTCCAGCCGGGTCGAAATCGGCCTCGTCCAGCGCAGCGAGCAACTCAACGAGATGCTGGTCAACCGTTCGCTGGAGGTGGCACGCACCCTCACCGATGGCGGGCGGGCACTCACGGATGCGCTTGCCAACCGCGCCAGCGAGATCGTTGGCTCCATTGAAAGCCAGCTCAGCTCCTTCGACACCCGTGTCATCGCGCGCCTTGGCGAAACGGCGGAAACCATGGAGGTCAAGGGCAACCGCATCGCGCTTTCTCTCGAGCGCAGCACGGATGCACTGTCCACGCTCATGGGCGAACGCGGCACGGCCTTGATCACGCTGATGCAGGGAACGGGCGCGCAGACCGTCAAGGAAATCGACGATGTGGGCGAGCGTGTCAGTGCGGCGCTGGAAGCGCAGCGTGCGGTGCTTGCCGATGAGTTGACCCATGTCAGCACCACGGTCAGCAGTGTGATCAATGCCAATCAGGCCAAGATCACCGAGGCGATCGACGCGCGCATCACGAGCCTGAGTGCCGCGCTTGACACCCGCACCGAAGCGCTCACGGCGCGACTTGCGCGCACCAGCGAAGAGTTGCAGTCGGTCCTGGCCGACGGCTCCGAGCAGGCTTCGCGCACCCTGGCTGCCGCGGGTTCGCGTCTGGGCACGGATGTGTCAGGCGTGCTCAGCCGCCTCAACGAGGCCAATGCCGTGCTCAACGCCATCCTGGCAGCGGCCACCGACAACCTCGAATCGATCGAGAACGGCCTGACCGACAAGGTGAAGACCCTTGAAGTGACCATGGATCAGCTGGTCTCCGATACGGCCAGCACCACGGACCGGGTCGAGAAGCAGGTCACGCTTCTGCGCGAAATCTCCGGCGGCGTGCTGACGGAAGCGAGTGTGCTTTCGGAAAAAATCCAGGAGCGCGGCATGGCTCTGGCCCGCGCGGCCGAAGATCTGACCACCGTGCAGAACCGCATGGGTTCCGCGCTCGAATCCAAGGGCGACGAACTGCGCAAGCTCGTCGATACCATCGAGGCCAAACGCGACGATGTGGAGCACACGCTCACGGCATTCCGCGATCTTCTCGAGCAGCATCTCTCGACGGCGGAAGAGCGCGCGCGCGTTCTCGGCGGCAGCATTGCCACCCAGGCCGAGACCACGTCGCGCAGCGTGCTCGATCAGTTCGAAGCACTCAAGAGCATTACGACCCGCGAACGCGACCGCACTTTGAGCGCGCTGAAGGCGGTGGCGGAAGAAACCGCCGGGCACATCCATCAGGCCTTCGGGGGGCCGACCGAGCGCTTCCGCGAGGCGGTGGATGAGCTGCGCGAACTCTCGCAGCAACTCGCCGGCAACATGGCGACCACGCGCAGCGACATGAACCGCGAGGTTCGCTCAACCCGCGCCGAGATTGCCCAGGAGTTGGAAGCCACGCGCGGCGAACTGACCCGCGAAATGCGGTCGGCGCGGGCCGACATCACGCAGGAGTTGGAGGCCACGCGGGCCGAGATCACCCGCGGCACGATTTCTATGCCACGCGATGTCGAATCCCAGTCCTCGGCCATCCGCCGCGTCGTGGGCGACCAGATCAAGGCCATTGCGGCGCTGGAAAGTGCGACAGGGCGTGAAACGCTGGATGTGGCACCGCCCGCCAAGGTCGAGGCGCCTGCCCCGGCCCGCCGCGAACAGGTGTCGCTGCGCTCCACGATCACGCCCCCCGTTGCACCTCCTGTAGCCCCTTCGCCAAAACCCGAGCCGCGTGTGGCGCAGCAGTTCCCCGTGCAGCGCCCCGCGCCCGAGGCCGCGGCCCCCTCCGCCACCAGCGGCTGGCTCTCCGATCTGCTGAAGAAGGCCTCCCGTGATGAGCGCGAGGCGAGCGCCCCCGTCATAGCCGCGGCGAGCACTGACCCGTTGAGCCTGCTGGCCACGGACATCACCCGCCTTGTCGATCAGGATGGTCTGGAAGAGGCATGGGACCAGGCTCTTGCCGGAGATCGAGGCGCTTTCACACGCCAGCTCTACACGCTGCAGGGGCAACAGGCGTTCGATGACATCCGTCGTCGTTATCGCCGGGAAGCCGCGTTCAAGGAGGCCATCGATCGGTATGTGGAAGAATTCGAACGCGTGCTGAAGATGGCGACCGATGAGGGTGATGGCGAAGCGGCACGTGCCTACCTGCTGTCGGACACCGGCAAGATCTACACGATGCTGGCCCATGCAGCCGGGCGCATCGATTGAGAATGGTCGCTTTTGTGTGAATGACGAACTTTGACAGCAGCTGCCCGCGCCAGACCAGAGCGGGCAGTCGCGCGTCAGCCGAGTGCGCTCGCCCAACCCGTGAGATCGGTCAGGACGCGCGCCAGCGCCTGATCCATCGCAGCGGTCACGCCTGGGCCATCAATGGCGCCAACCGGTGCATTCGCCCCGAAGACCCGTGCAGAACGCACGCTACCGGAGCCAGCGTTGACGAGTTTGGCCGCAATTTCGATGGCAGCGGTTCGATCCGCCTCACGCACCTCGAACACGCGCATGTCGAGCAGCAACGTCAGCGCGCCTGACAGGCGGTCGCCCGGCCGCCCGACAGCCGCCCTGCCCCGGTTCTCGAAGGTCTGCACCACCCGCGCCTGCACGAGCCGCGGCATGCGGTCTGACCATTGCGCATTGCTGAGGTAGGATAACTCCCCATTCGCGCCGCGGATGACGATGCGCTCGCTGTCGAGGGCAAATATGGCCATGGGTTCTGGGACAATGAGGACCGCGCGGCCAGCGGTGCGGGACAAGCCATCGCGCGGGGCGGACAGATCAAAGGTCGTGGGTGCCGCCCGGCTGCAACCCGCAATTCCGCCGAGGGCACCGCCCAAGAGCGCGAGCGCACCACGCCGAGAGAGACCCTGACGCGAAAAAGACTGCCCTGATGGTTCGATCACGCCACGCACCTTCACCGTTGTCCCGAATACTCTGGCAGCGCCGGGCGCCCCCCTGTGATGACCTGCGAGGGATCGCGCCCGAGGCTACGAGCCACGCGGTTGACCTCATTGACGGCACGCCGGGCATCTGCCGCCAGGGCCTCGATGTCACGGCCACCACCGCTGGTCAGCTTGTTGATGCCCACGCTGATGTCTGCGGTGCGTCGATCAAGGTTTTTGGCCAGGCGATCAATGGATTTTGCCATTTCGCTGAAGTCCACAAGCCGACCTTCCAGCGAGATGGCCAATTCGCGAAACTGCTTGGCCGTCTGTCCGATTTCGAAGAACGCGCCCTGCCCTTCGGCCTCATTGGCGCCGAGAAAGCGGCGAGCCGCCTCCAACACCTGATCAACCTTGGTCGATGAAACGCGAAGATTTTCAGTGATCTGCGTCACATCCTTTAAGGCCTTGTCGACATCAGGCGTACTGTTGCCGATGGCGGTCGCAAACCGATCGATGTTATCGACGGTGCGGCCGAGCTTGACCGAATCGATGCTGCCCGTGAGCCGCTGGATGTCGAGCAGGGCAGAATCGAGCTTGGATGTGCTTTCCGTCAGGCGCTTGGTCAGGATCGCGCCATCGCCAAGGATGCCGTCGATGTTGCGCCGGTTCTCCGAAAGCGCCTGGGTGAAGCTTTCAATATTGCCGATCGCGCGGTTCACGCTGCGTCCGTCGACATTGCGGATCAGCTCTTCTGCCGCAATGGAGAGCGTTTCGAGCCGCGAGGAAAGCGAGGAGATCCGCTGCGATGTTTCGCCGACGGAGGCGAGGAATGCGCCCACGCCTGCGGAGTTGTCCGACAGCGCCTTGGCAAAGGTTTCGACGCTTTTCAGCGTGTTTGTGATGGACGTTTCATTGTCGCCGACGATCTTCTCCACCTTCGCCAGCACACCGTCGGCGCGCGAGGAGATGCGCTGGGCCGTCTCGAGAATGTCCTGGAAATCCGAGCGATCCGCGAAGATCACGGCCCGCCCGCCATCGGGAGCTGTGAGCGCCGCCGATGCTGCGCTGCCGCCCGACAGCTGCACCGAAGCCTGCCCCGTAAGGCCCTGAAACTCGAGCCGCGCCCGCGTGTCGGTCTTGACCGGCGTCTTGCTGTCGACCTCGATGATCGCCATGACGCGGCTGGGATCGCTGGGAACCAGATCGATCGTGGTGACCTCTCCCACGCGCAAACCATTGAAACGCACGAGCGAGCCGCGGCTCAGGCCCGAAACAGAGCCGGTGAACACGATGCGGTAGGTGGTTTTCTGACCCGCGTTGCGGCCCGAAGCAAACCAGTAGACGAAGCCGAGTATGCCCGCGAGCACAGCCAGCGTGAACAATCCGATCAATGCGTAGTTTGCCCGCGTTTCCATATAGGCCTCAAGGTCTGCCAGTCATGTTACGGGCCGCGAGATGCGCACGCGGCCCTTGAAAGTAGGCTTTCAGCCAAGGATGAGTCGCGCCAAGCATAGCGTGCATGTCGCCCTCCGCCAGTACCTTTCCTTCACCCAACGCGACAATGCGGTCACAAATCGTTGTCAGGCTGTCGAGATCGTGGGTGACCATGAACACTGTCAGCCCGAGGGTGCGTTGCAACGTGCGCGTCAACTCGTCGAAATCTCCCGCACCGATGGGATCAAGACCTGACGTTGGCTCGTCGAGAAACACGATCTCCGGATCGAGCGCCAGCGCGCGGGCCAAAGCCACGCGCTTGATCATGCCACCCGATAATTCCGAGGGAAACTTGTCCGCCGCATCGGGCTTGAGGCCGACCATTTCGATCTTCATCATGGCGATGTCGTCCAGCAGCTTCTCCGAGATGTTGAGGTGTTCGCGGATGGGAAACTGGATGTTCTGCTTGACCGTCAGGGAGGAAAACAACGCCCCCTGCTGGAAGAGAATACCCCACCGCCGCTCCACGTCCTGCCGCTCACGGAACGAGAGCGTATCCATGTCCTGTCCGAAGATATGAATGGACCCGCGCTTTTTCGCAAGCAGACCCACGATCGTGCGCATGAGAACGGACTTGCCGGTGCCCGATGCGCCCACAACACCCAGGATTTCGCCGCGATAGACATCGAGGCTCAGCCCGTCATTCACGAGCTTGTCGCCAAAACCCACGGCAAGGTCGCGCACCTCGATCAGGACTTCGGAAGATGGGGTGGCAGCGCTCATCGTTCAGTACTGGATCGACGCGAAGAACATGGCAAACAAGCCGTCGACGACGATGACCATGAAAATCGCTTTCACCACGGACGCAGTGGTTTGCCGGCCGAGGGATTCTGCCGAGCCCTGCACCTTCAATCCTTCGATGGCGGCAATAAGGCCGATCACCAGCGCCATCACCGGTGCCTTGATCATGCCCACCATGAATGTGTTGATTTGAATGATGCTCTGCAGGCGCGAGAGATACACATCCGGGCTGACATCGCCGTAAATCCAGGCCACAAGCCCACCGCCGAACAGCCCCGACATGGAGCCGATGAAGGTGAGGATCGGCATGGCCGCGACGAGCGCCAGTATGCGCGGCACGATCAGCACCTCCATGGGATCACGGCCCATGGTGCGCAGCGCATCGATTTCTTCTCGCATCTTCATGGAGCCGATCTCGGCCGTGATGGCCGATCCCGAGCGCCCCGCGATCATGATCGCTGTCAGCAGAACGCCCAATTCCCGCAGCACCAGCACGCCCATCAAATCTGCCACAAATGCGGTGGTACCGAAGTTTCTCAACTGAAAAACGGACTGCTGCGCGATGATGCCGCCCACCAGAAACGAGATCAACGCCACGATGGGCACGGAGCGAAAGCCGACGATCTCCATCTGCTTGACGAAGGGTGCGAGGCGAAACTTGGCCGGATTGAGCAGCACGCGGCCGAGCGCAGCCACAAGCGCGCCCAGAAAACTGACCCCGCCGACGAAATCGCGCCCGATATCGCTGACCCCCTTGCCGACATCGGCCAAGCCATCGACCATGGTCGACCCGCGCCCTTTTGGCACAGGCAGTGGCTCCAGAACGGCCTGGTTCAGCAAGCTCTGCTGATTGTCCGATACATCCTGCAATGTGACCGTGGCGCCGTTTGCCTCCAGTGCGGTCTTGGCACGGGTGATGACCAGAGCGCCAAGCGTATCGAGCTGGGCGATTTCCTTGAGGGAAATCGCAACGGTCTTGATATCCGTTCGCGCAGCTACGGCGTCGGCCAGTTTCTCGATCGCCGCGCTGGTCATCATCGTCCAGGTGCCACTGGGTGAGAACAGCACCGTCCCGGCCGATTCTGACTCGGCGCAAGCTGGTGTCGACCCGCGCTTCTGCGGGGTCATTTGGGCCGAAAGAGGGGCATTCTGGGCGCGTGTCACTCCTCTCTCATATGCGCTTCGGGCCGCCTTCCACAACACCTGCGTAACCCTTTCTTAGGGTAAACCGGGTTTTAAATGCTGTTGTATGGCATCAAACGCACAGGCGCGGGCGGGCCTCAGAATTAGGCCGATCCCGCATGTCCGGACATCTTGCACCGCTCAACCCGACAGAACTGGACTTCGACACCATCCGGCTCGCCGTGATGGAGACCGAACGTGGCCGCTGGTTCCTTGATGAATATGCACGCCGCAACCGCCACGCCGACACCGATGGCATTCTGGTTGCCATGCAGCGGATCGAAGGCGCCATCATCCAACAGCGCGAAACCAGCGAGATGGACAAGTTCCGCCTCGATGTCCTGGAAATGTCCCGCGCCATCGCCCGCACCCGGGACGAGATCGCCGCGATCAAACCGGCTGACGGCACGGGCGGTCGGCTGACAGAGGCCACCGACGAACTCGATTCCATCGTGGCGGCCACCGAGACCGCTACATCCGATATCCTTGCCGCCGCCGAGAAGGTGCAGGAGGCCGCGTGGACGCTCCGGGAAAACGGCGCGCAGGTCGAGACCTGCGAGGCGCTCGATCAACTGGCAACCGGCATCTACACCTCGTGCTCCTTCCAGGATCTGACGTCCCAGCGCATCCGCCGGGTCATGGCCACCATCGAGTTCCTCGAAAAGCGGGTCAATGCCATGGCCGATATCTGGCTCTCCGGTGACGAGGACAAGGCCGCCCACACGCCCGAGGTTGATCCCAATGCGGGGATTGTCACCGATCCATCGATGAGCCAGGCGGATGTGGATTTCGTGCTGGTGAACACCGTTCCGCAGCAGGTTGCAGTCGAACCAGAGCTGGAGACAGCCACAAGCGATTTCGAACTCGACATGGCCTTCCCCACAGGTCAACCGCTGGGCATTGCGGCCTTGCCTGCCATCGACCTGCAGAGTGTTGCCGAACCCCATCCAGACTCCCAGCCCGTTCCGGAGCCGGCGGCAGAGATCGATGAGATGCTGTTCGTGCCCGATCACGCGGCAGTGCCGGCATCAGCCGCCCAGATGCCGGAATCAGTTGAAATCGAGACGGCGCTCGCCAAGATTCGCAGCGGCAGCGAGCTGTCTTTCGCGGAAGCCGCCAAAGCGCTCGATCAACTCAAATCCATGTCGCCCGAAGACCGTTCGCACCTTTTCAAGGGCTGAAAGCGGCGCGGCGCAGGCTTTTGATGCGTTGCATCAGCAAAACTTGAACCCTGCACGCCATTTCGCGGGTTGTGATCGCCGGTGCGAAGCGCAATAAAAGAAGCATCGGTCCCCATGCTTCTTGGAATATCCCTCAAGCTGATTTCGACGATTGCCTTCACGCTGATGTCAGCCTGCGTGAAGCTCATTGGAGAAGCACATCCGGGTGACCCGTTGTATTATCCCGTCGGGCAGACCGTGTTCTGCCGCTCACTCTTTGCGCTCATTCCCGTTTTCGTCATGCTCGGCTGGAAGGGCGAACTCAGCCACGCCTTCCGCACGAAACGGCCATGGGATCACGCGCGGCGCGGCGGTTATGGCTCGATTGGCATGTTTGCGGGCTTCACCGGCCTGATTCTCCTGCCCCTCGCCGATGCCACCGCCATCAGCTACGCCGCGCCGCTGTTCACCGTTGTGCTGGCCGCGCTGATCCTCAAGGAGGACGTGCGCGTCTACCGTTGGACCGCAGTCGGCGTGGGCTTCGTGGGCGTCATGATCATGCTGATCCCGCAGTTCGCGCCTGAAACGCCGCGCGGCAGCAGTCTGATGATTGGCGCCTGCTTTGCCCTGCTCGGCGCGATTTGTGCGGGCTTTGCCACGATCGAGACGCGCAAGCTGACTGAAACCGAGGAGACCGGCACGATTGTCACGTATTTCATGGTTCTCACCACATCGGTGGGCCTGCTGTCGATTTTTGGAGGCCTGATCAGTCCCGCCTTTGCCTGGAAATGGCCGGGCGGCCGCGATGCAGCCCTGCTTGTGACCATGGGCATCATGGGGGGCATTGGTCAGATCACACTGACCCAGAGCTTTCGCTACGCCGAGGCCTCCGTCATTGCTCCGTTCGATTATCTCTCGATGATCTGGGCAATCGCCGTCGGTTATGTCCTGTTTGGCCAGCTCCCTGCATCGGTGGTGGTGCTGGGCGCGGGCATCGTGGTGCTGGCGGGCATTTATGTGATCCTGCGCGAGCACCAGCTTGGGCTTGATCGCAAGCGGCAGAAGGAAAGCGGTCCCTCGCGCTCGATCTGAGCACTTCTTGAAAACCGCTCCAAACAATGGCATGTTCGGCAAAAGGAACAAATTCGTTCTTTGATCGAAACGATGGGCGCGTAAAATGGGCATTGAAGGAAAAGAGCGGGCTAAAACGATGGATGCGGGCGCAGTCGCGCTCTCCGGCCAGCTTGGTCGCACGATCCAGCGCCTGCGCAAGACCTACAACATGTCCCTCTCCGAACTGGCGGAGCAATCGGGCGTTGCCAAATCCATCATCAGCCAGATCGAACGCAACGAGACCAACCCCACCCTCGCCACGATCTGGCGGCTGAGCCAGGCGTTGGAAATCTCGATCGACAAGTTTCTATCGGAGGCAGACGACGAGCCTTTCGTGGAGAAGACCACGCGCAACGACATGCCGATTCTGGAATCGGACGACGGCAAATGCCGCTTGGCGATCATCGGCTGGATCAAGACGGTGGAATGGCTGCAATGGTATGATTTCACAGCGGAACCCGGCGGCGTCCTGGAGAGCGATCCGCACCAGCGTGGTTCGATCGAATGCCTCTCGGTGCTCTCCGGAGAATTGGAGATCGAGGTGGCCGAAGCCGTCGACACCGCCAAGGCGGGCGAAACGCTGCGTTACCGCGCCGACCGCCGCCACATCATCCGCAACAAGGGCAGCGAACCAGCCCGTGCGACGATGGTGGTGATCCTCAAAGCCGCCGTCATGGAATGAGGCTGTTGCCTCGCGCGTTTCGCGCCCATATATGCCATCGCAATCATCAGGAGAACAGACCATGTCCGGATTCGACCAGCGCAAAGACGCGGCCGAGAACAAGCACGCCCACGACGAGCAGATGGCCTTCAAGGCCAATGCACGACGCGCCAAACTGCTGGGCCTGTGGGCCGCAGAGCAGGTCGGCAAGACAGGTGACGACGCAGCGGCCTATGCCAAAAGCGTCGTAATGGCTGACTTTGAGGAAGCGGGCGATGAGGACGTGTTCCGCAAGGTGCGCGCTGACCTTGATGCCGCGGGCAAGAGCGACGTCTCTGACCACGTCATCCGCCGCACCATGGATGAGTTGCTCGTGACCGCAACCGAGCAGGTCAAAGCCGGAATCTGACGTGAACCATCGCTTGCTCAAGGGCAAGGTCGTGCTTGCCACCCACAACGCGGGCAAGTTGAGGGAGATGCGCGAGCTGATGGCACCTTATGGCATCGAGCTTGTGTCGGCGGGCGATTTGGGCCTGCCCGAGCCTGTCGAAGATGGCCATATGTTTGCCGAGAATGCGGGCATCAAGGCAAGGGCGGCTGTCAAAGCCACGGAACTGCCTGCATTTTCTGACGACTCTGGCCTGTGTGTGCAGGCACTGGACGGCGCACCGGGTATTTTCACAGCCGATTGGGCGGGCGCGCCACGCAGTTGGGAGCGCGCCATGGACAAGGTGCGCCACGAGCTTGAGCAACGTGGCCACAGCGTGACCGGGCAAGCGGCCTATTTCATGTCGGCTCTCGTGATTGCCTGGCCCGATGGGCACGAGCAGCTGTTTGAGGGCCGTTGTCCCGGTACGCTCACCTGGCCGCCGCGCGGCAAGGCGGGCTTTGGCTATGATCCGATGTTCGTGCCCGAGGGCCACACCCGTACCTTCGCCGAGCTGACAGCGGAAGAAAAGCACGGCCTGCCGCCGCTGGGCACGGGGCTCTCGCACCGTGCGCGGGCTTTCACCGCGCTGGCTGCCGCCTGCCTCGAGCGCCCCGCATGACCGAGGCATTCGGCGTTTACGTCCACTGGCCCTTCTGCCTCGCCAAATGCCCGTATTGCGATTTCAACAGCCATGTGCGCCACGCCCCGCCTGATCAGGCGCGTTATGTGGAGGCTTTTCGCCGCGAGATCACCCACCGCGCCGCGCTCAGCCCGGGCAAGACCGTTAGCAGCATCTTCTTTGGCGGCGGCACGCCCTCGCTGATGGACCCCGCCACAGTTGCCGCAATCCTGGATGCCATCGCCTCGGCGTGGAGCCTCGCGCCCGGTGCCGAAATCACGCTGGAGGCCAACCCGACCAGCGTGGATGCCACACGCTTTCGCGGATACAAGGCAGCGGGCGTCAACCGCCTTTCCATCGGCGTGCAGGCGATGAACGATGCCGATCTCAAATCTCTGGGCCGCCTGCACACCGTGGCCGAAGCCATGGCGGCGGTGGATGTGGCGGCCAGCATCTTCGAGCGTTATTCCTTCGATCTGATCTATGCCCGCAGCCCGCACCAGACGCCCGATCTGTGGCGTGCAGAGCTGCGCAGTGCCATCGCGCGGGCCGCCGAGCACCTGTCCTTGTATCAACTCACCATCGAGCATGGCACGGCTTTCGAGGCGCTCCACCGCGCAGGCAAGCTCGCCATTCCCGACGAGGGTCTGGGCCGCGCGCTCTGGGACGTGACGCAGGAAGAAACCGATCGTGCCGGCATGCCCGCCTACGAGATTTCCAACCACGCCAAGCCCGGTGCGGAGAGCCGCCACAACCTTGTCTATTGGCGCTATGGTGAATATGCAGGTGTCGGTCCCGGTGCCCATGGGCGGCAGGTGGTTGACGGCACGCGCCGGGCCCTGGCGACGGAAAAATCCCCCGAGGCCTGGCTGAAAGCCGTTGAGGCAATCGGCCATGGCCTTGTGGAAGACGACGCCCTGACATCCGAGCAAGCGGGCGATGAAATGCTCGTCATGGGCCTGCGCCTGGCGGAAGGCATCGATCTGGCACGCTACGAGCAGCTTGCCAACCGCCGCTTGAACCCCGCCCGCATTGCCGAGCTGACGGGGCACGGCTTTGTGGAGCACACGGGCGATAACCGCCTGCGCGTGACAGCGGAGGGTTTTCCGGTGCTGGATGCGATTGTCGCTGATCTGGCGGCTTAGGAGCACACAATCATGTCCAGAACAGTCGCCATCACGGGTGTGACCGGCTTCATCGCCTCCCATGTGGCTGCCCAGCTTGTCGCCGCCGGGTACACCGTGCGCGGCACCACGCGCAGCATCGCCAAAGCGCAGTCCAACGCGCGCTTCATGGCGGCCATGCAAGGCGATGGATCACTGAAGCTGTTCGAAGCGGATCTGCTGGATCGTGCGGCCTATGACACAGCATTCGCAGGGTGCGAGACCGTGTTTCACATGGCGAGCCCCTACACGCTTGAGGCGAAGAACCCACAGGCCGAACTGGTGAACCCCGCCGTGCAGGGCACCAACAACGTGCTGAATGCGGTGATGCGGACGCCGTCCATCAAGCGCGTGGTGCTCACCTCCTCCATGGCCGCGGTGACCGACGAGCCCGATGGCCGCGTGCTCACGGAAGCCGATTGGAACACAAAAAGCACACTCACCCGCAACCCCTATTACTTTGCCAAAGCCGAGGGCGAGCGCACGGGCTGGGATTTCATGATGCGTGAGACTCCCGCTTTCGATCTGGTGGTGATCAACCCGTTTCTCGTCATCGGCCCCAGCCTCGTTCCTGGCCTCAACACCTCCAACCACATTCTCGTGGAAGCTTTGACAGGCGTGTTTCCCGCCATCATGCAACTGACCTGGGGCATGGTGGATGTGCGCGATGTGGCGCGCGCGCACGTGCTGGCGGCCGAAACGCCAAGCGCCTCCGGGCGCTACCTCTGCGCAGCGGCAAGCGTCACCATGCGCCACCTCGTTGAAACCTTGAAACCGCTGGCCAAGCCGGGGGAGAAGCTGCCCAAGCTCGCCATCGACAACTGGCTGGGCTCCACCATCGGCCGCTGGTTCGCCTTCACCCAGCAACCGGGCGCAGCCAGCTACATGAAAACGCACCTGGGCCGCACGCCGCGCTTCGATACGGCCAAGATTCAGAACGAGTTAGGGCTGAACTACCGGGACATCGACGCGGCCATGGCCGAGACGGTGGCAGACCTGCGCAGTTGGGGACATTTGAAGGGATAGTGCGGGTTGGCCCCCCATCGTCGTTTGTCATTGGGCGGTCACCCTGTTAACAGGCCGGACACATCCGCTGCACGAGGAAGACCAACCGCCTATGACCGAGCGCCCCTCCAGCTACACCAAAGATGATCTGCTCGCCTGCGGGCGCGGTGAGCTGTTCGGCCCCGGCAATGCCCAGTTGCCCTTGCCTCCTATGCTGATGTTCGACCGCATCACCCAAGTTTCCGAAACGGGCGGTCCGCACGGCAAGGGGATGATCCGCGCCGAGTTCGATATTCACCCCGATCTCTGGTTTTTCCCCTGTCATTTCCAGGGCAACCCGATCATGCCGGGCTGCCTTGGACTGGACGCGATGTGGCAGCTCACTGGCTTTTTTCTAGGCTGGCTTGGCGAGCCGGGCTATGGCATGGCGCTGGCGACCGGCGAGGTGAAGTTCAAGGGCATGGTCACGCCCAAGACCAAGCTCGTGGAGTACGGAATCGATTTCAAGCGCGTGATGCGCGGACGCCTTGTTCTGGGCATTGCCGACGGCTGGCTCAAGGCGGATGGCGAGCTGATCTACAATGCGACCGATCTCAAGGTCGGGCTGTCAAAGGACAAGGCGAGCTGACCTGGCGCGCCGCAGGAGACGAACATGAGCGACACCCAATGGTTCTGCGTGATCAACGGCAGGCAGGAAGGCCCCTACGCGGTGGCGACCCTTGCTGGCATGACGGCGCAGGCACCCCTTGCCGCAGATACAATGGTCTGGACTGAAGGCATGGCGGGCTGGAAACCCCTGTCCGAGACGCCGCTGTACGAGGCCCTGCCCAAGTCCAGCCTGCCGCCGCGTGTGCCCCTCAGCACGGTGTTTCAGGCGGGAGCGCAGAATATGGCGTCGCAGATGTCCGCCACAATCAACGCCCCGATCGCCAACACCCAGTCCCCCGGCTTCGTGGATGCGGTGAAGATCTGCTTCAGGAAATATGTGGATTTCAACGGGCGCGCCTCGCGGCCGGAATACTGGTGGTTCTTCCTTTTCGGTCTGGCGCTATCAATCATCACCATGATGTTTCCCCTGATCAACATGCTGATCAGCCTTGTTCTCATTCTGCCCTCGATCGCGGTGGGCGTGCGCCGCCTGCATGACATCGACCGCACCGGCTGGTGGCTGCTGATCGGCCTCATACCACTCGTGGGCTTCATCGTGCTGATTATCTTCCTGACCAAGCAGGGCACAGCTGGCCAAAACCGCTTCGGTTGAGCGGGAACTGATGTTTCAGAATACGAGGAATACAAGCATGCGCCGCGTCGTCATCACGGGAATGGGGATCGTCTCCTCCATCGGCAACACCATCGATGAGGTTCTGGCCTCGTTGAAGGAGACGAAATCCGGCATCCGCCTTGAGCAAAGCTTCGTGGACCATGGCTTTCGCAGCCAGGTCTCGGGCCGCCCGACACTCGATGCCTCCACGTTGGTGGACCGCCGCGCCATGCGCTTTCACGGCGGCGGCACGGCCTGGAACCATGTGGCGATGGATCAGGCGATCCTGGATGCCGGGCTGATACAGGAGCACATCACCAACGACCGCACCGGCATTGTCATGGGCACCGGTGGCCCCTCCACCATCGCGCTGGTCGAAGCGGTGGACAAGGCGCGCGAGAGCGGGTCGTCCAAGAAGGTCGGCCCCTTTGCGGTGCCCAAGTGCATGAGCAGCACGGCTTCGGCCACACTGGCCACATGGTTCAAGATTCACGGCGTGAATTATTCCATCTCGTCGGCCTGCTCCACCTCGGCCCATTGCATCGGCAACGCCTACGAGTTGATCCAGTGGGGCAAGCAGGACCGCGTGTTCGCGGGAGGGGCGGAGGAGCTGGACTGGTCCATGTCCGTACTGTTCGATGCCATGGGCGCCATGTCCTCCAAGTACAACGACCGCGCTTCCACCGCGTCCCGCGCTTATGACACCAACCGCGACGGCTTTGTGATCGCCGGCGGCGCGGGCGTGCTGGTGCTGGAAGAACTCGAAGTGGCCAAGGCGCGCGGCGCGAAGATTTACGGCGAGATCGTCGGCTACGGCGCGACCTCCGACGGCTACGACATGGTGGCCCCCTCCGGCGAAGGCGCAGTGCGCTGCATGCGCCAGGCCCTGGCCACCGTGAAGGGCAAGATCGACTACATCAACACCCATGGCACCTCGACCCCCGTGGGGGACCAGAAGGAGATGGAGGCCGTGCGCGAGGTCTTCGGCGGCGCGGACAAATCCCCCTACCTGTCCTCCACCAAATCCCTCACCAGCCACTCGCTGGGCGCCACCGGCGTGCAGGAGGCCATCTATTCGCTGCTCATGCTCAACCACGATTTCGTCTGCGAAAGCGCGCATATCGAAGAGCTGGACCCGGCTTTTGCCGACATGCCCATCGTGCGCAAGCGCATCGACAATGCCAGGCTGGAGCGCGTGCTGTCGAACTCGTTCGGCTTTGGTGGCACCAATGCCACGCTGGTGATGCAGCGCTACGAGGGGTAGACATGACACAACTCATGTCCGGCAAGCGCGGCCTCATCATGGGCGTCGCCAATCAGAACTCCATCGCTTGGGGCATTGCCACCATGCTGGCGAAGCATGGGGCGGAACTCGCCTTCACCTATCAGGGCGAAGCGCTGGGCAAGCGCGTGCAGCCACTGGCAACGAGCATCGGCTCCACGCTGGTGCTGCCCTGCGATGTGGAAGACATCGCCTCGGTGGACGCCGTGGTGGAAGCGCTGCGCGCCGCTTGGGGCCGTGTGGATTTCGTGGTCCATGCCATCGGCTTTTCCGACAAGAACGAGCTGAAAGGTCGCTACGCTGACACCAGCCGTGCCAATTTCAGCCGCACCATGGTGATCTCGTGTTTTTCCTTCACTGAGATCGCGCGCCGCATCGCCCCGCTGATGACCGACGGCGGCTCGATGCTGACGCTCTCCTACGGCGGCTCCATGCGCGCCTCGCCCAATTACAATGTCATGGGCGTGGCCAAAGCGGCGCTCGAGGCCTCCGTGCGTTATCTGGCGGCAGATTTCGGGCCGGACCGCATCCGGGTCAACGCGCTCTCGCCTGGCCCGGTGCGCACGCTGGCGGGCGCAGGCATCGCCGATGCACGCGCAACCTATGCCTTCCAGACAGGGCATTCGCCGCTCGGTCGCCCGGTCACGCTGGAAGAGATCGGCGGCTCGGCGCTGTACCTGCTCTCGGATCTGGGCAGCGGTGTCACGGGCGAAATCATCTACGTGGACGGCGGCTACAACATCATCAACATGCCGCGCATGTCGGATTGAGGACTCAAGCCGATCGCCCGTCGGGCCATTGCGCAATGCCCGCACTCATCCGACATAAGCTCTGAAACGCTCAAGGATTCGCATCCAATGTCGGACACATCCCCCTCCCCTGGCTGGCACGCCACCACCATTCTCATGGTGCGCAAGGGCGGCCATGTGGTCATCGGCGGTGACGGGCAGGTGAGCCTGGGTGCGACCATCATCAAATCCAATGCACGCAAGGTCCGCCGCCTCGGCAAGGGCAGCGTCATCGCGGGCTTTGCGGGCGCGACAGCCGATGCCTTCACACTCTTCGAGCGACTGGAAGCCAAACTGGAGCAATATCCGGGTCAGCTCATGCGCGCCTCTGTCGAACTCGCCAAGGATTGGCGTACGGATCGTTACCTGCGCCGCCTGGAGGCCATGATGCTGGTGGCCGACCGTGAAACAGGCCTGGTGCTCTCGGGCACCGGCGATGTGCTGGAGCCCGAAGGCGGCGTGATGGGCATTGGTTCTGGCGGCATGTATGCGCTCGCCGCCGCGCGGGCATTGATCGACCAACCGCTGGAGGCCGAGGACATCGTGCGCAAAGCCATGGGCATTGCAGGCGACATCTGCGTCTACACCAACGCAAGCCTTGTCATTGAATCGATCGCGCTGGATGTGCCGGTCACCTGACGCGCCTCCGTTGGCTTTCAGGCCGCGCGCACCACGCGCAAAAAGTCATCGACCTCCCGTTTGAGCTGGTCGCTGCCGATCATCAGTTCGTGCGCCGTAACGGCAAGCTCTTCGGCCGCAGCGCCACTGCTGCTCACCTGATGGCCCACTTCGGAAATGCGCGCACTGACGGTTTGCGACGACTGCGCCACATATTGCACATCGCGCGAGATTTCCGCTGTTGTGGCTGTCTGCTGCGACACTGCGACAGAGATAGCGGTCGACACATCCGCAAGGCTGGCAATGTCGCGCAAGACCCCGCTCATGCCCTCGACTGATTGCTGCGCGGCAAAGGACATGGCCTGTACATAGGAGGCAATGGTCGATGTGGCGGACGAGGTTTGACTGGCGAGTTGCTTGACCTCGTTTGCCACCACAGCGAAACCGCGACCTGCCTCTCCAGCCCTCGCCGCCTCAATGGTCGCATTCAGCGCGAGGAGATTGGTCTGCTCGGCGATCGTGCGGATCATGTTGACGATCTCGGCGATCTTGGCGGCGGAGGACATCAACTCCTGTCCGGCTGATTCTGACCCGCGTGCCCTGTCCGTGACGGACCGTGAGACGGCGGAGGCATGTGCGGCCTGTCTGTCGATTTCGGCGATGGAAGATGTCATCTCCTCTGTGGCGCGGGCCACCGAAGAGGCATTGTTCGACACGTCCTGCGACGAGTCCGCCGCCTGACCGGAAGCGACCTGGCTCATTTCGGCCGTGCGCGCCAATTCGTCGGATGCGGCGGCCAGTTGGGCCGACAGTGCGTTGACCTGCGTGACGATGCTGCCGACGCTTGCCTCGAAGGAATCAGCCAGTCCATGGGCCTCCTGCCGGCGTGCCTCGGCCAGCGCATTGGCCTGCTTGCGATCACGCGCGGCATCGGCCTGCGCTTGCTCGACCAGCTTGCCCTTGAAGAGATCGATGGCGGTGGCCATGGCGCCCAGTTCATCACGGCGCCCACGCCCGGGCAGTTCCACATCGAATTGTCCGGCCCCCAGCTTCTGAATGGCACCTGTCATCTGCCCGAGTGGAGTGCTGATCGAGCGTCCGATCAGGAGGACAAGAATGGCGGTCGCCGCAAGAGAAATGCCCATGACCAGCCACATGAACTGCGTGAGGTGGGCGATTTCGACGTCTACGGCCTGTGCGGTCTGTGCCTTGTAATCCTTGATGAGCGTGTTGATCTCGCCCACGACAGGTTCCACTTGCTCGAAGGAGCGGTCGAGCAGGCCGCGCGCCTCCTCAAAAGCAAGCGCCGTGCGCATCCATATCCGGAACGCCTCCTGGTAGGTTGCAAGGAGCTTGAGAATGGTGTCTTTCTCGGCACCTGTGACGGGCGCTCCAGCAAGCATGGTCCTGAACTCGGCGACGCGCTTGTCAAACTCTTCGCCAAAAACCGGACGCAGACGCATCATGAAATCTTTTTCATGCCTGCGCATCATGAGCATGAGAACAGACAGACGCGGCTGATCGTGGTGAACCAGCGAAAGCTCGATGTCGTGCACGGCGGCCCGCAGCTTTCCCTCGACACCTTCTTTTTCGTTGAGGCCGAGGTTCACCCGGTAAGTGGCAACACGACCGAGCTGATTTTCATATGCTTTGAGTTTCTCGGCCAAATCTGTTGCCTTGCGCGCGATTTCGGCATGCCCAAGAGCATGAGAATCCTTTTTTATGGCATCGAGGGCGGTCGAGATTGCGCGCATCGCCGTATCATGCCGTTCAAGGTTGGATTGATCCTTTGTGAGCAGGAAGTTCTTCTCAAAGACGCGCACCTCCATGCTTTGCAGGGCCACGACACCGCGCTTGGCATCGATCGCATCGGCTGCAAGTTGCGACGCGGTGCTGACCGCGATCCGGGTCTGGATGTGCCAGTATGTTCCCGCCACAATCAGCATCCCGGCGACAGCCACGAGCCCGATCAGACCGATTCTGAAGCCAATCTTACCGAAATTGATCATGCCAAGTGCGTTTTCATGGGTATCGGTTGGCATGAAGGGTCCATCACGGCGCAGTTGTTTCAATATTGATGATAACTTTGCATCAATAGATTAAATGCCTGTCAATTTTCCGAGATTGCTCAAATCTAGGTTTGGGCCTCTGCGTCACTTTCCGCAGGCTTGCCTGGACAATGAGGCGTACAGGCCACCCCAGAAAACCCTTTGGGGTAGCAATTCGCGTGAGCCATGCCTAGGTGTAGTTGGATGCCCTCCCTCACCTCCTCCTCAAGAAGCCCTCACACATGACTGCCAGCCCAGTTTATTCCGCCAGCCTCCCTGGCACCTTTTCTCCCCGCGAGATCGTCTCGGAGCTTGACCGCTATATCGTGGGCCAGAAAGATGCCAAGCGCGCGGTGGCGGTCGCCCTGCGCAACCGCTGGCGGCGGCAGCAGATCACCGGCGTGATGCGCGAGGAGGTGCTGCCCAAGAACATCCTCATGATTGGCCCCACCGGCTGCGGCAAGACAGAGATTGCACGGCGGCTTGCCAAGCTCGCCAATGCGCCGTTCCTGAAGGTCGAGGCGACGAAGTTCACCGAGGTCGGCTATGTCGGCCGCGATGTGGAACAGATCATCCGGGACCTGCTCGATACCGGAATTGCCCAGGTCAAGGCCGCGCGCCGCAAGGAGGTCAGCGCCCGCGCGCATCTGGCGGCAGAGGACCGCGTGCTGGATGCACTGGTGGGTGTAACCTCCAGCGAATCCACGCGCGACAGCTTCCGCAAGAAACTGCGCGAGGGCACGCTCGACGACAAGATGATCGAAGTGGAAATGCAGGGCGGCGGTGGCGGCGCGCAGATGTTCGACATCCCCGGCATGCCCATGGGGCAGATGGGCGCGATAAACCTTGGGGATATTTTCGGCAAGGCGATGGGCGGGCGCGGCAAGCCCCGCAAACTCATGGTCAGTGAAGCTTTTCAGCCGCTGATCGAGGAGGAAAGCGACAAGCTGCTCGATCAGGACGCCATCATCAAGGAGGCGATCCGCCAGGTCGAAGACAACGGCATCGTCTTTCTCGACGAAATCGACAAGATCTGTGTGCGCGAGGGACGCAGCGGCGGCGGCGAAGTTTCCCGCGAGGGCGTGCAGCGCGACCTCCTGCCGCTGATCGAGGGCACGAGCGTCTCCACCAAGCACGGGGTGGTAAAGACCGACCACATCCTGTTTATCGCGTCAGGCGCGTTCCACATCGCCAAGCCATCTGATCTGCTGCCCGAGTTGCAGGGTCGTCTGCCGATCCGCGTGGAATTACAACCGCTAAATGAGGATGATTTCAAGCGCATCCTGACGGAAACCGAGGCGTCGCTGGTCAAGCAGTATGTCGCGCTCATGGGCACGGAGGGCGTGACATTGGAGTTTGCCGACAGCGCCATCAGCGCCATTGCCCGTGTTGCGGTCGAAGTGAATTCCACGGTGGAGAACATCGGCGCGCGCCGCCTGCAGACCGTGATGGAAAAGGTACTGGAGGAGATCTCGTTCACCGCGCCCGACCGCAGCGGCGAGACCATTCCGGTGGATGGAGCCTTCGTTGAAAAGCAGGTCGGCGGACTTTCGCGCAACGCAGACCTCAGCCGGTTTATTTTGTGATGACATTCACCCTCGCGCTGCAGCCAGTTCCATCTGCGCCGCCAGCTTGAGTAGCAAGCCATCGGTCGAGACCGACATCAGCCGATAGCCCTTCGCGCCCACGTCTTTGGCCCGCTTCCCATCGATGCAGAAGGCGGACGCAAATTTGCCATGCGCCGCCGCGCGGGCGGCAATGTGGTCGAGCGCCTTGTCCACCTCGGGGTGAAACTGATCCACCGTTGCGCCATTCGTGAGCGCAATCGAAAGATCGTTGGGCCCGACGAACACGCCGTCGATGCCCTCCACAGCCAGAATGTCATCGAGTGCCGCCAGCGCTTCGCGCGTCTCGATCATGGCGATGGCGAGGCTGAAGCCGTTGGCCTGATGAAAATAGTCCACCGGTGCCAGTCCAGTAAGCCCCAGCGCACGGTGCGGACCCCAACTGCGCCCGCCCACAGGGGGAAACTTCATGAACCCGGCAAAGCGCCTCGCATCGTCCACGCTATTGATCATGGGTGCGATGACGCCCGCCGCTCCTGCATCCAGCGCCCGCGAGGCGGTGGCAAAATCGTCCACCGCAATGCGCACGATTGCGGCCTTGCCGGCCAAGGCCACATGGGCAATGCCCGCCAGCATCAGCGCGACGTCAAGGCTGCCGTGCTGCATGTCGAGCACGGCGCAATCGAAGCCCGCACGCACCAGCGCCTCGGCCACGCTGGCATCAGGCAGACCGCACCAGGCGGCCAGAACAGGTGGGCCTGCTTTGATGCGGGCGACGAAATCGGCAACGGGATGAGTCATGAGGTCTCCGGCACAACGGCGTGGCTCACCTTAGCCTATGCCAAAGCTTTGCCAATCAGCCCCTTGATCTCGGGGCGGCATGAACCGCAGTTGGTGCCCGCTTTCAACTGCGCGCCCACAGCATCCACAGTGTCGGTGCCGCCCCGGATGGCTTCAAGGATCGTCGCGCGCTTGATGCCAAAGCATGAGCACACGACGGGGCCGAGATTGACACCTGATGCGGCCCGCCCGGCCAGAAGGCGGCGGCGCGTGTCGCGGTCCAGCGTCGCGGCGGCAAAGTGCTCGACCATCCAGCCAAAGGCCTCTTCGTCGTGGTGATCGCCCACAAACAGCACGGCGGCAAGCTGCCCGCCCTCGCCGTAGATGATGCTGCGGTGGACACCCACGGTGGCGTCGTTCAGCACAGCCCTGTCCCCTTGATCGGGCAGGAAATTGGCCAGCAAAGCCGCGACCTCGGCTGGCGCGCGGGGCGAAGCAAAGAGCACGCCCTCCCCGCCCTCCACCGCCACCCGTGCGTGGGAAAGCCAGGACGGCAGATCGAGCCGTTTGCGGCTGATGAGAAATCCCTCGCTCGCCATGGTGATGGGAACCACGCGCACCGGTGTCGCCTTCATTTCAGGCTGGCCGGAATACGGGTCGACGCTGTCCTGCACCAGCGCGCCGATGCGCGCGCGCCCGGAGCTGGCGTCGTTCCAGTGGATCGGCGCGAACACCATGCCTCGCTGTTGCCCGGGGGTGATCGCAACCAGCAACGTCGCCTCTCCGTGCGCTGAGGTGACGACGGCGTAACCCCCTTCCACGCAGCCAAAGCGCGCGGCGTCCTCCGGATGCATCTCGATGAAGGGCCTCGGGATGTGCCGCCCCAGTTTGGGCGCGCGCCCGGTGCGCGTCATCGTGTGCCACTGGTCGCGCACACGGCCCGTGTTGAGGAGCAGCGGCCAGGCTTCGCTCGTCGTCACACGCAAAGCCGGCGGGGCCACGGTGTGCAGCCGCGCCTTGCCATCCGGGGTGAAGAAATGCCCATCGGCGAAGAAACGCTCCTGCGGCGTATCCCCCTTTGCATGGGGCCATTGGAAGGGCTGCATCGCGTCAAACGCCGTGTTTGAGATCGTCGCCGTCGCACCGATGTCAAAGTCCCGGCTGCCATGGTTCTCGAAGGCGGAGAGCGCCGCATGCTCGCGGTAGATGCTGGCGGCATCGGGATAGCTGAAGGCCTCTTCGAAACCCATGCGCTTGGCCACTTCGCTGACAATCCACCAATCGGGCTTGGCCATACCCGGCAATTCGAGCACGGCCCGCTGGCGCGAGATGCGCCGTTCCGAGTTGGTGACCGTTCCGTCCTTTTCCGCCCAGGTCGCGGCGGGCAGCAGGACATGCGCGCCGGGCGTGGTGTCGGTGGAAGCGAGCGCTTCGGAGACCACGAGCAGGTCGAGCTTTTTCAGCGCCGCACGCACATGATCGGCTTTGGGCAGGCTGACGGCCGGGTTGGTGCACATCACCCAGAGCGCCTTGATTTCACCGCGCCCGATCGCGTCGAACATATCCACCGCTTTCAGCCCTTCGCGATCCGCCATGTATGGTGCACCCCAGAAGCGCCGGACACGGTCGATGTCGCTGCCTGAAAAGCCCATATGCGCCGCCAGCATGTTGGCAAGGCCGCCCACCTCGCGCCCGCCCATGGCGTTGGGCTGGCCTGTGAGGGAAAATGGCCCGGACCCCTGCTTGCCGATGCGTGCCGTGGCGAGATGGCAATTCAGGATCATCGCCACCTTGTCCGTACCCTGCGCGGATTGGTTGACGCCCTGGCTGTAGCAGGTGACGACGCGGGGCGTGGCGACCCAGCGGTTGACGAAGATTTCGATATCCGCCTCGCTCAGGCCCGTGAGTTCCGCCACGCGTGCGGGGGTGGGCGCGATGCTCTGGGCGTTTGCCAGCACCTCGGCAAATCCTGTGGTGTGGCGGGCGAGATAGCCCGGATCGATGACCCCGCGCCGGGCGACTTCTGCAAACAGCCACGCAAACAGCACCGTATCGGTGCCGGGTTGGAGCGAGAGTTGCAGATCGCAGCCCTCGCTGGTGGCGGTGCGGCGCGGATCGATGTTGACGATGAAGGTGCCGCGCCTCTCGCGCGCCGCCTGCATGCGCTGGTAGAGCACCGGGTGGCACCACGCGGCGTTGGAGCCGGTGAGCACGATCATGTCGGCACTGTCGAGATCCGCGTAGGTGTTGGGCACCGTATCCGAGCCAAAGGCGCGCCGGTGGCCCGCCACCGAAGACGCCATGCAAAGCCGCGAATTGGTGTCCACATTCGCCGAGCCGAGGAAGCCCTTCATCAGCTTGTTGGCGACATAGTAATCCTCCGTCAGCAACTGGCCAGAAAGGTAGAAGGCAATGGATTGCGGACCATGGGTGCGCAGCGTGTCCACAAAGCCCGACGCCACATGGCTCAGCGCGCGGTTCCATGTGGTGGGCACGCCGTGGATCAGCGGCTCCAGCAGGCGCCCCTCCAGCGATACGGTTTCACCCAGCGCCGCGCCCTTGACGCAAAGCCGCCCGAAATTGGCGGGGTGGTCGGGATCGCCCGCAATATCAAGCCCGCCATCCACGCGGGGCGTGGCCAGCACGCCGCAGCCGACGCCGCAGTACGGGCATGTGGTTTTGACAGTGGTCAGAGGTGCGACGAGCGCATTCATGCGGCGAGCGCGGCCAGCACGGCCGCGGGCACATAAGCCGGGCCGAACACCAGGCTGCGCCGCAGCGCCGTCACATCCACCCCGCGCCGCATCAGATCGAGATACCACAGCGCATCATCCGCATCGCCGATGAGCACCACGCCCACCAGCGCGCCGCCCTTGAGCACGAGCTTTTTGTAAAAGCCCTGGCGCGGATCGCTGGCGACAATGGCCTCTGTTCCCTCCCCGCCCATGAAATCCCCGGCGGAAAACACAGGTACTCCGGACACCTTGAGGTTGGTCGCCAGCAGTGTACCGCCGTAAGCGGCAGGCGCACCCGCCAGATGCGCGGCAAGCACTTTCGCCTGCTGATAGGCCGGCTCCACAAGGCCATAAACATGGCCCTGATGCTCCGCGCATTCGCCCAGCGCGTAGACACCTCTATAGGCTGCCTGCAACGCATCATCCACGACAATGCCCCGGTTCACCGCCACACCAGCGGCCTTGGCCAGCGCCATGTTGGGGCGGATGCCCACGGCAAACACCACCATATCGCAGGCGAGTGCGGTGCCATCATTGAATTCCAGCGCCTCGACTTTGGCACCACCCGTGATCGCGCGGCTGGATTTGGCCAGCAGCACCTTGACGCCCTTGCGCTCGATGGCGCGCTTGAGAATGGCCGCTGCCGGCCCATCGAGTTGGCGCTCCATCAGGCTGTCCATGACATGGATAAGGCTGACATCGGCGCCCCGCTTCGCCAGCCCATACGCCGCCTCGATGCCCAGCAAGCCGCCGCCGATGACGGCGATGCGCTGGCCATCCGCCGCCGCGCGCTCCAGGGCAGAAACGTCTTCAAGATCGCGAAAAGCGATGACACCCGGCAGGTCGCTGCCCGGTAACGGCAGGCGGATGGGGCTTGAGCCCGTGGCAAACACCACCCGGTCAAACGTAAGCTTCCGGCCCGAGGCGACAACGGCGGTTTGCGCCGTCACATCCACTGACGTGACAGCATCCCCCGTGATGAGCGTGACGCCCTGCGCCGCATACCACGACGCATCCTTGAGGCGAATATCGGCCTCCGACACATCGCGTGCCAGCAGCGCCGAGAGCAGCACACGGTTGTAACCGGGCCGCGCCTCCTCCCCCACCAGCGTGATGGCGAAATGCGCCGGGCACGTTGCCACCAGTTCCTCCACGAGCTTCACGCCCGCCATGCCTCCACCGATGATGAGAAGGCGTTGTTTCATGTCAGACGACAGCGCGCTTGATCTTGAGGGATTTGAGATAGCCCATCGGATCGGCGGGATCGAATTTCACCCCGTCGAAGAGGGTTTCCACACCGCGCGAGTCGCCCGTGGGCGTCCCCGCAAGGCCAAGCGCCTTGGCCGCATCGCGCCACATATCGGCGCGGTTGGTCTTGTCCACCAGGCCCTTGATGTCGAAGTTCGGCTGGTAGCGGCCCCAGCGGATGTTCTCGGTGATGAACCAGGTGTCGAGGCTCTTGTAGGGATAGGAGGTTTCACCCGCCTGCCCCCAGAACTTCATGGCCAGCTTGGGGTCATTGACCTTGCGGTCCAGCCCATAATTGATCTCGCCCTTGATGCGCCCGATGATATCGCTGACCGGCACGTTGAACCACTGGCGACGGCCCACGATCTCAGCCATTTCCTGCTTGTTCTCCAGCTTGTCGCACCATTGCTGCGCCTCCATCACGGCCATCAGCATGGCGCGGGTGGCGATGGGGTTCTTGTCCACGAAGTCGGCACGCAGGCCGAGCACCTTTTCGGGATGCCGCGCCCATATTTCGCTCGTCGTGACGGCGGTGTAGCCGATGTTCTGGTTGACGAGTTGCTCGTTCCACGGCTCGCCGACACAGAAAATGTCCATGTTGCCGACCTTCATGTTCGCCACCATCTGGGGCGGCGGCACGACGATGGTCTTGATGTCGGTGTCGGGATCGATGCCGCCGGCGGCCAGCCAGTAACGGACCCACAGGTCGTGCGTGCCGCCGGGGAAGGTCATGGCGGCGGTGAGATCCTTGCCAGCGGCTTTCTTGGCGGCAAAAGCGGCCTTGAGCGGCGCGCTGTCGCGGCCGATCTTGAGGCCCGCATACTCGTTGGAAACCGAGATGCCCTGGCAGTCCTCATTGAGGCTGAGCAAGTTGTAGAGCGGCGTGGGGACGTTGTTCTGCGTCACAAGGCCGGCCGTGATCGACTGCACCATGGGCCGCAGGATATGCGCGCCGTCGATGCCGTTGCTGGCACCGCCCAGCACGATGTTGTCGCGCAGCGCACCCCACGAGGCCTGGCGGGCCACCTCCACATCGCCCACGCCATGTTTGGCGAACAGGCCCTTCTCCTTGGCGATGACGAGGGGTGAGGCATCCGTCAGTGCGATGTAGCCAAGTTTGGCAGCCTTCACCTCCGGGCCCGCACCCTGTGCGAACGCCCCCGAGGGAAATAGCGCACGCGCAGCGGCCAATGTGCCCATGCTTGCCAGCAACGTGCGGCGGTTGATTGTCTTTCGCATGACCCAGTAACTCCGAGTGAGGGTGGTGTCTTATTGATGTCCGCGTGCATGGCAGCAACCTGCATGCCAAACACAGGAAACGGCCCGATGCGAGGTCAGCGCCAGCCCGCGGACCGATCACGCAGAATTCTGCCTGTTTATTGGGCACGCATGTGTGCGGTAAGCATCTTCGAAACAAAGTCGGGGCCCTTGAAGTGTCATGCTGACCGCTGGCGCAGTCGAGCGCGCCCGTGATAGCCTGGTCCAAACGCGAGGCGCCCCATGACCATTCACCCCGGCAGCATGAAGAAATTCGGCATTGGCCAGCCCGTGCGGCGGGTGGAGGATCAACGCCTCGTGACCGGTCACGGCCAATACACCGATGACATCGAGCCCGCAGGCGCTGTTCAGGCTTTCATCCTGCGCTCGCCCCATCCCCATGCCACCTTCACGATCGCTGACACGGCGGCGGCGCGCGCCATGCCCGGCGTGCTTGCGGTGTGGACGGCGGCGGATGTGGCTGGGGTGGGCGGTGTAGCCTGCGAGTCCCTGCTGAAAAAAGCGGATGGCACCGCCATGCAGGCGCCGGAGTGGCCGGTGCTGTGCGCATCGGCCGTGATGCATGTGGGGGATGCGGTGGCGATGGTCGTGGCACAGACATTGGCTGAGGCACGCGATGCCGCCGAAGCCATTGCGGTCGATTACACGCCCCTGCCCGTGGTCACCACCATCAGCGCGGCGCTGCAGGCCGAAGCGCCGCAAGTCTGGCCTTCACTTGCGCCCGCAAACATCGCGTATGACCAGACGCTGGGCCACGCCGCCAAGACGGATGCGGCCTTCGCGCAGGCGGCGCATGTGGTGAAACTCACGGTCGAGAACAACCGTGTTGTCGCCAACTACATCGAAGGGCGCGCGGCGATTGGCGCTTACGACGCCGCAACGCAGAGCTACACGCTGACGCTCGGCTCGCAGGGCGTGCACGGCATCCGCGATGCGGTGATCGAACAGCTGGGCATCAATGAGGACAAGCTGCGCGTGATCACGCCCGACGTGGGCGGCGGTTTTGGCACCAAGAGCTTTAATTACCGCGAATATGCGCTGGTTCTGCTGGCCGCCAAGGCCCTGGGCCACCCCGTGAAGTGGACGCAGGAACGCACCGAGCATTTCCTCTCCTGCGCGCAGGGGCGCGACAACCTGACATCGGCCGAACTGGCGCTCGATGCGCGGGGGCGTTTTCTCGGCCTGCGCGTGCACATCCGAGGCAACTTGGGCGCTTACGCCTCGCAGCACGGGCCTTACATCCCGTGGCTGGGCGCGACCATGGCAACGGGACCCTATGCTTTCGGTGCTGCGTTCATCCGTTGCCAAGGCGTCTACACCCACACCGTTCCTGTGGATGCCTACCGCGGTGCAGGCCGCCCCGAGGCGGCATATCTGCTCGAGCGCCTGGTGGACACCGCCGCGCGCGATCTCAACATGGACCCCGCCAAGCTGCGCGCCCGCAACTTCATCAAGCCCACTGCCATGCCCTACAAGACACTCACGAAGCGCACCTATGATGTGGGCGAATTTGCAAGCCATATGGAGGCCGCGCTGGAGAAGGCCGACCGCAAGGGCTTTGCCGCGCGCCTCAAGCTCTCGAAAAAAGCTGGCAAGCTGCGCGGGTTCGGCTTTGCCACTTACATCGAATGCACGGCCTGGGGATCAGGCGAGGATGTGCAGGTCTCGCTCGGCCAGGATGGCAAGATCACCGTGCTGATCGGCACGCAATCCAATGGACAGGGCCACATGACCGCCTATGCGCAGGCGGTCAGCCAGGCGCTGGATCTGCCCATCGATGACGTGATCGTCGTGCAGGGTGATACCGCGCGCATTAAGACAGGGCACGGCACGGGTGGCTCGCGCTCGATCCCGGTGGGGTTTGTCTCCTCGATGCGCGCCAGTGAAAATCTCGGCGCGAAGCTGAAAGACCTGGCCTCCGAAAAACTCGAGGCCGCCGTGGGCGATCTGGTGTTTGCGGAAGGCCACGTGCGCGTGGCGGGCACAGACAAGGGCCTGCATTTTCGCGACGTCGCGGCTTTGCCCGCCGCTACGCCGGAGCGTCTTAGCGCCAATGCGGATTTCGCCCCGCCCGACGCGACATACCCCAATGGCACCCACGTGTGCGAGCTGGAGATCGACCCGGCAACCGGCGAGACGCAGATTCTGGCCTACACCATCGTGGATGATTTCGGCGTGACGGTGAACCCGCTGCTGCTCGCGGGACAGGTGCATGGCGGCGTCGTGCAGGGCATCGGCCAGGCGCTGATGGAGCGCACGGTCTACGACGAACAAGGGCAATTGCTCACGGCCAGCCTGATGGACTACGCCCTGCCCCGCGCGGATCATGCGCCCAATTTTGCGTTCTCCACCCTCAATGTGCCCTCCACCACCAACCCGCTGGGCATCAAGGGCGCTGGTGAAGCAGGCTCCATTGGCTCCTGCCCCGCTGTGATGAATGCGGTGGTCGATGCCCTCTACCGCGCCCATGGCATCCGCCACATCGACATGCCTGCGACTCCCGAGCGCGTGTGGCGCGTCCTTGCAAAGGCGCAAACGGGATTGTGAAGATACGCAAGTATTTGCGCAGTTGCAGCCATGCCGTCTTCGCTTATCCTTCATTTCAGCCGCAGCAGCGCTGATGGCCTCATCACTTGGGAGACATGCATGAACAAGAGTTTGATCGCAGCGTTGGTGCTGGCCGCCGGCACATGGGCCGCAGGCACCGTGGGCACGCAGGCGCAGAGCGATGTGGTGACGCAGCGCACGACCATCCTCAAGACATTCGGCGCGGGCATCCGCGAGCCAGGCGCCATGCTGCGCGGCGAAGCCCCATTTGATCTGGCCAAGGTGCAGGCTGCGCTGACGGCCATCAAGACAGGCGCACCGCAACTGCCGCCGCTGTTCCCCGATGCGTCGCTTGGCGCGCCGTCCAAGGCCCAGCCCCTGATTGCCACCGAACGCGCGCAGTTCAACGCGATTTTCGCCAAGATGGAAGCGGACGCCACCGCCGCACAGGCTGCGATCACCAATGAAGCCACCTTCAAGACCGAGTTTCCCAAGGTCCTCGCCAACTGTGGCTCCTGCCACCGTCCTTACCGCGCCCAGTAACGTCAGCAGATGGCAACCGGCACCGTCCGCGCCTGGGATTGGCCGACGCGCGTCTTTCACTGGTCGCTCGTCGCCAGCATCATTTCGGCCTATGTCAGCTTCAAGCTGGCGGACCGTATGGGTGACCCGACGCTGATATGGCACCGCTGGAACGGCTACTTCATCCTCGTTCTGGTGGTGTTTCGCCTGATCTGGGGCTTTGTCGGCTCGTCCACGGCGCGCTTTGCCTCGTTCGTGGTCTGGCCCTGGACCGCGCTGCGCTACGGCTGGCAGTCCATGGCCGGGCGCGCGCCAGCCTATCTCGGTCATAACCCGCTCGGCACGTGGATGGTGCTGGTCCTGCTGGCGCTCGTGAGCACACAGGCGACGCTCGGTTTGTTTGCGCTCGAACACAACGAACTGGTTGCAGGCCCCCTCAAGCGGCTGGTCTCCCACGAGACATCGGAGGCCATCACCAAGCTGCACATCAAGGGCATCTACGTGATCGGCGCTTTCGTCATCCTGCATGTGCTGGCCAATGCCCTGCATGGTCTGTTCAAGGAGCCGCTGATTCCTGCGATGCTCCACGGCAGGAAGCCGGGCTTGGCCTACATCGATGCACCCGAAGCCCGCATCCCGGCAAATGTGACGGCCCGCGCGGCGATCTGCCTTGCGGCCGCCGCCGTCATTGTTTTCGGCGGCATCACGGCTCTGGGCGGGCGCATTCTCTAGGTTTCGACAAGCTCCCCCGCCATCTGCCACTCGCGAAAGCCTCCGGCATAGTGCTCGGCAAGGTCCAGCCCCGCGGCTTGCACCGACGCCAGCGCATGCTGCGAGCGCACCCCTGCCGCACAGGAAAACACGATCCGCTGGCCGGTGCCCTGCGGAACCAGCGCCGCATCGAACTGGGACAGCGGCAGCGAGACCGAACCAGGGATATGCCCCGCCGCGAACTCATGCGGCTCGCGCACATCGATCAGCAGCATTGACCCGGCAGCAAGGCCGGCCTTGACCTCGCCGCGCTCCACATCCTTCACGCGCATGCCTGTCTCCCCATCCGCTGCAGCTTCATGCCAGCAGGATTTTCGCTCCGATTGCTGATTTATGTTTCCCGGCGACCTCACCGGGTGTGACGACAAGGCATCGCATCATGTGATTTGCGCATCAAGTGATGAGTGGACGTTCTTGCGCGCCAATGGCAGTTTGCAGCGTGCTTTCCGCATCTCGTCTAGCCAGGACCGTTCTCCATCATGACCACCGCACCACATCCCATCGCCTATGTGAACGGTGCCTTTGTGCCACAGCATGAGGCCCGCATTTCCATCATGGATCGTGGCTTCCTGTTCGCGGATGGCATCTATGAGGTATCCGCCGTGATGGGTGGCAAGCTGGTTGACAACGATTTGCACATGGCGCGGCTGGAACGCTCGGTCGGCATGATCGGCTTGGCGTTGCCGGCCCCTGCTGCGCAAATCACGGCCCTGATGCAGGAACTCGTGCGGCAGAATGCGTTGGTCGAGGGACTTGTCTACCTCCAGGTGACACGCGGCGCGGAGGCTGCACGCAATTTTGCGTTTCCCGCAGAAGCGAAGCCGTCTCTCGTGATGTTTTGCGATTTCAAGACGTTTCGCGATTCGCCGCAGGCCAAAACCGGCATCAAGGTGAAATCCGTACCGGATATCCGCTGGGTGCGCCGTGACATCAAGAGCATCGCCCTTCTCGCGCAGGTGCTCGCCAAAGAGGAGGCCGCCCAGGACGGCTGCCAGGAAGCCTGGATGCATGAAGAGGGCGTCGTGACTGAAGGCGGCTCGTCCACCGCCTTCATTGTGAAAGGCGAGGGAGACCGCGCCCGCATCGTGACGCGCCCCAACAGCCAGAAAATCCTCCCCGGCTGCACCCGCAAGGCGCTGCTGTCGCTGGTCACGGAGACCGGCATGGAACTGGAGGAGCGGCCTTTCACCCTCGACGAAGCTTACGGCGCGCGGGAGGCCTTCATCACCTCAGCCACCAGTTTCGTCATGCCCGTGACTGAAATCGACGGCCATGCGATCGGTGGCGGCCAGGTCGGACCGGTCGCACGCCGGTTGCGCGAACTCTACATCGCCCATGCGCTCGAGGTTTAAAATTGGTCTAGATAATGCATTTTCCCGATTGAATGGAAGTTATAGCATAATTATCCATTATAATTGACAGAACTGAGCGCGGACTATAGGCATGGGGCGGCGAGGACCGTATCATGTCGACAGGCAACGTATCCCAGGACAATGGCGCGGCGGAAGCGGCGGAGCGGGCGCGGCGGGAAGCGGAGGAAGCGGCGCGCAGGGCAGCGGAAGCGGCGCGCAAGGCGGCGGAGGAAGCCGCG
>JANMMT010000165.1:0-11720 GCA_031373545.1 Hyphomicrobiales bacterium
GGCTTAAGTCACCCCACAAGCACCAACATATCCACCTCCTCACCACCCTCCGGCACCATTCCAAAAGCGATCTTCTGCCCGGCATAGCCCCCCGGCGGGGGCAGTTGCACGCCCAGCGTGGCGGCGGCGTGGCCGAAGCGGGCTGATAGCTTGTCTGTGACGGCCGTGAGGGTTTCCCAGCGTTGCTGCTCGCTGTCCATCGCGGCGGTTGAGAATAAATCGGCCGGGCGGTCTGCGGCGGGCACCAGGTCCAGCAGCAGCGCATGCACCATCTTTGCGCCGTGCAATGCGCCGCTCCTGTGCGCGCGGCGCAGCAGGCGGTTCAGCGCCGCCAATAGCGCGTGATCATCCTGCACCGGGGCGAAGCGTTCCTGATGTTGCCAGCGTGTCTTATCCGCGCTGCGCAGGCTCAAACTCAGGCAGCTGGCAGCAAAGCCGTCCTTGCGCATGCGCCGCGCCGCCTTGACCAGCAACAGACGCGCGACCCCCGCGATCTGGAACGGCTTGCGCCAATCCGGCGGCAAAATGCGGCTGTGCCCGAACATGCCGCGCCGGGTGGCTGGACGTATGACCTGCTGCCCGTGCAGCGACGCATGCATACGCTCCCCCTCGATGTTGCCCCAGAGGGCGCGCATGTGCTTGGGGGCCAGCGCCAGCAGGCTGCGGATATCCGTCACTCCGGCGCGGGCCAGGCGCGCCGCGTTGCCGCTGGCGATGCCGGGCACATCGGTCAATTGCAGCGGATAGAGCACATCGGGCAGGTCTTCGGGCCGGATGATCACCAGCCCATCGGGCTTGCGCATTTCCGCGGCGATCTTGGCGAGCAGCTCATTTGGGGCAATCCCGATGGAGCAGGTGAGCGTGGGGCCAATATCGCGCGCGAGCGCCGCCTTGATGTCCAGCGCCAGTTCGCACCCACGGGCCTGTTCGTTCCACAGGAGATGGCAGACCACCTCGTCGATCGAGCGCACCGCGCCGATGGGCACCACACGGTTGATGCAGGCCAGAATGACGTTGTGCAGCCGCACGTAGACATCGGGCCGGGCGTGCAGGATGACGATGTCCGGGCAGATGCGCCGCGCCTCGCGCACGGGCGTGCCCACCTTGAAACCAAACGCTTTCGCTTCGCGGCTGGCGGCAATCAGGCAGGTGTATTCGGTCGGTGTCGGGATGACGCCCACGGGGCGGCCGCGCAATTCCGGCCGCAGATGCTGCTCGGCACTGGCAAAAAAACTGTCGAAATCAAGATAGAGGGCACCCAGCCCAAGGGGTTTGTAAGACATGTTCTCATGATGAAACATAATGAGAACAAAAGAAATACATCTTCTGAGTTATTCCCTCTTTAATGGCAGGCCGTGCTTGATCCAACCCTTGTCCGAGCGGTTACCCACCATGCCACCTTCCACGTTGATGACGTTGATGTAGCCCGACTGCATCATGGCCTGCTGCACGGTGCCGCTGCGGCTGGCCGTGCGGCAGATCAGGGCCACGGGCTTGGTACGGTCCCCGCCGACTGCCTCGGAGATCTTGCGCATGAACATCGGGTCGGTCATGTCGATGGTGAGCGCGCCTTCGGCCACGCCCGTTTCGGCCCATTCGCCCGGCGTGCGGATGTCGATCAGCACCGCCTTTTTCTCGGTCAGCAGCTTGTGCGCCTCAGGCGGGGATGCGGTGAGCGCCGTGCCCTGTGCGAAGGCGGGCTGCGTTGCAAGGGCCATTACGAGCGCGAGAACATCACGGCGGATCATGGCGGATTCCCTCACGCTGAAAACGGGAGCGCCCACCGCCACCGATTCGCGAGACTGACAGTGCCTGCGATCAGGGCCTCAAAGCAATCACGTCACAGCGATGGCGGTACGACGCCCGGTGCAAGCGGTTCGGAGGGCATGCGCGGCGGGGCAGGCGGGGCTGCTTCCTCGACCGGAGCAGGGGCCGGCGTTGCCGGGCGTGCGGGCGCGCGGGCGGGCGCGCGTGTTGCTGTCCGTGGGGCAAACCGATCCTGATTGGTGCGGGGTGGCGGTGTTGTCACATCGCGCTGCAAGGTCACGACGACCGGGTTCGGTGTGTGCTCCAGGGTCGAGCCCGTGACGGCGTCCACGCCCATGCCTACCACACCGCCGACGATGACATTGCCGACAAAGCCTGCAGCCCCTGCGCCCGCCACCTGCGTTTTGACTTCCACGCGCTGCTCCCGGTAGCCGGGCAAGGAGAAGGTGATGGCGAACTCTTCCCGTCGGTTGACCGAGATCGTGCAGGGTGTCGTGCAATTATGCGCCAGCGATGTCGTCACTTGAGCGCCCGCAGGCTCGGACCTGATCTGAATCTGGTTGGTCGTGCCACGTGTCACCGTCGCACAAGCAGCCACACCGACCGCAAGAGCCGCCGCCACAAGAATTCCGCGCATATTAAAAGCCCCATCCCGAGTTGAGACTTTTGCCTAGCAGCATCCGCCACGGTCAAGCAATCCGGCAAACGCGCATTCAATGTGGAAACGAGATCGAATTCACCCCGCCTGCGCGTGCAGCCGTGCGCCGCGGGCTGTCAGCTTGTTGAGCGCCGCCAGATAGGCCTTGGCGGAGGCGACCAGCGTGTCGGGGTCCGACGCCTTGCCGGTGACCGAGCGTCCTTCCGCCGCAAGACGGACCGAGACCTCCGCCTGCGCATCGGTGCCCTCGGTCACGGCATGCACCTGATACAACTCCAGTATCGCCTGATGCGGCACCAGCTTCTGGATCGCATTGAAAATGGCGTCCACCGGCCCATTGCCGGAGGATTGCACGGTGTTGTGCACGCCGTCCGTATCCAGCGTCAGGGTGGCCGATTGCGGACCCATGGTGCCGGCGATCACGGTGAGTGCCACTACCTTCATGCGGTCGGCGGCAGTGGCGATGCCCTCATCCAGCAGCGCCTCGATGTCCTCGTCGTAGACATTTTTCTTGCGGTCGGCGAGGGCCTTGAAACGGTTGAAGGCGTCTTCCACCGCGTTGTCACCTAACTCGTAGCCCAGGTCCTTCATCTTGCTCTTGAAGGCGGCGCGGCCCGAGTGCTTGCCCATGACGAGGCTGGTCTTGGTGACGCCGACGGATTCGGGCGTCATGATCTCGTAGGTGTTGGCGTTCTTCAGCATGCCGTCCTGGTGGATGCCGCTTTCATGGGCAAAGGCGTTCCGGCCCACGATGGCCTTGTTGTACTGCACGGGAAATGAGGCCGCCGCCGCCACCAGCTTGGAGGCGCGGTTGAGCATCGTTGCTTCCACATCCGTCGTGTAGGGCAGCACATCGGCGCGTGTCTTCAGCGCCATCACCACCTCTTCGAGCGCCGCATTGCCCGCCCGCTCGCCGATGCCGTTGATGGTGCACTCGATCTGCCGGGCGCCGCCCGCGACACCGGCCAGAGCATTGGCGACGGCGAGGCCCAGATCATTGTGCGTGTGCACGGAGAAAATCGCCTTGTCCGCATTGGGCACGCGGGCGCGCACGGCCTCGAACAGGGCGCGGTATTCGTCGGGTGTGGCATAGCCCACGGTATCGGGCAGGTTGATGGTGGTCGCGCCCTGCGCAATGGCCATTTCCACGCAGCGGCAGAGATAATCGATCGGTGTGCGCGTCGCATCCATGGCCGACCACTCCACATCCTCCACCAGGTTGCGGGCGCGGGCGACGGTGGTGCGGATGATCTCCAGCACCTCGTCCTCGGATTTCTTCATCTGGAATTGCAGGTGGATGGGCGATGTGGAGACGAAGGTGTGGATGCGCCCGCGCCGCGCGTGCTTGACGGCCTCACCGCAACGGTCAATGTCCCCGTTGATGGCGCGCGCCAGACCGGCAATGGTGGCATTCTTCGCCCGCGAGGCGATGGCATGCACGCTCTCGAAATCCCCCTGAGAAGCAATGGGAAATCCCGCTTCGATGATATCGACGCCCATGGAATCGAGACAGTCGGCCACCATGAGCTTTTCCTCGAAAGTCATGGTCGCACCGGGCGATTGCTCGCCGTCCCGCAAAGTGGTGTCGAAAATCAGAACGCGGTCGGGGGTGGAATTGGCGGTCATCGTCAGCTGTCCTTCACGCTGGACTCAAGAGAGAGCCCCGAAGCGGTCGGATCATGCGATACCATCCCGGGGCGGTTCAGTGAACTTTTAAAGTCCCCTGAGTGCCGAGGGTTATAGCCTGTCGGCATTTGCCCATGCAGCCCTCAGGGGCGGATAAGCAGAAGAAGCGCGATGAGGGCGAGAGCGGCGGACGCAGCCAATGTGGCTTGCTGGACGCGCAGCTTCACGAGGTCAATGGCTTTGACTTTGACGGTGTTGCGGCGCACGGGCGACTCCCAAAGGTTGTTGCTCTCCTAACAAGATGTAGTGCATTTACGCATATGACAAGGGGTGTGCGCCTGTGCTTCTCGCGATTGTCAATGCAGTGTTACCAAGCGTGGCCAGGATGCCACACCGATTGAGGAGACGACAGACATGCGCGCTTTGAGCTTCAGCATTGTTTTCATGACGGTTTCAGCCCTTTCAGCGTGCAATCAATCGGCCCCGCCTGCCGCCCCGCCGGTGGAGCGAACATCAGCCAGCTTTGTGACGCCCCAGGGCTTTCGCCTGCCGGAAGGCACGGGTTCGCAGGCGACATCGCGCGCTTCAGGGCCGTGCAGGACAATGATCTGGCCACCGGCCACGTCAACCAGTCGGTTTACACCCGCATCAAGGGCGAAGTGGATCAGGCCGCCGCGACCTGTGCTGCAGGCAATGAGGGCGGTGCGCGCAGTGCGCTGGCCGCCATCAAGAAACGCCACGGTTATCCGGGATAAGCCGGACTCCGAGGCCCGCCCGTCAGGCTGATGATTGACACGGATTTACTCCTCCGCCCCACCAAACAACCCGAATTGTCCCAGATCGCGCGTGGGTTCGGGCATGCCGATGTGGCGGAAAGCATGGCCGGTCAGCAGCCGCCCGCGCGGGGTGCGCTGCACGAAGCCCTGCTGGATGAGATAGGGCTCGATGATGTCCTCGATGGCGTCGCGGGGCTCGGAGAGGCCCGCCGCGATCGTCTCGATGCCGACAGGGCCGCCGCCGAATTTTTCCGCAATGAGCAGAAGATAGCGCCGGTCCATCTGGTCGAGGCCTGAGGCATCCACATCCATCATGCGCAGCGCCTTGTCCGCCACCTTGCGGTCGACGATGCTGGCCCCATCCACCAGCGCCACATCGCGCACCCGGCGCAGCAGGCGGCCTGCGATGCGCGGCGTGCCCCGTGCGCGGCGGGCAATCTCGTTGGCGCCCTCATCGGACATGGGGAGGCCCATGACCCGGCTGCCGCGTTTCACGATGAACTCCAGCTCTTCAATGGTGTAGAATTGCAGGCGGATGGGAATGCCGAACCGGTCGCGCAGCGGCGTGGTCAGCAGGCCCGCGCGTGTGGTGGCGCCCACCAGCGTGAACTTGGGCAGGTCGATCTTGACAGAGCGCGCCGCCGGCCCCTCGCCGATGATCAGATCGAGCTGATAATCCTCCATGGCGGGGTAGAGAATTTCCTCCACCGCGGGGCTCAGGCGGTGAATCTCGTCGATGAACAGCACGTCGCGCTCATCGAGGTTAGTCAGCAGCGCCGCCAGATCGCCTGCCTTGGCGATGACGGGGCCGGATGTAGAGCGGAAATTGACGCCCAGCTCCTTGGAGACGATCTGCGCCAGCGTGGTCTTGCCCAGCCCCGGCGGTCCGACGAACAGCACATGGTCCAGCGCTTCGGTGCGCATGCGGGCGGCCTCGATGTAGACCGAGAGGTTCTGGCGCGCCTGCGCCTGCCCCACGAAATCGGCCAGCACCTGCGGCCGGATGGAGGCTTCCATCAGGTCTTCTTCGCGCCGTTCGGCGGAGACAAGGCGAGGTGTGGTCACGTGGGAAACAATGCCGCGATTCGGGGTGAAAACTGCGCACAAGCTTTAGATTGAATGCCCCTACAGCACCAGCACGCCCCGGTGCTTGGCTTTTTCCGGCGGCTCCACATGGATGGTGATGGTGGAACCGGGCACCTCGGCGCGGATGGCGCTTTCGATGCGGTCGCAGATGTCGTGGCTATGGCCGACCGTCATTTCGGCGGGCACCACGAGATGAAACTCGATGAATGTGGCGCTGCCCGCGACGCGCGTGCGCACATCATGCGCCTCGATCGCGCCATCCGCACCCGTGGCAATGGCCTGCTTGAGTGTCGCCATCACGCGCGGGCCCACCGCCTCATCCATCAGGCCGCCGACCGATTCGCGGATCAGCCGCAGGCCGGACCACAGGATGTTGAGCGCCACGAGGCAGGCCAGCAGCGGATCAAGCCACAGCAGACCCGTCAGCGCCGCCGCGCCAAAGCCGATCAGCACGCCCGCTGACGACACAACGTCGGACCACAGATGCCGCGCATCGGCCAACAGCGCCGGGGAGCGGCGGCGCGCGCCTTCGCGAAACAACACCCAGCACCAGGCGCCGTTCAGGACACCCGCCGCCGCATTGATGACAATGCCCTGCCATGGCTGCTCAATGGGCTGGGGCGCGTTGTAGCCGCGCCAGGCCGCCGCGAACACGGCATAGGCCGCCGCCAGAATCAGCGCGCCTTCCAGCACGGCGGCGAAATATTCCGCCTTGTGGTGGCCGTAAGGGTGTTCGCGGTCCGGCGGCTTCTGCGCCAGATGCACGGCGTAGAGCGCGGCGGCGGCGGCCACCACGTTGACAATGCTCTCCACAGCGTCGGAGTACAGCGCCACGGAGCCCGTGAGCCACCAGGCCCAGAACTTGAGCGCCAGCACCACCACGCCCACGCCGATGCTCACTGCGGCGATGGCGGTGATGGACATGCCGGATGCGGGCGCTGAGGTGCTCACGCTGAATGTCTGACCTTCAATGCGGCCACTTCCGCACGCAGAGCCCGCAACTCGACCAGGATCTCGGCATCATGCGGGCCGGGATGCGACACCTTCGGCTTGCCGTCGCTGGTGACATCATCCAGCGCCGTCACCACCACACCGATGAAGAGGTTGAGCACCATGAACGCCGAGACAACCATGAAGGTGATGACGAAGAACCACGCATAGGGGTGATCCTTTTCCGTCAGCGGCTTGACGATGCCGTTCGACCAGTCGTCGAAGGTCATGGCCTGGAATAATGTATAGGCGGAGGTGCCCATGTGACCGAACAGTTCGGGGTTCGTCTCGCCGAACAGCTTTGTCGCCATGACGGCAAACACATAATAGACGAGCACGAGCAGCAGCCCGATGGAGCCCATGCCTGGCATTGCGCTGACCAGCCCTGCCACCACCTTGCGCAAGGAGGGCACGACGGTGACAAGCCGCAGCACGCGCAGGATGCGCAGCGCGCGCAGCACGGAGAGCGAGCCGCTGGAGGGGATCAGCGCAATCGTCACCACGGCGAAGTCGAACAGGCTCCACGGATCCTTGAAGAACGCGAGCCGGTGCACCGCGATTCGGGCCAGCAGCTCCACGACAAAAACCGCGAGGATCGCCTGGTCGATGACGTGCAGCAGCCCGCCGTAGTTGTCCATGACGGGTTTGACGGTTTCCAGACCCAGCGTGATCGCGTTGATCACGATGAGAATGATCACGAACCGCTCGGTGCGCGGGTGGCTGATGAGCTTTTTGAGGCTGTCCATGGCGTGATCCGAAAGTTGATGCCAGCACCTGTTGCAAAGCATGGCCGCAAGCGCAACCGCTGTCCGCTTTCTTCTCACAGCAATCCGGGCTAGAGCCTGCCACCGAGCCAGCCACGCCCTGGGCGCACTGCCTTTGGCCGGTATATGTTGCAATTTCAAGACACGGGTGCCCATGCCTGCTTATCTGGATTTCGAAAAACCCGTCGCGGAACTTGACGGACGCATCGCGGAGTTGCGCAAACTGGCCGGAAACGGCGACATTCAGGCCTTGGGCGATGACATTGCCAAGCTGGAGACCAAGGCCAAACAGGCCATGCGCGATCTCTACGCCGCGCTGACACCCTGGCAGAAAACGCTGGTGGCGCGCCATCCCGATCGCCCGCACCTCAACCACTATATTACTGGCCTGATCGAGGATTTCACCCCCATGGCGGGTGACCGCTGCTTTGGCGAGGACGAAGCCATCATCGGCGGATTCGGCCGTTTTCGCGGCATGAGCGTCTGCCTCATGGGGCAGGAAAAAGGCTCGGACACCGAAACGCGCCTGCGCCACAACTTCGGCATGGCCATGCCCGAGGGCTACCGCAAGGCCGTGCGCCTCATGGAACTGGCGGATAAATTCGCCATCCCCATCATCACGCTGGTGGACACGGCGGGGGCCTATCCCGGCATCGGCGCGGAAGAGCGCGGCCAGGCCGAAGCCATCGCCCGCGCCACGCAGACCTGTCTGGCTGTGGGCGTGCCCAATGTCTCGGTGGTGATCGGGGAGGGCGGTTCGGGCGGCGCAGTCGCCATTGCCACCGCCAACCGCGTGATGATGCTGGAGCATTCGATCTACACCGTGGCGTCGCCGGAAGCCTCCGCCTCGATCCTCTGGCGCGATTCCTCCCGCGCGCAGGATGCCGCCACCAACATGAAGATCACCGCGCAAGATCTGCTGCGCTTCGGCATCATTGATCAGATCATCCGCGAACCGGAGGGCGGGGCCCACCGCGCGCCCGAAGCCGCTGTGCAATCCGTGGGCGATGCGATCGCGCGCGCGCTGGCGGACCTTGTGCCGCGCGGGCCGGATGAACTGCGCAAGCTGCGCGCCGACAAGTTTATGGCGATTGGGAAGAAGCTGTGACGACGGCTTGTGCGTTCTTGTGAGAGATTAAGCGATCTGGTAGTCTGTGCCCATGAAAACAGATGCCATGCGCCCGCTCACCATTTCGCTGTCGCCCCAGCAGCTCGCGCGCATTCAGCAAGCCGTTGACACAGGCAGTTACGCCTCCAACAGCGAGGTGCTGCGCGAGGCTCTGCGGCTATGGGAGCAGCGCGAGGAGATGCGCGGGCTGGAGATCGCTCGGCTCAAGCAGGCCTATGAAGAAGGTGTGGCCAGTGGGCCAGCGCGGGTATGGGACAGGGCTTCTCTTCTGGCGAGCCTTAAGGCCGAAATGAAACAAGATGCCTAAATGGCGGATGAGTGTGCGGGCGGAAGAGGATATCCGCTCAATCTGGCGCACTATTGCCAGTGACAACCCCAAGGCAGCTGATCATGTGTTCAACAGCATCATGGATCGCATCGAGTTGGCCTGTGAGCATCCATTCATTGGGTCAGCACGGCCGGAATTAGGAATTGGCGTTCGGGTGCTTGTGGAGAGCCCCTACATCATCATTTATGAGCCACGTGAGAATGAGATTTACGTAGCTTCGATAGTGCATGGCGCGCGCGATCAGGGGAACTGGGTTTAGCAGCGAGGTAGCTGGTCAATTGATGAAATTCGTATCCTATCACCTTACTATACCAGTCTCGACGCACTGAAATTGCATTGTGCATAGTAATTACAATTTATACAATTTCTACACCTTCTCAGAAAATATCCATTGAACGAAAGTGGAACCCTTGTGTTGAGATAAGCTCAGTTCAATAATGTCATTTTCTTTCTCACCACCACAATTTTTGCACCGGAATCGAATATTAAGACCGTCGCGACGACGACTAGGATTGTCTGTCTGCTCATTATCAATTCTAGCTAACGAAACATTGGAATTATTGACAGTTGTAACCGTTGCGACAACCTCATCTTCAAGCCGACTGAAAATTGTCACCTGCGTGTGATGAAGATTTCCGTCACAGCAACGCGGACAAGCTAGAACAAAATCATCGCTAGTATACTTTGCAGACTCAATCTTATCGCTCGTAATCATCTTAAGCATTAGACACCTTGCTGTGGTGGGTTGATTGCTGAATTAGTATGCAGCTAGAAAATTCCAAAACAAAAATTTTCAAAATCCTATACCCTCACCTCACTTCTCCACCTTCACGCCCTCGCGCAGCTTCAACACGTAATCCTGCTGGGCCTTTTGCGTCATGTAGCGCTTGAGCTGGTCTTTCACGGCATCGAACGCGGGCGGGGCTTTCTCGCGCTTGTCATCCACCTTGATGATGTGAAAGCCGAACTGTGATTTCACGAGTTCCGACATCTGGCCCTTTTCGAGCTTGAACGCGGCGTCGGCAAATTCGGGCACCATGCGCTCCTTCTCGAACCAGCCGAGGTCCCCGCCCTCCTTGCCCGAGCCGGGATCCTTGGAGAGTTCACCGGCGAGCTTGGCGAAATCCTCGCCCTTTTTCAGCCTATCAAGCGCTTTCTTGGCCTCGCCCTCATCCTCGAGCAGAATGTGCCGCGCCTTCACCTCCTGCGCGCCTTTCAGCGTTTTCACCGTGTCGTCGTAAAACTTTTTCATCGCTTCGTCGCTGACGCCCTTGTCGCCTTCGCGGGTCAGCAGGGCTTCCATCAGCAGGCGGTCGCGAGTCTGGTCGAGGCGGCGCTTGAAATCCGCCGTGTCATCGAGTTTTTCCTTCGCGCCCTGGGCCGCCACAATCTTGAGATCGATCAGGTAATCGATGGCGTAGGTGCGCTTTTCAGCGGCGTCCAGACGCTGGGGCAGGGTGGGGCCAAGCTCGTCCAGCGCCACCTTGACGTCATCCTCCGTGATCGTGACACCGCCCACGCGCGCCACCACGCCGGTGGGCAGGGTGGTTGTCACAGGGGCGGGTGTGGGGGCGGCGGGTGCGGGGGCCTGCGCGAAGGCCGGCATGGCAAGCGAGAGGCACAGCGCGGTCGAGAGCAGAAAAATGCGAGACATATGAAGAGACTCCGGTGTTTTGCACGCCTCCATGGTTGAGTCGGCTGCGCATCAGGTGTAGCCGCTTGTTTGCCCCGAACGGGCTTGCATTGACAACCCCGAGGGTGGCTTCTTATCTCCGGCTGCATCTCGAACTGCGTGCACATCCCCGTGAACGCGGATTTTTGCGGTCTGAACGCCGCCGTACCAAGGTTTTGTTGCTGATGTTGGGCGCGCTTGCCAAGAAGATTTTCGGTTCCGCCAATGACCGCCGGGTCAAGGCCTATCAGCCGCGCGTCAACGCCATCAATGCGCTGGAGGCGGAGTTGTCCGCGCTCTCCGACGAGGCCTTGAGGGCCCGCACGGCTGCGTTCAGGGCCGAGATCGAGGCGGGCAAATCGCTGGATGATCTGCTCGTGCCCGCCTTCGCCACGGTGCGCGAGGCGGCCAAGCGCACGCTGGGGCAACGCCCCTTCGATGTGCAGTTGATGGGCGGCATGGTGCTGCACGAGCGCGGCATTGCGGAAATGAAGACCGGCGAAGGCAAGACGCTGGTGGCGACCCTGCCTGTCTATCTCAACGCCCTCAACGGCAAGGGCGTGCATGTGGTCACGGTCAATGACTACCTTGCCAAACGTGACGCGGAATGGATGGGGCAGGTTTACGGTTTTCTCGGCATGAGTGTGGGCGTCATCGTCCACGGCCTGTCCGATGAAGAGCGCAAGGCGGCCTACGAATGCGACATCACCTATGGCACCAACAACGAATACGGCTTCGATTATCTGCGCGACAACATGAAATACGAATTCGCGCAGATGGTGCAGCGGGGACATGCTTTCGCCATCGTGGATGAGGTCGACTCCATCCTGATCGACGAAGCGCGCACGCCGCTCATCATCTCCGGTCCGACGGAGGACAAATCCGATCTTTACGTGTCAATTGATGCGCTGATCCCCAGTCTGA
>JANMMT010000207.1:0-2879 GCA_031373545.1 Hyphomicrobiales bacterium
GTCCGGAATGTGTAGAGCCAGATATCTTCGAGGTCGGTCTCCGCCAGCGGTGACAGCCGATAGCGGCGATCAGCGGACATGCGTCGTGTGCATCCGCTTCAGAAAGGCCTCGTTGTCGAATGGCCTTGGCGTGCCGGAAGCTTCGCCAGCGATCAGGGCCTCCTGGAGCGCCTTGACCCTGACCTCATGTTCTTCAAGCAGACGAAGACCCGCCCGGACCACGTCGCTTGCCGAGCCGTAGCGGCCAGCCTGCACCTGTGTGTCGATAAAACTGGCGAAGTGATCGCCGAGCGAGACGGATGTGTTGCGTGCCACGGTACGGCCTCCTGTTGAGTACCAACATATATTGGTCCTTGGTATATCTCAAGGTGGGTTGGGTCAGTCAGGAACAAGGCCGCCACAAGCATGGCTCAGAGATCGACTTCACCGTAGATCTCTTCATCCGGATCGATGTCCATACCTGTTGTCAGCGCTGCAACCCGGGCCACGAGGGCAGGCGACAGGGCTGTGATCGCTTCGGGCCGCAGCCGGATGTCGCGCTCCAGAGGAACCTTGGCCGGGTATTCGCCACGCTTGCCATTGATGAGTGCTGGATCAGAGTTTGCCATCGCAGGACGGTAACCCAAAGGCTGGGGTTGCGTAAGGCGTGTGCGCAATTCATCGAGGCCATCACCCACGGCTGGCCCATCCGCGCTCCTCGCGCTTGATGGCCTCGACAGCCTTGTTGTGATTCTCGACAAGGTTGCTCCCGGCCTCCTGCCAGCGGTGGAACAGGACCGTGCTGCTGAACCCGGCATCGCCGGTCTTGGCCAAGTCCATCATCTTCGTCAGCACGCGCAAAGCCCCGAGGATGGCATCCGGATTATGGCCGATGCGGTCGATCAGCCCCGCGGCCTCAACAAGCCCGCCAAGCTCAATCAAGCGCCGCGTGCGGTCGCGGCGGGCCGCGCCTGAGATAAACAGGTCGTCGCGTGCCTTGGCCATCTCAGCGCGCCGTGTCGCGGCTGAAGAGCGTTGGATCGCCTTCAGGGTTGCCATCAGCTGGTCGCGCAGGATCGCTTGCGGGCGGCGAAACGTCATGCCCGGATCGTTTGCCGCCACGGCCTGCCCGTCGTCCTCCTTGCTGTTTTGCGCCTTGCCGAAAAAACCCGTCTCCCCGCCGACGCCACGCCTCCTTCTGGTCGGCGTCGGCAGCTGCGCGTTCGACGGCTTCGAGCAGGACACCGGCGAGGGTTTCGACATCGAGCGCATCGGCCCCGGCGGCACTGACCAGTTCGCCCAGCTGCGTGATCTTCTTGAGGCGCAAGGCGGCGGCCTTGTCCTCAAGTGCCTTCAATTCGGCATCAATGTCACGCGGCTTGCGCATGGATGATGTCGTTCGTGTCAGGCCGCAGCGATGGCCTCGATTTCGAGGAGCCAGGCCTCGTCGAATATGCCTGTGATGATTGCGGTGAGGGCAGGGGTGTGCTCGCCCAGCACTTCCTGCCTGATCTCCCGGTTCTCGATGGCGTAGCGCCGACCCGACAGAAAGATCGTCACCTTTACGATGTTCGTCACGGCCATGTCGGCAGCGCGCAACTGCGCCTCGATGTTGGCCCAGCACAGGCGGCATTGCGCGGCGAAATCCTTCGGCACATCGCCCGTCACCGAGACCGGAATCTGCCCGCTGACATAGAGCATGCGTGCCGCGCCCGTCGTCTCGAAGGCCTGCGCGTAGCGGCTGACCGGTGCGGGTGCATCAGGGGCGACAATGGCGCGTGTGGTGATCGGCATGCGGCCTCCATGTGTTCATTCGGACGGGCTCGCGCGAGCGCAACTCCGAACATGATTAGACCATAGCACAAATTGTCAGGGGAGTGAAGCGATATCGCTTGAGGAGATTGAATGCGCGCTTATACGTTGCTGCGCAACGTGTGCTTTTCTGGTGGAATTGGGAGGTGGCTTGTGGTAGGTTGATCGGGATCGGAGGCTTGGTGCCGCGATGGCGATCTATCATTTCACGGTGAAGGTGATTTCACGGGGCGGCGGCCGGAGTGCTGTCGCGGCTGCGGCGTATCGCTCAGGCTCCGAGATCGAGGATCAGCGGCTGGGGCGTAGCCATGATTTTTCCAACAAGCCGGGCGTTGTGCATTCGGAAGTGATGTTGCCGAAGGGCGCGCCAGAGCGCTGGCGTGACCGGTCGGTGCTGTGGAACGAGGTCGAGGCGACCGAAAAGCGCAAGGATGCGCAGTTGGTGCGGGAGGTGGAATTCGCCCTGCCGCGTGAGATGGCGGAGGGCGATGCGGTCGATCTGGCCCGGTCGTTCGTGCAGAAGGAATTCGCCGATCGGGGCATGGTGGCGGACCTGAACATCCATTGGGATATCGGGGCGGACGGGCAGGCGAAGCCGCATGCGCATGTGATGCTCAGCCTCAGGGAAATCTCCGGCGACGGGTTCGGCAAGAAGGTGCGGGAGTGGAATGCCGTTGCGGAGCTGAAGGGCTGGCGCGAGCGCTGGGCCGATCATGTCAACACGCGCTGTCAGGAACTGGGGATCGAGGCGCGGGTCGATCACCGGACGCTGGAGGCGCAGGGCATCGAGCTTGAGCCGCAGAACAAGATCGGCCCAGCTGGCATGCGCCGGGAGGATCGTGGCGAGGAGGCCGAGCGGGCTGGCGAGCACCGGGAGATCGCGCGGCGCAATGGCGAGCGCATCCTGGATGCGCCCGAACTGGCCTTCAGTGCGCTGACCCGCCAGCAGGCGACCTTCACCAAGCGCGACATGGCCCGGCTGGTTCACCGGCATTCGGATGGGCTGGAGCAGTTCAACGCCGTCATGGGCACATTGGAAGCGTCGCCCGAGCTGGTGGCCCTGGGCAAGGACGCACGGGATCAGGAGC
>JANMMT010000217.1:0-27080 GCA_031373545.1 Hyphomicrobiales bacterium
CGGGGGTCACTGCCGAGAGCGGGTTGACCGAAACATCGGGCTGACTGGCGCGCCCGGAGACGCCGAATGTCACGCCCAGCAATCCTTCGTTGCGGCCGCCGCCGAGGATGCCGCCGACGATGGGAATTTGCGAAAATGCATTGTTGAGCCCGAATGCCGGAATGTATGTTCCCGAGACACTGATGCGGTCGCGCGCGGTGTCGATCAGGCCGTTGAAGTTGATGCCGATCTGCGGGCCGAAGATGACTGCTTCCTTGATCGTGGTTTCGGCGCCCTCCCGGCTGAAATCGATCCGCATCTTGGCAAAGCGCGTTTCGGATTCCGCCGGAGCCTGGCCTTGCTGCCGCGGCGCTTCTGCGACAAGGCGGCGTATGGCGGGTTCATTGCGCAAGGTGAAATCCCGCGCCATCAGAAAGCCCGTCAGGCGCTTGGGCTGCGGGGTGATCTGGCCCACGAGGTCGCCGCCGACCATGCGCGAATAGATGTCGAAAAACCGCAGGAAGGAGCCTGAATCATCGGCATTGACGACCAGCACTGTCGGGCTTTCGCCCGTGCCCTTGCCGACAATGGAAAAAGGCTTGCCATTGAGCTTTCCCGAAAGGTTCATCTGGCGCATCTGCCCGCTGCGGCGCACGGCTCTCAGCTCTGCACCGGTCATCACCTCGCCGCCAAAGCCGGACAGCAGCGTGGTCTTCACATCGACATCCATGTCTTTTTCGCGTTCAGAGGCGCTGGGCGGTCCCTGGTTGGCCAGCTTGAGGAAGGGCCGCGCATCGAAGTTGTTGCCACGTATGACGATGCGCCCCCCGGTTTCAACCTTGTCGTATTCGAGACGCACCGAGTCGCCGGGCGACAGGCGGAACAGTCCAAGCCGCGCCGCAGTCACTGTGCCATCCGCGCTCACATCCGCCTGACCGCGCACGGAAGAGGGGCCGGCGTCGAAGGCGATGTTCTGCAACTGATAGCCTGCGCCGCGCTCGATCGCCTCGAAAGTCACGCGCGCTGGGCGCCCAGCCGCTTTCTGCAGCCCCGGGAGCAGGCCCTCGATCACCGTGCGCTGGAGGTCGATCTCCACCATGGCGCGCTGCGCTCCGGTGCGAGCGCGCTCGGTGCGGACCTTGACCGGCATCGGCCCGCTCAATTGGGGAGCGAGCGATACGCCACGGCGCTTGAGTGTGGCTTCGTCCAGCACGAAAGCCAGCGAGCCGGTGGAACTGCCATCCTTTGAGTCGCTCTCCATGCCGAGCTGGACCGGCGTGCCGTTCCAGCGTCCTTCGCCCTTGATTTCAAGGCCGGTGGCGTCGCTGGAAAGCGCGAGCGTGGCATTGTCAATCTTGTCCTGGCCGATCGCCTTTTCAATCGAAACCCCCGTCATGGTGGCTGTGACCTCGGTTTTCACGTCAGCCGGGCCGAGCTTGTCCTTCAATGGAAAGACCACGCGCGCCTGGCCATCGAACATTCCCTTCACCGTCGAGGGGTCAACGCTCACGGCAAATGCCGCTTTGAGGGGGGGTAGGCTCATCAGTTCGGCGACATTCTCCACAGGAGAGTGCACGCGGAACCGCAGGGTCGTGAGCGGGGTCCAGGTGTCGAGGTTGTCCAATCGGCCGACCCCATCGCTGAACTGCACGCGGCGGCCCGGTTTGGCGTCCACATGGCCTTTGGCCAGTTGCACGTGAAGCTGAAGCGAATCGAGCTGCGCATGCCCGGTCAGGCCCGCAACGGGCGGGGCATCGTCGAAGATCGAAATGCGCCCATTCTCGAAGCTGGCGTTGATCTTCGTTGCCTCACGGGGCAGGGGCTGCATGGCCATCGCCGCGCGCAGGACAGCGGGCGGCATGTCGAGATGAATGTCGAGCTGGCTCAACTCGCCTTCGCTCAGGCGCTCCAAAAAAAACTGACGCGGCAGGGGTGAAACGGGCGCAGGCCACCACCTGACGATGGTCCGGGCCGGCATGCGCCCCGTTTTGAGCTCCAGGGAAAGTCCCGGGCCCTGATCGCTGCCATGCAGCACACCCGTAATCCTAATGTCCGTATCCGCGCCCTTGACATCCAGGGCCGTCAGGTTGAGGCGCGTCAAAGCCCGGTCGACATCAAACAGCACGCGCGGGGCGGTGGCCTTGACGGCATGATCCGCTTTCGTAAGCGCAGGCAGGAGCATCTGGCTGGCCTGTCCTGCAAAGATGTAGCGGTCGCCTGCCGACGACGGCAGTTGCAAAGCGCCGCTCACATCGAAGATGAAGCCACCTCCGGCAAATGTCGCACGCGCCTTCGCGCTGGCGGGATTTGCAGCGGCCCATGACAGATCCAGAGTTCCCTTGTCCACGCCGAGCGATTTCAGGCCATCGACAGGGCTCGTCATCACGCCGCTCGAAACTGCAACCGAAGCTTCCAACTGCCGCACTGCGCCATCGGCGTCCATGTCGGCAATCACGATGGCCTGGCCCGTGCTGGTCATGGTGACGCCCGCGAAAGCCTGACCACTCACGGCCTCGAAGATGCGCTGATTGAGGCCGCTGGTTGAGAAGCGGAAACGGAAGCCTTCGGTGGTCGTCTCCGTCGTCACGGAAAACGGCAGCACTTCACCGTCCTTGGCGATGGAGCCGGTCAATTCCGATTTGCCCAGGGCAATGCCCGCAAAGGACATGCTGACCGGTTCCAGCCGGACGACGCGGCCCGTGCGCTTGTCGTCAATGATCAGGGACGCTTTTTCGATCGCAAGCTTGTCGAACCCGCTGAGCTGTCCATCGCGGGCAACAGCCGCCAGCGCCGCCAGAATGTCGCGCACGGTCGTTGCTCCCTGCACTGGTCCTTCGGTCAGCGCGGGCACGCCATCGGACATGAGTGCGACATCGCCTTCGACACTGACGAGCAGACGCAGAACGCCGCCTTGCAGCGCGACACGCCGGGGCACGAAACGGCCCGTCAAAAGCGGCAGGGCCTCGAAGGTCACCACCGCATCGGGGGCACGCAGCACATCTCGTCGCTCCGAATCGCGCAGGATAAAATCGAGCACATGGAGTTCCACGCCGTGCTCGGTCTTCTGGATGCGGGCATCGCCCACATCCACATCGAAGCCGCGACCGATGCGGGCCTCGATGGCATCGGCAATGCGATCTTTCAAAAAAGGAATGTGGAGAGGGCCCTGGCTCAGCGCGAGATAGAACAGGGGCAGGCCGACGAGGATCGTCAGGGCCGCCCCGCCCAAAGCGCCAAGGCCAAGCCATTTCGCCAGCTGCCTGAGTGGATGGCGCAGCGGGTGGCGCGGTGCAACAGCGGGCATGTCTTCGCCGGACAGATCACCGACCGCCCGCGGCGCATCTGCGTGCGAGGTAACCGCCTTGTCTGATTCCGTTGGCTGCATAAACTGAACGTCGGCTCCTCAGGATGGCCCATCCCTCGAAATTGCCCGAGGTACGCATGAGCACGCAATTCGAATTTGGCAGCGCCGTGGGACTGGTCGAATCCTGCACCACGTCCCATCTCTTGCCATCGCGAAGCAGAGAGCGCCAGCGACCAGCCATCAATTCGAAACCAACGAAGGACCCGACCATGACCGGAACATTGCAGATCGGCATTCCCGCCCCGGATTTCTCGTTGCCTGCCGATGGTGGCAGCACGGTGGCACTTAAGGATTTTGCCGGGAAAAAGATCGTGCTCTATTTCTATCCCAAGGATGACACGTCCGGCTGCACATTGGAGGCGCAGACTTTCAACACGATGAAGGATGCATTCTCCAAGGCCAATGCCGAGATTGTCGGCGTGTCAGCGGACAGCGTGGCCAGCCATGACAAGTTCAAGAAGAAATACGGCTTGTCGTTTCCGCTGGCATCGGACGAGGCCAAATCCATGCTGGAGGCTTACGGTGTGTGGACTGAAAAAAGCATGTACGGCAAAAAATACATGGGCATCGAGCGCACCACAGTGCTGATCGGCACGGATGGGCGGGTGGTCCAGATCTGGAACAAGGTGAAAGTGCCGGGCCACGCGGACGAGGTTCTGGCTGCCGCGCAGAAGGCATGAGGCTGCAAACAGGCCTTTGCATTCTTGCGTCCCGCGCCTAGGGTGGCCTTTAACTTGCCAACCCTATGGCAGTGTCGATGGTCCGGCTTTGAATGCATGGGCCTCCACTGCACGGAGACGTGGACTTGAAATCGCGATTGTGGCGGCCGCCGGCTGAACCGGTGGCCGAAACGCCGTCCGTGCGGGCGGGGGCCGCTGACGCAAGCACGCTTTATGCGGCGCTTGATCTGGGCACCAACAACTGCCGCTTGCTCATTGCGCGGCCAGGCCCCCGGGGCTTTCGAATCGTCGACTCGTTTTCGCGTATCGTCCGCCTTGGAGAGGGCCTTGCCGCGGATGGCCGCATGGCACAATCCGCCATGGACCGCGCCGTGGATGCGTTGAAAATCTGCCAGGACCGGCTCGAAACCCGGGGGGTCGTGCGCCGTCGGCTCATCGCCACCGAGGCGTGCCGCCAGGCCAGCAACGGCGAGGCCTTTCTTGACCGCGTGCGCGCCGAAGCCGGGCTCGACCTTGAGGTCATTGACCGCCGCACAGAGGCGGAACTGGCGGCAGCAGGCTGCGCCACACTGATGGCAAAGCGCGCGCCTTCGGTCATGCTGTTCGACATTGGCGGGGGCTCCACGGAGGTGGTCTGGCTCATGGATGCGAGCAAGGGCAAGACCATCCGGCGCCGCATCCGCAAATGGACGTCGCTGCCTGTGGGTGTCGTCACGTTGGCGGAGCGCTACGGCGGAGTTGAGGTGGACGGGGCGACTTACCAGCGCATGGTGGACGAGGTCTCAGGTCTGCTTGCATCCTTCGCGGCCCCTGTCGATCTCAAGGCCCTGGGCAAGCATTTTCATCTCCTGGGCACCTCTGGCACGGTGACCACCATCGCGGCCATGCATCTTGATCTGCCACGCTATGACCGCAAGCGCGTGGATGGGTTGTGGATGAAAACCGTGGAGGCCGAGGCCGTCGTGCGCAAGCTGCTCGCCACGCCGTTCCAGAACCGGGCGGACAACCCCTGCATCGGCTCGGACCGCGCTGATCTGGTGCTGGCAGGCTGCGCCATCTATGAAGCGATTGCGCGCGCTTTTCCGGCGGAATGGATTCGCATCGCGGACAGGGGCCTGCGCGAAGGCATTCTGATGCAGCTCATGAGCGAAGACGGCCTCTGGAACGGCCCGGAAGAGGCACTCCCGTGACGAAGAGACCCGCAAACAAGGGCAGCCCCATCAGCAAATGGAGCGGCAAACTGGCGCTGAAAGCGGCAGCGCAGGAGGCCGAAAACATGGCCGCGAAGGCTGCTGCCTTGCGGCGTGGCAAGCCAACGGAAAAAGCCGAAGACGCCGTTGGCAAAAAAGACAAAGTTGGCGAAAAGGACAGGGCGGGAGCAAAAAAGGCCAGCAAAGCCCATGTGCCAGGGCGTCAGACAGGTGTGAAGAAGGAGGGCACGGCGGGCGATATCCGCATGACCCAAATGGTCAAGACCGCCCGCAAGCGCACTCATTCCTCGACGCTCTGGCTGCAACGCCAGCTCAACGACCCCTATGTGCAGCGCGCCAAGGACGAGGGCTGGCGTTCGCGCGCGGCCTTCAAGATCATCGAGCTGGATGAGCGCCTGCGCCTGTTCAAGCATGGCCAGACCATCGTGGATCTGGGGGCAGCCCCCGGTGGCTGGTCGCAATATGCCGCGCGGCGTGTGGGTTCTGCGTTGGGCAAAGCCGGGATTGTGGTGGGCATCGATCTCCTGCCCATCGAGCCGTTGCCGGGGGTCGTGCTGGCGGAAATGGACTTTTCCACCGAATCTGCGCCCGCCGAACTGCGTGCGCTGCTCAAAACCTGCGGGGCTGCGGAGAAGGTGGACGGCGTGCTCTCCGACATGGCGGCCAACACGGTCGGCCACAAGGCAACCGATCATCTGCGCATCATCGGCCTTGCGGAAATGGCCGTGGAATTTGCCCGCGAAATCCTTAAACCAGGGGGATTTTTTGTCAGCAAGCTGTTCCAGGGCGGCGAAACGGGTCAGATCATTGCGGCCCTCAAGCGCGATTTTGCGCAGGTGCGCCATGTCAAGCCGCCATCCAGCCGCGCCGATTCATCCGAGATGTATGTGGTTGCCACCGGCTTCAGGGGCGAGAACTGAGCTTTCCCTGCCTCCGCCCCCGTGCTACGCGCACTCGCCAACCGGTGTCACAGGCGTCTCGCTTGCTACCCGCCCTTAAATCGAAATTCCGAGGTTGGCATGGCGCGTCTTTCCCCATCACAGGCTATTCCCGAAGCGCTGACCTTCGACGATGTGCTCATGCGTCCCGGCCATTCCGAGGTGTTGCCGAGCGAGACCGACCTGCGCTCGCGCATCACGCGCACCATCTCGCTGAACCTGCCCATCATCTCCTCGGCCATGGACACCGTGACCGAGGCGCGCCTCGCCATCGCCATGGCACAGGCCGGTGGGCTTGGTGTGATCCACCGCAACCTCAGCCCTGAGGAGCAGGCGGATCATGTGCGCCAGGTCAAGCGCTTCGAGAGCGGCATCGTGCTCAACCCCGTCACCATCGGTCCGGACGCGACCTTGAGCGAGGCCATGGCGCTGATGCGGGCCAAAGGCATCTCGGGGTTTCCCGTTGTCATCGGCGCAGAGCCTGGCCGCCCCGGCAAGCTGGTGGGCATTTTGACCAACCGCGATGTGCGCTTTGCCGACAGGCACGATCTGCCCGTGCGCGAGCTGATGACGCACCTCAATCTCGTGACTGTGCGTGACACCGTGACACCCGACGAGGCACGGCGGCTGTTCCACACCCACCGCATCGAAAAGCTGGTGGTCGTGGATGACGATGGCCTTTGCATTGGCCTCCTCACAGTCAAAGACATCGAAAAAGCCATTCTCAACCCCAATGCCTGCAAGGATGAGGCGGGCCGACTGCGCGTGGCCGCCGCCACGACAACGGGAGACGCGGGTTTCGAGCGCGCGGAAATGCTGATTGATGCAGGCGTGGACCTCGTGGTCATCGACACGGCGCACGGCCATTCGCAAAAGGTGCTGGATGCGGTGGCACGGGTTAAGCGCCTCTCCAACAAGGTGCAGGTGGTGGCGGGCAATGTGGCGACGGCCGCCGGTGCGCAGCGCTGATCGATGCGGGCGCGGATGCCATAAAGGTGGGCATCGGGCCGGGCTCCATCTGCACCACACGCATCGTGGCTGGGGTGGGCGTGCCACAGCTTTCGGCCATCATCGAGACGGCGGAGGCTGCGATGAAGCATGATGTGCCGGTGATTGCCGATGGCGGCGTGAAATATTCCGGCGATCTGGCCAAAGCCGTGGCAGCGGGCGCGGATTGCGTGATGATTGGCTCACTGCTGGCGGGCACGGATGAAAGCCCAGGCGAGGTGTTCCTCTACGGCGGGCGCTCGTACAAATCCTATCGCGGCATGGGCTCGCTGGGCGCCATGGCGCGCGGCTCGGCGGACCGGTATTTTCAAGCTGACATCAAGGACAGCATGAAACTGGTACCTGAAGGGGTGGAGGGCCAAGTGCCCTATAAAGGTCCTGTTGGCGCAGTGATCCACCAGTTGGCGGGCGGGCTGAAAGCCGCCATGGGCTATGTGGGGGCCAAGACGATCACAGAACTGCAGGACAAGGCCGAGTTTGTGCGCATCACCAGCGCGGGCCTGCGCGAAAGCCACACCCATGATGTGACGATCACGCGGGAGAGCCCGAATTATCCTACGAGGGGGTGAATTCTCAACAAAAAAGGCTGCCGAAACAGCCTTTTAAGCGCGTATATTAAAGCTAAATCTTAGCGACGGCCCGTCTCGAGCTGGGTCTTGGCGTCCATACCACGGCCCTGTGGTGCGGATGGCGCGGGCTGGGGGGCTGTGGCGCAAGCGGCAACGAAAAGCGCGAGCAGCGCGGCGGCGGTCATCTTGATCATCATGAAATCTCCTGAGGTGGTGGCGTTTGGTGAATGCGACTGCCGCCTTTTGGAATGACTCGGCGCCAAATGCAACCATTTCAAGTCCTTATGCATTTGCAGCCGCAACCCGTTCATGCGAGACGCGGGCCATGACACCTTCAGCCCGCATTTCCGCTGCCATCGACATCCTTGCCGCACTCGAAGCACAGCCGCGCCCGGTGAACGAGGCGCTGAAAGACTGGGCCTTGTCGCACCGCTTTGCGGGCTCGGGCGATCGCGCCGGGATCGGCCTGCTGGTCCATGACACGCTACGGCGGCGTGCCTCTGCCCGCTGGCTCATGGGGGCCGACACGCCCCGGGCTGCCGTGCTGGGTGCGCTGCACCTGGCGCAAGGGCTTTCCGCCGAGGCCATCGCCGCGCTGTGTGATGGCGGGCGCTTCGGGCCGGAACCCTTGAGCGAGACCGAAGTGGCGGCGTTGGCCACAAATAGACTTCAAAATGCCCCCGCCCATGTGCGCGGTGATTATCCTGAATGGCTGGCAGGCTCATTCGAAATGGCCTTTGGCGCAGATGCAGGTGCGGAAGGCGAGGCCTTGGCAACCCGCGCGCCGTTGGATTTGCGGGTCAACACGCTCAAGACCATCCGCATGAAGGCGCTGCCTGCACTCAGCGATTATGACGCTGCGCCCACGCCCCATTCGCCCGATGGAATCCGCGTGCCCAACCGCGCTGATGGCCGCATCAAGCCCGTGCAAGCCGACCCACTGTTCATTAAGGGCATGGTGGAAATACAGGACGAAGGCTCGCAGATCGTGGCGCGCCTGGCGGCTCCCGAGGCGGGGCAACAGGTGCTGGATTACTGTGCGGGCGGCGGCGGCAAAACCCTCGCCATGGCGGCGCTGATGAACAACAAGGGCCAGATTTTCGCCAGCGATTCCGATGCGCGGCGACTGGCTCCAATCTACGAGCGCTTGACGCGCGCCGATGCGCGCAACGTGCAGGTGCGCACGCCACGCCAAGGCGGGCCGACCGTGCTTGATCTGGCAGGCAAGCTCGACATGGTGCTGATCGACGCGCCGTGCACGGGCACAGGCACCTGGCGGCGCAACCCTGATGCCAAATGGCGCATGCGCCCCGGCGCGCTGGAGCAGCGCATGAAAGAGCAGGTCACCGTGCTCGACAACGCGGCACTGGCGGTGAAGCCGGGCGGGCGGTTGGTCTACATCACCTGCTCGGTGCTGCCCGAGGAGAACGACCAGCAGATTGCAGAATTCCTGGCCCGCACGCCGGGTTTTGCCGTGCGGTCCATTCGCGAGACGGCGGCATTTGCCTCCATGCCGGGCCTGGAAACCGCCACACGCACCACGCAGCATGGCCTCATGCTCACGCCCCTGCGCACCGGCTGCGACGGATTTTACATCTCGGTGCTGCAACGGACGGCGGGTTGATCAACGCGTCATCGGGCAGTATGTCCAAGGCAGCAGAGGTTCAATCGATTTGCACCGAAACATTCTGATACCGCTGATGTGCCTCATGGCTGTGGGTTTGTGTGCCGCGCCCGCCCGCGCCCAGGGTTTGTTCGGAGCGTTGCGCGGTGCTGACACCTTCGCGGTTTCCCCCACCAGCGAGCCGCCGGGGCAACCTCTCAGCCTTTTGCCGATCAACCCAACTGCCCGCGCGATGGAGGCACCATCTGCAGCCATGTTGCAGGAATACGCTGTTGCGCGGCGCGTGAACGTACCTCTGCCCAAAGCGCGGGCCGAGGACAGCAAGGCCGAAGTGGCAGCCGAAACCGAGCAGCCTGCGGTGGTGGACGCCGAAGAGGTTGCCGCTGCGGCCAAGACTGAAACCCCGCAGCGCCAGAGCATTCCCATGCCGCCGCAACTGGCGTCCTATGCCGATCCGCGCACGGCATCCGATGTGCCGTCGATGCGCCCGACCGGGCTGCGCATGACCGAACATCCTGTGGCGGGCATGCCGGGGGTCTTCGCTGATGAGGGTGCAGAATTCGACTGCTTGCCATCCGAGCTGCGGAAGGTTCTGGTGGATACGGCCGCCCGCTTCGGGCACGTCGCCATCCTCAATGCCAAGCGTTCGCGTGGAACAGGCGCGCGCGCCTCCTACCATTATCTGTGTCGTGCCGTGGATTTTCGTGTGCGCGGCGCCGCGATCCGCACGGTTTACGGCTATCTGCGCAGCCATCCGGATGTGGGCGGGCGCAAGATTTACCCCATGGGCTTCTTTCACATCGACAATGGCCCCTCACGCAGCTGGTGACCGGCTGGTAATTGGCACGCAATCCGCTAGCTTTGTCATCGTGGCTGGCGACTCCCCCAATCCTGACGACACGCTTGTGGTGCTGACCGGCATCAGCAAGCGCTTTGGCCTGTTTGCTGCCAACGATGATGTGAACCTGTGCATCCGCCGGGGCGAGGCCCATGCGTTGCTGGGCGAAAACGGCGCGGGAAAATCCACGCTGGTCAAGATCTTGTTCGGTCTGCTGCAGCCGGACCAAGGCACCATTCGCTGGCAGGGGCGGGAGGTGCGTATTGCCTCGCCGGAGTCCGCGCGGTCTCTGGGCATTGCCATGGTTTTCCAGCACTTCTCCCTTTTTGACAGCTTGAGCGTTCTGGAAAACATCGCGCTGGGGTTGCCGGGCACGGCGGCCACCGAAGCCTTGGCCGCACGGGCGACGGCACTTGCGGCGCGTTACGGCCTGTCCATCACGCTCCAGGCCCCGGTGTGGTCGCTTTCGGCGGGTGAGCGGCAGCGCATCGAGATCGTGCGCTGTTTGCTGCAGGAGCCCAAGCTGCTGGTGCTGGATGAGCCGACCTCCGTGCTCACTCCGCAGGAGGCGGAAGGCTTGTTTCAGACACTCGACCTTCTCATTGCCGATGGTTTGAGCGTGTTGTTCATCAGCCACAAGCTGGATGAAGTCAGACGCTTCTGCACGGCGGCAACCATTCTGCGGGGCGGCAAGCTTGTCGGCACTGTGGATCCGCGCGCGCAAAGCTCGGCTTCATTGGCCCGCATGATGGTGGGGGCGGATGTGGCCGAGGTGGAGCATCGCCCGGCACGGGGCGGAACCCCCATGCTCAAACTGCAAGGCTTGAGCGTTGCCCCGGCGGATGTGCATGGCACGGTGCTGCATGCGCTTGATCTTGAGGTGGGTGCGGGTGAAATCGTCGCCATTGCCGGCGTGGCGGGGGCGGGTCAGAGCGAGCTTTTCGCGGCGCTTTCCGGCGAGGCCGGGCGCATCGCGGCAGGGCTCATGCATCTCAACGGCGTGGATATGGCGCGCCTTGGCCTCCTGCAGCGCCGCGCGCTTGAGGCCGCCTTCGTGCCGGAAGATCGCCTGGGACATGCCACGCTTCCAAATGCCAGGCTTTCAGACAACCTGCTGCTGAGCCTGCCGCGCGCGCAGAGCACTTCAGGGGGTGGCATCGTGGCGTACGGGCGGTTGCGGGCCAAACTTGCCAGTCTGATCCAGCGCTTCGACATCCGCTCCAGTGCGGCGGACCCCGAAGCGCGGCGGTTGTCCGGCGGCAATCTCCAAAAATATGTGATCGGGCGCGAGATCGCGCGCGCTCCCAAGCTCCTCGTGGTCAATCAGCCGACCTGGGGCGTGGATGCGCTGGCGGCCCAGCGCATTCGCCAGGCGTTGGTGGATCTGGCCGCAAGCGGGGCGGCCATTCTGGTGATCAGCCAGGATCTGGATGAGGTCTTTGCCATTGCGGACCGCATCGGCGTGCTGCATGGCGGCCGCCTGTCCACGGTCCTGCCTGCCCATGTCCGCTCCCGCGAGGACATTGGGCTGCTCATGACACTGGGGGAAAGGGCTGCGCAGCATGCCGCTTGAATTGGCTGCCCGCGCGCATGTCTCACCTCTGCGCACCGCGCTGACGCCGGCGCTGAGCTTTGCTGCGGCCCTGCTTCTGGGCGGTCTGGTGGTCTGGTTGATGGGTCGCTCGCCGGTCAAAGCCTTCGATGTCTATCTCATCCAGCCCCTGACGCAGGGCTGGGCCATCCAGGAGATTTTCCTCAAAGCCACGCCTCTGCTGCTGATCGCCATCGGCTTGAGCTTCTGTTACCGCGCTGATCGCTGGAACATCGGGGCGGAGGGGCAGTTCGTCATGGGCGGACTGTGTGGCGGCGGTGTCGCCATTGCCTGTCAGGGCATCGGCGCATGGTGGGTTCTGCCCCTGATGCTGAGCGCGGGGATACTCGGAGGCATGGCTTATGGAGCTCTGCCGGCGGTGTTGCGCAACCGTCTGGGCGTCAGTGAAATCCTGTCCAGCCTCATGCTGGTCTATGTGGCGCAATTGTTGCTCGATTGGCTGGTGCGCGGCCCGTGGCGGGATCGCAAAGCCTTCAACATGCCCCAATCCATCACGTTCGATCCTGCCGCGACGCTGCCTGCGCTGCTGCCGGGCGGGCGGGTGCACTGGGGGCTGGTGTTTGCGCTGCTGGCGGCGCTTGTTGCGTGGTATGTACTCTCGCGCACGGTGTTCGGTTTTGCCGTGCGCGCCACGGGTGAAGCGCCCAAAGCCGCGCGTTTTGGCGGCTTCGATGCGCAGCGCGTGACCCTGACGACGTTCCTGATTTCAGGAGGGCTTGCGGGCCTTGCCGGCATTGCGGAAGTCGCGGGGCAAATTCGCCAGCTTCAGCCGGTGATTTCGCCGGGCTATGGTTTCACGGCGATCATCGTCGCGTTTCTGGGCCGCTTGTCGCCGCCCGGCATTGTGCTGGCTTCGGTCGTGATGGCGGTGATCCTGATTGGCGCGGAGAACGCGCAGATCGCATTGAAGCTTCCGCTTGATGTCGCCATGATCTTTCAAGGCCTCCTGTTGTTCTGCCTGCTGGGCGGTGAGGCACTGACCCGGCACCGGCTTGTGTGGATGCGTGCATGAGTTTTGCCTTTCTGGTGTTTTTGAGCATCATCACGGCCGCAACGCCGTTGCTTCTGGCAGCGCTGGGCGAGCACGTGGTGGAAAAGTCCGGCGTGTTGAACCTCGGCGTCGAAGGCATGATGATCATGGGCGCCTCGTTGGGCTTTGCGGTGGCCATCCTGACTGGTTCATCGGTGCTGGCGATCGGGGCGGGCATTGGCGCGGGCATGACGCTGGCCGGGCTGTTTGCGCTGTTTGCCGTATGGGGCGCGGCCAATCAAGTGGCGTCCGGACTCGCGCTGACGATCCTTGGCACAGGTGTGGCCAATGTCGCGGGCGTCAGCTTCATTGGCATGAAGCGCGAGACCATACCCTCTCTCTCTATTCCCTACCTTACAGACATTCCGTTTCTGGGCCGCCTGCTGTTCGGGCAAGATCCCTTTGTCTATGCCTCACTGGCCCTGGCGCTCGGAATCAGTTGGTGGCTGGGGTCAACACGCGGTGGCTTGGTGCTGCGCGGCATTGGCGACAATCACAGCTCGGCGCATGCCTTGGGGCATGATGTGCGCGTTGTGCGCACCCTGGCCATTTTATTCGGCGGAGGTTGCGCCGGGTTGGCGGGCGCGTATCTTTCGCTCATCTACACGCCGTTCTGGTCGCCGGGCATGACGGCGGGGCGGGGCTGGATCGCCCTGGCCATCGTGGTCTTCGCAGGCGGGCGCGTCTGGCGGCTGGTGCTGGGTGCCTATCTCTTCGGCGGCATGAGCATGTTGCAATTGCATGCGCAGGCGGGTGCCATCGGTATTCCGGCGCAGTTTCTTTCAAGTCTGCCCTATGTCGCCACTATACTGGCCCTCGTCTTGCTTGGCCTGCGCGAGCGCCGCAGCCAGGGCAACGGAACGATGTTTGCAAAGCCCTTCATTCCGGATCGCTGACGTGCTTATCTTCGTGACCAACCAAGGGGAGTGACCAATGAAATCATGGATCAAGGCGGCACTGGGTGCCGTGGCAGCGGCAGGACTGGCGGCTTCTGCCAGCGCGCAGGAGAAGTTGAAGGTTGGATTCATCTATGTCGGACCAGTAGGGGATTTCGGCTGGACCTATCAGCATGATCAGGGCCGCCTCGCCATCGAGAAAGAATTCGGGGCCCGCATCGAGACGACCTTCGTCGAGAAGGTGCCGGAAAACGACAGCGAGCGCGCCATCGAACAACTGGCCCGCACGGGCCACAAGCTGATCTACACGACGTCTTTTGGTTACATGGAGCCCACCTTGCGTGTGGCGGCCCGTTATCCTGGTGTGAAGTTCGAGCACGCGACGGGCGTGAAGCGCGCGGCCAATGTGGCGACATATTCGGCCAAGTTCCACGAGGGGCGCTATATCGCGGGACAGATCGCGGGTCGCATGACCAAGACGAACACGCTCGGTTACGTCGGTGCCTTTCCAATCCCAGAAGTGATCGCGGGCATCAATGCCTTTTATCTCGGCGCGAAATCCGTGAATCCCAACGTCAAGATCAAGATCGTCTGGGTCAATTCCTGGTTTGATCCGCCCAAGGAGGCTGATGCCGCGAAGGTTCTGCTGGATCAGGGCGTGGATGTGCTGACCCAGCACACCGACAGCCCGGCGCCCGTGCAGGCGGCTTCCGCGCGCGGTGTGCTCTCCTTCGGGCAGGCCTCCGACATGAGCCGCTTTGCGCCCAATCACGTGCTGACGTCGATCATCGACGATTGGAACCCCTATTACATCGAGCGCACCAAAGCGGTGCTGGATGGCACATGGGCCTCCAAGGACACGTTCGATGGCCTCGCCAAGGGCAAGGTCGTGATGGGGCCCTACCGCAACATGCCCGATGACGTGAAGAAGATGGCGGAAACCACCGAGGCCGGTCTGCGTGCAGGCACCATGGATGCGTTCAAATGCCCCGTTCTGGACCAGGCCGGAAAGCCTGTGGAGTGCAAAGGCGGAGACAGGCTCTCCGATGAGCAGGTGTTTTCGATGAACTTCTACGTCCAGGGCATTGACGACAAAATACCCCAGTAAGGTCATTCACACATGTTCAGGGGCTGCGCCGGGCTATGGCGCAGCCCCTGTTCTGTTGCACGCAAGGGCTTTCATGCCGCCACACCCTTCCCGCCGACGTCTTGACCATCTCGTGCTGCCTGCGCGTGATCTGGAGGCCAAGAGCGGCGTCTATCGTCGGCTTGGATTTCAGGTCGGGGCGCGCAACCGGCACCCGTGGGGAACCGAGAATCGCCTCGTGCAGTTCGCCGGCACCTTTCTGGAGTTGATCACCTTGGGGGAGGGGGCCGTACCACCCTCGCATGCACCGCATCGGTTCTCTTTCGGTCACCATGTGGCGGACTGGCTAGAAAAGCGCGGCGACGGATTCTCGATGATGGTGCTGTCCAGCCCCGATGCCACGGCGGATGCCGCCTCGTTCCGCCAGGCAGGAATTGGCGACTCCGGCCCCTTCCATTTTGGCCGCTCGGCCAAGCGCCCTGATGGCAGCGCCGTGGATGTCGCCTTTACGTTGGCCTTCGCCGCACCCGCCGCAGCGCCGCATCTGTCGTTCTTTACCTGCCAAAACCACTATCCCGAGAACTTCTGGAATGCCGCGTTCCAGTGCCATGAGAACAGCGTGACAGGTGTGGCGCGCGTTGTGATGACCCACCCCGCCCCACTGGAGATGGCTGGGTTTCTCAAATCGTATGGCGGCGGTGCGCCGGTATTTGACGGAGGGGATGGCTTGACCCTCGAACTCGCCGGAAGCAGGCTTTCCGTCTGGACACCCGATGCGGCACGTCGGCGGTTGGCGCAGGACCTGGCACTGTTCAACCCGCGTGAGGGCGCGCTTGGCGCCATCGTTTTCAGCGTCGCTGACATGACACGGACGCAACATACGCTGCGTGCCAACGCCGTGCCGCACCGCATCGAGGATGAAACGATCTTCGTGCCGTCGGGTGCAACCTTCGGCACCTTGCTCGCGTTCAGGCAGCAGAGCGCATGATGTGGTTCATCGCGAATGGGTTTAGCGCAGAAATGGCTTATCCGATCTTCCCGGCTCAGCAATGAGTGAACAGCCTGAGCCTGTTGCATCCATTCGCCTGCTGACCTTGATCCTCGGGCTGAGCAGCTTCTCCAGCACTGTCTCGATGCGCCTCGTCGATCCGATCGTCCCTCTGATCGCAAAAGACCTGAGCGTCGGCATGACCCAGGCGGCCATGCTCGCCCCGGTCTTCACCCTATCTTATGCGCTGGGGCAACCGATCATCGGCCCGGTGGCGGATGCCTTCGGCAAGGTCCGCATCATCGCGATCTCGCTGGCGGTCCTGTCAGTATTGCTGCTGGCCTGTGCCATCGCGCCGCGCTTCGATGCGTTGCTGATCGCACGCGGTCTTGCCGGCGTCGCGGCGGGCGGAGTCATCCCCGTGGCCATGGCGGCGCTGGCCGACCGTGTGCCGATGGATGGCCGCCAGGTGGCCCTCGCCCGGCTTCTGACGGCCATGGTGCTGGGGCAGGTCGCGGGGTCGCTCGTTTCGGGCATGATCGGTGAATACATCGGCTGGCGCGCGACATTTCTGGCCTCGGGCGGCATTGCCGGGCTTGGGTCGTTGCTGACGTTCCTGAAACTGCGCCCGCGCAAGGTCGTGACGCGGCCCAGCCTGCATCTGGGGTCAATCCTGGCGCGCTACAGGGAGGTGCTCGCCAATCCGCTCGCGCTCAGGCTTTACGCGCTAGTCGCCCTTGAGGGCATGGCGATCTTCGCCGTATTCCCCTTCACGGCGGAAATCCTTCGCGGGCGCGGGGCGGATGGCTCTGCGGAGGCCGGTGTTTCCATCGCGGTTTTCGGTTTCGGCGGTCTTGCCTACACCCTTGTCGCAGGGCCCTTGGTGGCCCGTCTTGGGCCGGCCCGCATGGCCGTCGCAGGGGGCATTCTGCTGTGCGGTGTCTTGCTCATCCTCGCCTTGCCGTTGCCGTGGTGGGTTGCGCCCGTCCTCTTTGGTCTGATGGGCCTGGGCTTCTACCTCATTCACAGCACGTTCCAGACACAGGCGACAGAAATCTCCCCGGCCAACCGCAGCTCGGCCATGGCACTTTTTGCGTCTGCACTGTTCCTGGGCACGGCGGCAGGTCCGTTTTCGCTGGCCCTGCTGCGGCAGGTCATGCCGCTAGACATGACGCTTCTGGTCTATGCGGCGCTGGCACTGACCCTCGGGCTTGTGGCCGGGCCGGTGCTGCGCCTTGGCGGCGCTCAGCGTCCCCGGTAGGGCGCGACACCCTGGTCAGGCAGGAAAATGTTCGGGGGCAACTCGCCCGTCTGGTAGAACACATCGATGGGAATGCCGCCGCGCGGATACCAATAGCCACCGATGCGAAACCAGCGTGGCTGGAGCAGATCCACAAGGCGCTTGCCAATGCCCACAGTGCAATCCTCATGGAAAGCGCCGTGATTTCTGAAGCTTGTGAGGTAAAGCTTGAGTGATTTGCTCTCCACCAGCCACTCGCCCGGCACATAATCGATCACCAGAATGCCGAAATCCGGCTGGCCCGTCACAGGGCAGATCGAAGTGAACTCCGGGCAGGTGAAGCGCGCCACATAATCTGCGTCGGTGTGCGGGTTGGGCACGCGGTCGAGCAGCGCCTCCTCGGGTGAGGCGGGAATGGTGCTCGCTTTGCCGAGCTGTGCCGTGTCGTAATGCGCCATTTGTCCACTTCCCAAATTCGGCCTGCTTATATGAATTGCATGCGATCAAGGGCTTTTCGCTGATCGAGCCTTTCGCTACAAGCCCTGCGACATTGCTTCGCTTCAAGTCGCCACCTGAAAGGCCTGCCGCCGCCATGACTGCCATCGTTGACCTGATCGCCCGCGAGATTCTCGACAGCCGGGGCAACCCGACCGTGGAAGTGGATGTGATCCTTGAAGACGGCTCCTTTGGTCGCGCCGCCGTGCCGTCGGGCGCTTCGACCGGCGCGCACGAAGCGGCAGAGTTGCGCGATGGCGGCAAGTGCTACCACGGCAAGGGTGTCTCCAAGGCGGTCGATCACGTGATGACCGTGATTCAGGACGCCATCATCGGCATGGATGCAGAAGATCAGGTGGCGGTCGACCAGGAGATGATCAAGCTCGACGGCACCAAGAACAAGAAGAAGCTCGGCGCCAACGCCATTCTGGGCGTGTCCCTCGCCACTGCAAAGGCGGCGGCAGAAGCGCGGGGCTTGCCGCTTTATCGCTATGTGGGCGGAGCCGGGGCGCGCGTCTTGCCCGTGCCGATGATGAACATCATCAACGGCGGCATGCATGCCGATAATCCCATCGATTTTCAGGAATTCATGATCATGCCGACGGGCGCTAAAACCTTCTCGGAAGGTCTGCGCATGGGCGTCGAGGTGTTCCACACCCTAAAAAAACTGCTCAAGGACGGCGGTCACAACACCAATGTGGGCGATGAGGGCGGTTTTGCCCCCAACCTGCCATCGGCGGAAGCGGCGCTGGATTTCGTGATGAAGGCCATCGAAAAGGCGGGCTTCAAGCCGGGCAAGGACATGCACCTCGCGCTCGACTGCGCGGCGACGGAGTTCTTCAAAGGTAGCACTTACGATTACCACGGCGAGGGCACGAAGCGTTCGATCAAGGAGCAGGTGGCGTATCTCGCCAAACTGGTGGGCGGATATCCCATCGTCTCCATTGAAGACGGCATGTCGGAGGACGATTGGGAGGGCTGGAAGCTGCTCACCGACTCCGTCGGCGCCAAGTGCCAGCTCGTGGGTGATGACCTGTTCGTCACCAATGTCGAGCGTCTCGCCACCGGCATAAAGGGCGGTTATGGCAATTCGATCCTCGTCAAGGTCAACCAAATCGGCACATTGACCGAAACATTGGCTGCGGTGCAGATGGCGCAGCATGCGGGTTATACGGCTGTGATGTCCCACCGCTCGGGTGAGACCGAAGACAACACGATTGCGGATCTGGCGGTCGCCACCAACTGCGGTCAGATCAAGACAGGCTCGCTGGCCCGCTCCGATCGCACGGCGAAATACAATCAACTGCTGCGCATCGAGCAGGATCTGGGCGAGCAGGCGGTGTATGCGGGCAGGGCGGCGCTGAAAGCCCTGGCCTGATGACCTTCAACCTGCCCCAACGCGCGGTTCTGGCCATGCTGGGGGCGGTGGTGATTTATGGCACCAACTTCGCGATCTCGCGCCATGGAATCCAGAGCGGTCTGACGTCGATGGACATGACGCTGCTGCGTTTTGCGGTTGCAGGAACACTCCTGCTCCCGCTGTTCATCAAAGCAGGCGTGGCTGATTGCGCCGGCATTGGCTGGGGCAGGGGGCTTGTGCTCACGCTGATGAGCGGCTTGCCCATGACGCTGCTGATGATGGTGGGGCTTTCGCTGGCCCCTGCCGCGCATGGCGCCTCCATTGCACCGGGCACAGTCACCGTCATTGGCGCGGTGGGTGGGTTGCTGATGTTTGGCGTGCGCCCCGGCGGCGCTGTCATTGCCGGCATCGGCGTTGTGCTGAGCGGTCTTGTCTGCATCGGCATTGCAGGTGGCACATCCGGATCATGGTCGGTCGTGCTGGGCGATCTGTGCTTTCTGGGTGTTGGCCTGGTGTGGGGGGGATACCCGTTGTTGCTGCAACTGTGGAAAGTGGACGCCCTGCGCGCGGCGGCCGCAATGTCCGTCATCTCGATGGCGTTCGTCTGGCCGCTTTACGCCGCAGTGGGCGGCGGCAACATCTTGAACATGCCGCTCGCGACGGTCGTGCTCCACGCGGTCAATCAAGGTGTTTTCAACATGATCGTGGGCTTGTGGCTCTGGGGCTTTGCCGTGACCACGCTGGGTGCCGCGCAGGCGGGCCGGTTTCCGCCGCTGATCCCCGTGATCGGCACATTGACGGCGATCCCGCTGCTGGGCGAATGGCCCAAACCCTTGCAGATCATGGGTGTCGGGTTGATTGTGACGGGGCTGCTGATCACTGCTTTTCGCCGTCCGGCTTAACCGGCGATTCACCGTGGCAAGGCATTGTCATCGCATGATTCTGCGTCGCCGATTCCGGACCATTGCGTTGACCCTGGGTTTCTATGCCCTCGCGGGCGCCGCTGTGGGCTATTTCGCCTGGCATGCTCAGCACGGCGAGCGCGGTTTGCATGCCAAGGCCGGATACAAGATCAAGGCCGTTCAACTGGAGCTTGAAATCAGGGCGCTGCGCGCGGAAAAAGCGCAGTGGGAGCGCCGCGTGACCCTCATGCGTGCGGATTCCATAGACCGCGATATCCTTGAAGAGCAGTCACGCATTCTCCTCAACGTCGCGCATCGCAATGATATACAAGTGTTTATCCCAGTTGCGCCGGCTGCGGCAGCCAAGCCCTAAGCCCACGCCAGGCCGCACACACGAGCGCTCTGCAAATCACGCGATCAAACTGCATATTATTGCGCTGCACGCATATGTTGCAGTGCACCTATGTGTTTGACGCATAAGCCGGGCGCTTTCTTGGCACTTCACAATCTAAAACTTTTGGATAGGCTATGCAAAAATACCAATTAAAGTGTGGGGAAGAACATGGCCGCATCCGTTTCCAACAGCACAGTTCCGTCTGTCGCCAAAGCAATGGCGAAACCCCTCGCAGCCAAACAACTGATGCCCCGGAACGTTGCGAACGGTCCTGAACCTTTCACCCGCGAAGAGGAATTTCTGGCCTACCGGGAGATGCTGCTCATCCGCAGGTTCGAGGAAAAAGCCGGACAACTTTATGGCATGGGTCTGATTGGCGGCTTCTGCCACCTTTACATTGGCCAGGAGGCTGTCGTGGTCGGCATGCAGATGGCCTCGCGCGAGGGCGATCAGGTCATTACCGGCTACCGCGACCATGGCCACATGCTGGTCTGCGGCATGGAGCCCAAGGGCGTGATGGCGGAACTGACAGGCCGGCGCAGCGGCTATTCGCGCGGCAAGGGCGGCTCCATGCACATGTTCAGCCGCGAGAAGAATTTCTACGGCGGGCATGGGATCGTGGGTGGTCAGGTATCGCTGGGCGCAGGGCTCGCCCTGGCCAATCACTACCGCGGCGACGGGGCGGTGTCGCTGACGTATTTCGGCGACGGTGCGGCCAACCAGGGGCAGGTCTACGAGAGCTTCAACATGGCGGCGCTGTGGAAGCTGCCTGTTGTCTTCATCATCGAGAACAACCGCTACGCCATGGGCACATCCACCGAGCGCGCGACGGCGCAGGGTGATTTTTCCCGGCGTGGCATTTCCTTCGGTATTCCGGGCGAGCAGGTCGATGGCATGGACATTCACGCGGTGCGCGATGCAGGGCGGCGTGCGATCGAGCATGCGCGCACTGGCAAGGGGCCGTATATCCTTGAAATGCTGACCTATCGCTATCGCGGACATTCGATGTCCGATCCTGCGAAGTATCGCTCGAAGGATGAGGTCGACAAGTTCCGTTCCGAGCGCGATCCGATCGACAACGTCAAGGCGCGCCTGCTTGGCAACGAATGGGCAAGCGAGGACGATTTGAAAAAGATCGACAGCGAAATACGTGCCATCGTCAACGAGTCAGCCGACTTCGCGACGTCAGAGCCCGAGCCTGATCCCGCCGAGCTTTACACCGACATCCTCAAGTAATTTTCCAATCCTTTGAAGGTTTAACCGACATGGCCGTTGACGTGCTCATGCCTGCCCTTTCTCCGACCATGGAGCAGGGAAAACTGGCCAAGTGGCTCAAGAATGAAGGCGACCGCGTCAAATCAGGCGACGTCATTGCCGAGATCGAGACCGATAAGGCAACGATGGAGGTGGAGGCCGTCGACGAGGGAATTCTGGCCAAAATCCTGATCCCAGGCGGGACAGACAACGTTGCGGTCAATACGCGCATCGCGGTCATCGCCGCCGATGGCGAAACCGTTTCCGATGCCTCCGCCGCGTCGGGTGAGAAGGTGCCTGTGGCCCAGGCTTCGGCTCCGGAGCCGACAGCCGCGCCTGCGGCGACTGTCCCGGCGGCACCAAAATCCGCGTCGGCCCATGACGCCACCTCCGAGGTGCCGGCAGGCACCGAAATGGTGATGACCACCGTGCGCGAAGCCTTGCGCGATGCCATGGCGGAGGAAATGCGCCGCGACGGCGATGTCTTCGTCATCGGCGAAGAAGTGGCGGAATATCAGGGTGCCTACAAGGTCACGCAGGGGCTGCTGCAGGAGTTTGGTGCCAAGCGCGTGATTGACACACCCATCACCGAACATGGCTTTGCCGGTATGGCCGTGGGTGCAGCCATGACCGGTCTGCGCCCCATCGTCGAGTTCATGACCTGGAATTTTGGCATGCAGGCCATCGATCACGTCATCAACTCGGCGGCGAAAACGCTTTACATGTCCGGCGGCCAGCTGGGGTGCCCCATCGTGTTTCGCGGCCCCAACGGCGCGGCCTCGCGCGTGGGTGCGCAGCACAGCCAGGACTTCGCCGCGTGGTATGGCCAGATTCCCGGTCTCACTGTCATCCAGCCCTACACGGCGGCAGACGCAAAGGGCCTGCTCAAAGCCGCCATTCGCAGCCCGAACCCGGTGGTGTTTCTGGAAAGTGAGATGATCTACGGCAAGCAGTTCTCCGTGCCGAAGCTCGATGATTTCGTGCTGCCCATCGGCAAGGCGAAGATCGCGCGGCCCGGCTCCGATGTTACCATCGTGTCGTTCGGCATCGGCATGCAATACGCGCTGGGGGCCGCCGAGGCGCTCTCGGCCGAGGGCATCGAGGCGGAGGTGATCGACCTGCGCACCATTCGCCCCATGGATATGGCGACCGTCATCGCCTCCGTGCAGAAAACCAACCGCTGTGTGGCGGTAGAGGAGGGCTGGCCACAATCGGGCGTGACCGCCGAGATCGGCATGAAGATCATGGAAGAGGCGTTCGATTATCTCGATGCACCCGTGGCACGCGTAACCGGCAAGGATGTGCCCATGCCGTATGCCGCGAACTTGGAAAAACTGGCTTTGCCAAACATCGGTGATGTGGTGGCTGCGGCCAAAGCCGTGATGTATCGGTGAGGGGATATTCGCGATAGGCTTAAAAAAAATGACCAAAGCTGTCACCCAACCGGCCACTTACGCCGACCTTGAGAAGGTTCCGCCCCACCTCGTGGCGGAAATCATCCATGGTGCGCTGGAAACGCACCCGCGGCCAACGCCGCGGCATGCGATGACGAGCGCCGAGATACTGGGCATGTTGCGTAACCCCTTTCGTCTGGGCAGCGGCGGCCCCGGCGGATGGATTTTCATGAACAAGCCGGAATTGCATCTGGGCTCCAACGTCCTTGTGCCGGATATTGCCGGGTGGCGGAAAGAGCGGCTTCCCGCTTTGCCTGATACGCCGTACATGACTACGCCTCTCGATTGGGTCTGCGAAATCCTTTCCCCCTCCACCGCGCGACTGGACCAGGGCCCGAAGCGGCGCATCTACGGCGAATTTGGCGTCAGTTTTCTCTGGCTGCTTGATCCCGACACCCGCGTGCTTGAAGCGTATCAACTCGTCAGCGGCAAATGGATGCTGCTGGGCACGGCCACAGGCTCCGGCGAGGTTTGCCTACCACCCTTTGATGCCATCAGCTTTTCGCTCGACGTTCTCTTCCCGCTCGATCCACCGATCCAAGACTGAGTACTGGAACCGCCATGCCCACCAACATCCTCATGCCCGCGCTGTCTCCCACTATGGAGAAGGGCAATCTGGCGAAGTGGCTGAAAAAAGAAGGTGATGTGATCAAATCCGGTGACGTGCTGGCCGAGATCGAGACCGACAAGGCCACGATGGAGGTGGAATCCATCGATGACGGCATTCTGGCAAAAATCCTCGTCGCGGCTGGCACGCAGGATGTGCTGGTCAACCAGTTGATCGCCGTCATCGCAGGCGAAGGCGAGGATGTGGCCAAGGTGGCTGCCGGCGGCGGGGGGAGCCCCACAGCTTCTGCTCCCCCCACCCCTATCCCCTCCCCGCCGCAAGCGGGGGGAGGGGGATCGCCTGCTGTTGCCGTTTTCCCTCCCCCTGCGAGCGCAGCGAGTGGTGGGGAGGGTCAGGGTGGGGGACAAAAACCTAGCAGCGACTCCCGCATCGTTGCCTCGCCGCTGGCCAAGCGCATCGCAAGCCAAAACGGCATCGACCTCTCCAAGCTCAGTGGTTCTGGCCCCCATGGCCGCATCATCGAGGCGGATGTGAAGGCGGCGATGGCGGGTGGCCCAAGCAAAGCGGCGGCAGCTTCACCTGCCACTGCTGCTGCTCCCGCTCCATCGCCCGCGCCAACCGCGCTCCCCACGGGCATGGCGGATGCGACGATCAAGAAGATGTTTGCAGAAGGCTCCTTTGAGGAAATCCCGCATGACAGCATGCGCAAGGTCATCGCGCGCCGCCTGCTCGAATCCAAGCTGACGATCCCGCATTTCTATCTGACGGTGGACACCAACCTCGATGCGCTGCTCGCCTTGCGCGAACAGCTCAACGCCGTCGCCCCCGTGAAGGACGGCAAGCCCTCCTACAAGCTCTCGGTCAATGACATGGTGATCAAGGCCATGGCGCTCGCGCTGCGCGCGGTGCCCGATGCCAATGTGACCTGGACGGAAGCCGCCATGCTCAAGCACAGCCATGCCGACGTGGGCGTTGCTGTCTCAATTCCCGGCGGGCTGATGACACCCATCATCAAGGATGCGTGCCACAAGTCACTCTCCGCTATTTCCAACGAAATCAAGGATCTGGCGGCGCGCGCCCGCGAACGCAAACTGAAGCCCGAGGAGTATCAGGGCGGCACCACGGCCATCTCCAACCTGGGTATGTTCGGCGTGAAGGATTTCTGTGCCGTCATCAACCCGCCGCACGCGACGATTCTGGCGGTGGGCGCCGGTGAAAAGCGTCCTGTGGTCAAAGCAGACGGGTCGCTGGGCATCGCCACGGTGATGAGCGTCACGCTCTCCACCGATCACCGCGCGGTGGACGGTGCGCTCGGCGCTGAGTTGCTGCAGGCGTTCAAGGGCTACATAGAAAAGCCGTTGGGGATGCTGGTGTGAATGGCGGCCATGTCTCATGACAATCCACCGATCATACGAACCGCGAGCCGCAACTGGCTCGTGATCATCCCGCTTGGCATTGCGGCGTTGTCGCTGCTCTCTTCCATTTTCCAGTCCTGGAACTACGCCCGCAACATCGAGAGCGCGCAACGCAACATCTTGCGCACCGAAAGCCTGCGCACCTGCCGCGACATCATCGAGGTGTTTTTTCAATTTCGCTTGAAGGCTGAGGAAGCCAACCGCCGCAGCCTTGCCGGGCAAGCATCACCGGACATGACGGCTGCCGAGTTGAAAGCGCTCGTCTACAAATTCGGCGCGCTGGGCACGTTCCTGGCCAATTTCCGCGAGGGTGAAGCGCGCGTTACATATACGGCGCTAACCTGGGAACTTCTGGCCGTGGCCGAAAAATCCGCACAGGTCTCGGCGGATGAATTTGCCAGGCTTTTCGGCGTGGTGGATGCGCGCTTCGATGCGTTCAATCAGGATTGCGTACGGGCCGCACAGTCGAGGTTGCTGTGATGCGCGCTTACCTCCCCATTCTGATCGTGCTGGGTCTTTCGCTGTTCATCCTGCGCACGCAATTGCTGCGGGTTGCCATCCGCCGGCAGGGCATGGACGATCTCCACGCCTCCCGGTTGCTGGGTGCCGTCTCGGGCTGGATCAGTTTGGCAGGCGCGCTCGGGCTGCTGCTGTGCGCTTTTGCCGGGCTCGGGCTGCTGCTGGGCGCGGGCGTGAGCGTTCTGGGCCTCGGGCTCGGCATCATAGCGGCCGGCTTCGCCTTGCCGGGCATTGGCCAGACCACGCCCATGGGTCACATGGACGGGGAGGGCGATGCGCGGATCGCAGCCTTCAACCGTGCGTATGGCCATTGGTTCGGTTTCGCCGTGGGTGCGCTGGCGCTGGTTTGCCTCTATCTTCTCTTCACGCCCTAATCCGCACAGGAACGCCCATGTCCACTGCCTACGACGTTCTCATCATCGGCTCCGGCCCCGGCGGCTATGTCACGGCCATCCGCGCCGCGCAGCTCGGATTCAAGGTCGGCATCATCGAGCGCGAACATCTGGGCGGCATTTGCCTGAACTGGGGCTGCATTCCCACCAAGGCGCTGCTGCGCTCGGCGGAAATTCTGCATTTTGCGCAGCATGCCAAGAACTACGGCCTGCTGCTGGAAGGCACGATGAAGCCCGATGTGAAGGCGGTTGTGGCCCGCTCGCGGGCTATTTCGGCCAAGCTGAACGGCGGCGTCGGCTACTTGATGAAGAAGAACAAGATCGACATCATCTGGGGCGAGGCCAAAATCACCAAGGCTTCGACAAGCACTCAGCCGGGCGAAGTCGTGGTCAAGCCCATGACCAAACCCGCCGTGCAGCCACAAAATGCCATCCCCAAAGGCGTGGCAGGCGAGGGCACCTACACCGCCAAGCACATCATCATCGCCACAGGTGCACGCCCCCGCGCGCTGCCGGGCATCGAGCCGGATGGCCGCCTGATCTGGACCTATTTTGAAGCCATGATCCCGCAGGAGATGCCCATGAGCATGCTGGTCATGGGCTCAGGTGCCATCGGCATGGAGTTCGCCTCGTTCTACCATGCCATGGGCGTAGACGTGACCGTGGTCGAGGTCATGCCGCAAATTCTCCCTGTGGAAGATGCTGAAATCGCGGGCCTCGCCCGCAAGACCTTCGAGAAGCTGGGCCTCAAAATTCGCTCCAGCGCCAAGGTCACCAAGGTGGTCAAAGGGGCCAATAATGTCACCGCCACCATCGAGCAGGATGGCAAGGCGGACACGCTCACCGTGGACCGCATGATCTCCGCCGTCGGCGTGGTCGGCAACATCGAGAATCTCGGCCTGGAGGCGCTGGGCATCCAGACGGAGCGCGGCTGCATCGTCACCAATGGTTACAGCGAGACCAGCGTAAAGGGGATCTACGCCATCGGCGATGTGGCCGGCCCGCCCATGCTGGCGCACAAGGCGGAGCACGAGGGCGTGGTGTGCATCGAGCACATCAAGGGCCTGCCCGTGCACCCCATGGACAAGTTGTTGGTGCCCGGCTGCACCTACTGCCACCCGCAGATAGCCTCCGTGGGGATGACGGAAGCCAAAGCCAAAGAGGCAGGCCTTGCGGTCAAGGTCGGCCGCTTCAACTTCGCTGCCAACGGCAAGGCCATTGCGCTGGGTGAGGAGAACGGCTTGGTCAAGACCATCTTCGATG
>JANMMT010000157.1:0-9316 GCA_031373545.1 Hyphomicrobiales bacterium
CAAGCGCGGAGAGTTCCTCTGCCTTTCCCGGTGATTCCAGCGCCACGAGCACACCGATCCGGCCAAGACCGTCAGCAATTGACGTGTGCACATAGCTGGCAACAACGCCCTGCCCCACGGCCAAGTGAGCCGCCCGGCGCAGCGTCATGTTCTCGCCGATGGTGGCGATGGCATTGGAAATCGCATCGGTGACCGCGCCGCCGCCGGGATATTCTGCGGCCTTGATGGCATCGACATCCGGGCCGATCTTGGCGGCGACACCCACAATGTTGCGCACCAGCGCCTGGAAGCTGTCATTCTTGGCAACGAAATCGGTTTCGGAATTGACCTCCACCATGGTGGCGCTCGTTCCGCTTGCCGCCAGGCCGATGAGGCCTTCAGCTGCAATGCGATCGGATTTCTTGGCCGCCTTCGAAAGACCTTTGGTCCGCAGCCAGTCCATCCCGGCCTCGATGTCTCCGTTCACCGCAGTGAGAGCGGCCTTGCAATCCATCATGCCCGCGCCGGATTTGTCGCGGAGTTCTTTCACCAGGGAAGCGGTGATCTCGGCCATGGCCTGTCATCCTTGAATGGAGGGTCAAAATCAAGATGGACGGGCTGCTTGCGCGGCCCGTCCGTTGAAACGGTCGCTCGGGATCAGGAAATGAGCGCCTTGGCGGCTTCGACCCAACCATCGCGGGTGATGCGGCCATTGAGCTTGAGCTTGGCATCAAGCGCGGCCACATCCGCATCGGTCATGGCTGCGAACTGCCAGTAGTGGAAAATGCCGCCCTCGTTGAGCTTCTTGTCGATCTCGTGGCCAACACCCTGCAACTTGGTCAGGTCATCGGGCGCACCGCGCGGAGCGGTCAGCAACTCGAAAGCCTCCGTCTGCTCGGGCTCGGGCGCGGATGCGGGCAGCTCTTCCATCGCAGGCGCGGCGAAAGCGCCGATATCCACGCCAGATGCGCCCTGACCTCGGGAAATACCGTCAATCGCGGCACGCGCGATCAAGTCGCAGTAGAATTCGAGGGCGCGGCTGGCGTCATCGTTCGCGGGCACGGGAAAGGTCACGTTGTCAGGATCACAGTTGGTGTCGACGATGGCGACAACGGGGATGCCCAGGCGCTTGGCTTCCTTGATCGCGAGCTGTTCCTTGTTCGTGTCGATCACGAAAAGCAGATCCGGCGTGCCGCCCATGTCCTTGATGCCGCCAAGCGCGCGCTCGAGATTGTCACGCTCGCGCGTGAGCAGCAGGCGCTCTTTCTTCGTGAGACCCGAGGCCCCCGCCGACAACATCTCGTCCACCTTGCGCAGGCGCGAAATGGAGTTCGACACCGTCTTCCAGTTGGTGAGCGTGCCACCGAGCCAGCGCGAATTAACAAAATACTGCGCCGAGCGCTTGGCGGCCTGCGCCACAGGCTCTGCCGCCTGGCGCTTGGTGCCGACCATCAGCACGCGACCGCCCTTGGCGACCGTATCGCTTACGGCTTGCAGCGCGCGAAACAGCATGGGATCGGTCTGCGACAGATCGATGATGTGTATGTTGTTGCGGGTGCCGAAAATGTACGAGCTCATCTTCGGATTCCAGCGGTGGGACTGGTGGCCGAAGTGGGCACCAGCCTCAAGCAGCTGGCGCATGGTGAATTCAGGAAGTGCCATGTGTCATTCTCCGGTTAAACCTCCGCGAGGGGTGTGAGCCGAGGTTTCGGCACCGGAGCACCCTTGAAGCAGGATGCGACCCTCGCGTGTGGGATGCCGGGTTTAAGACACAGGCAGCGTATAAAGGCAAGCGCAGCCACGGCCAATCGCCTAAATCGGCTGCACGGCAACAATGCCTGAGAGCGACTTGATTGATCCCACCACCGCCGGACTGATGTCGTAACGGTCCGGCAGGCGAACCTCGATCTCTGTTTCGCTGGCGTGATCGGACATGACGACGACAGTGACCTCCCCCTCGCCCCGGCGGGTCAGGCGCGCGCGCAACTCTTCGAGCGGATGGGCATCGCGCAGGAATATCCTGACGCCCTTCTGTCCGCGCGCGACCGCCTGCTCCAGCGGTTCGACCGTCTGGATGATCAAGCGCACATCATCATTCTCGACCGAAACCTGCACCGTCACCAGCACGAGCTGGCCTGGTTCCAGCAGGTCGCGGCACTGCGCAAGACGTTCGGCAAAGATCACGGTTTCGAACTGTCCGCTCTGATCGGACAGCAGAATGATACCCATGCGTGATCCCGAGCGTGTGCGGCGCTCCTGCCGGTCGATCACGGTTGCCGCCAGGCGCCCTGCCGTCGCGCCTTCGCGCGCCGCTTTGACCAGCATCGCCTGTGTCCCGATCCGCATTCGCTCCAACGACGGTGCATAATCATCAAGAGGATGGCCGGAAAGGAAGAAGCCGACAGCGGCAAACTCCTTCTGCAAGCGCTCCATCGGCATCCACGGCGCGACGTCCGGCAGGCGCAGCGGCGCGATTTCGCCCAAGCTTCCGAACAACCCACCCTGCCCGTCCGCGCGGTTGCGCTCGGCCTCGTTGACCAGCGCCACAATCATGTCGCTGGCTGCATGGACCCGGGCGCGGTTCGGCTCCACCGCATCAAAGGCGCCCGCTGCAGCCAGCGTTTCGATGGCCCGCTTGTTCACTGCACGGGCCGGCAGACGGCTGGCGAAATCCGCGATGGACGCGAACGGACCGCTTTGTCCTGCCTGCGTGTGGCGCGCCGCAACAATGGCGGCGGCGGCCTCCCGGCCCAGTCCCTTGATGGCCGAAAGGCCGTAGACGATGGCCCCATTCCGCACTTCGAAATTCACGCCGGATGTCTCCACAGAGGGCGCTTCCATCCGGATGCCGAGCCGCTCGGCCTCCCGGCGGAACTCCACGAGCTTGTCCGTGTTGGCCAGTTCGTAAGCCATGGATGCGGCCATGAATTCAACAGGGTAGTTCGCCTTGAGATAGGCGGTATGGTAAGCCACGAGCGCGTATGCGGCCGCGTGACTCTTGTTGAAACCGTAGTCGGCGAACTTGGCGAGCAGGTCGAAAATCTCGTCGGCATCCGCAGTGCGAATGGCCTGCGCCTCGCAGCCCGAAACGAAACGGACACGCTGCTTGTCCATTTCCGACTTGATCTTCTTGCCCATGGCGCGCCGCAGCAAATCCGCTTCACCGAGCGAGTAGCCCGAGAGCATCTGCGCGATTTGCATGACCTGTTCCTGGTAGACAATGACGCCGAAGGTCTCTTCCAGCACATCCTTGACATGGGGATGGATGTAGGACGGCTCCGCGCGGCCATGCTTGCAATCGCAGTAGACCGGAATATTGGCCATGGGGCCGGGCCGGTACAACGCCACCAGGGCAATGATGTCCTCGAAACGGTCGGGTTTCATATCCGACAGCGCGCGGCGCATGCCCCCGCTTTCAAGCTGGAAAACCCCCACGGTTTCCGCTCGCGAAAGCATGCCGTAGGTCTTGGCATCGTCCAGCGGGATTGTCATGAGATCGAGGACAACCCCCCTCTGGGCGAGCATGTCGACGGCAAGCTTAAGCACGGACAATGTTTTGAGCCCGAGAAAGTCGAATTTGACCAGCCCGGCCTGCTCAACCCACTTCATGTTGTATTGGGTGACGGGCATGTCGGATTTGGGGTCACGGTACAGCGGCACGATCTCGCCCAGACTTCGATCCGCGATGACAATACCGGCCGCATGGGTCGAGGCATGGCGGTACAGGCCTTCAAGTTTCTGAGCGATGGCCAGGAGTCGGGCGACCATCGGATCTTCGCGCGCGGCGTCCCGCAGCTTGGCTTCCTCGGCGATGGCTTTGTCGAGCGTTACAGGATTTGCCGGATTCTGCGGTACAAGCTTGGTCAGCTTGTCGACTTGACCATAGGGCAACTCCAGCACGCGGCCCACATCACGCAGCACGCCCCGCGCCTGGAGGCTGCCGAAGGTGATGATCTGCGCCACGCGGTCGCTGCCATAGCGTTTCTGCACATAGCGAATGACCTCTTCGCGCCGATCCTGACAGAAATCGATATCGAAATCCGGCATGGAAACGCGGTCGGGGTTGAGAAAGCGCTCGAACAGCAGGTTGAAGCGCAGCGGATCAAGATCCGTGATGCCCAGGGCATAGGCCACGAGCGATCCGGCGCCCGATCCGCGACCAGGACCGACAGGTATGCCCTGCATTTTCGCCCAGCCGATGAAATCCGCAACGATCAGGAAATATCCTGGGAAATTCATGCGCACGATCACGCCAATCTCGAAATCAAGGCGGGCCGTGTAAGTCGCTTCAGTGGTGTCCGGTGCTGGCGGCAGCACACGCAGGCGTGCCTGCAGACCTTCATGCGCTAGACGGCGCAACTCGATCCCCTCGTCGCCACTTTCCGTGAAACGTGGCAACATCGGCGTCTTGAGCACGCGGGGCCGGAAGGCGCAGCGCAAGGCAATCGCGACCGTGTTGGCCGTCGCCTCCGGCAGGTCCTTGAAGCGACGCAGCATCTGCGCCCGGGTCTGGAAAAAATGCTCGGCGCTCACACGCCTGCGGTCATCTTCAGATACGACGCGCCCCTCGGCGATCGCTAGCAGCGCATCATGCGCCTCGTGATCTTCGGCCTTGGCGAAGAATGGCTCGCCGGTCGCCACGAGAGGCAGCTGGTGGAGATGAGCAAGATGCACCAGGTGCGGTTCGCAAGCCGCTTCATGCCCAAGGCCATGCCGCTGGATCTCGATATAAAGCGCACCGGGAAACAGCGCCTGAAGGCGTTGCAGCCGCGCTTCGGCCTGACTTTCCTGCCCCCCCATGAGGGCGCGGTTGATCGGCCCATCCGGCCCACCGGTCAGCGCGATCAGACCCTCTGCATGGCGTGCCAATCTGGAAAGAGGAACATGGGGCGTGTCGCCCGACTCCGTGTTCATGTAGCCCGCGCTCGAAAGCTGCATGAGGTTGCGGTAACCCAGCTCCGACATGGCCAGAAGAACCAGATTGCCGCGCCCGTCATGGTGTTGCCCGGGACGCTGGTGCGTGCGCTCGGCATCCTCGCAATCGACAGTCAGTTGCAGGCCCATGATCGGCTGCAGACCCTCGTCGGCAAGTTTCACCGAAAACTCCAGCGCCCCAAACAGGTTGTTGGTGTCGGTGAGCGCAAGGGCTGGCATGCCGTCAGCCAGCGCAAGTTTCGCCAGCTTGCCTACCGGCAGTGCCCCTTCCAGCAGAGAGTAGGATGAGTGCACGTGCAGATGAACAAAACCGACACCTTCATAGATCGTCTTCATCGCTGCCTCATCATGATGACCGGCACAAAGCAAAACTCAGTGCGCTCCCTGCGTACGCGCCAAAGGCCCAAGCGAACAGGTGCGCCGCGCGGCCCTCCACAGGCAGTCGTCCCTGAGGTCAGGCGTTCCTGAGGTCAGGCGCCAACGAGAGGCGCAACACCTGTGGACCAGACCAATATCATCGCCAAAAACACCGCCAGTGCTGCCATTTCAACGATATCCGAACAAATTCGCATCAACATGTCAGGCTCCCTTTTAGTTCGCTTTTTGTTCCAATTCTTCTTTTGTTCGCATTCTGTTTTTGTTCTCTTGGCAAGCCCCCTATTCCGTATTCGCCTAAAACGCAGATTCGGCTGTTTGAGCCGCAGCGCGGTGCTTGAAGCGGTGCGTAATGCGCTGAGAACGTGCGGATTCTGCGCCTCGGCGCACCTGTCACCAGCGGCCCTGTTGTGTGAACCGGCTGTCTTGATGCAGTTGTGTGTCCAGCTCTCGTGGCGCGGATTCATGAGAAAAGACTGCGAAGCAAATGCCCGGCGCAAAACCAGATCGGCAAAGTGCGCACATCTGGCTCATCGCTAACCAGCGCTCTGACCACGCAGGCTGTGCAAATGGTGCAGGTGGTGCAATGAGACGTGAAAAAGCCCGGTCCAGCCGGGCATTTCAGGTCGAAACGGGACAGTCGTATCAGGCCGAGGCGCGTGCGATTTCGGAAATGCTGCCGCGCGTCACGCCAATGTCGGCAAGCTCGCGGTCCGTCAATTCATTGAGTGCACGCACGGACGCACGATACCGGGCGTAGGCGCGGATGCGTTCGATGAAGTGGGCGATAAACATGGTCAAGCTCCTGAAGATTTTTGATAACAGCGCTGGATTTTTCCAACGCACTTGTGGTGCAGTGCAATATAGACATTCTTGCGGCGCATGGGTGCGCTAGATATTGGCATCTGCTATGCAAATTAGCATCGATGTTTTCATCAAACGGTTACCATTCCCGTGGCTGTAACCGTGGCCGCTTCCCTGGCTGGTCCCCTGGCTGCGCATACAGCAGCAAGCGGCGCGGTCTGGCTTATCGACACGCCGAAGCACCGCACATAGACGGTGACCCGATTATTATTGCAGGGAGCAGCGGACCGATCAGAAATCGGGCGTATCGACATTGCCGCGCATGCGGCTCACCACCGAACGCAGACTGACCTGAGGCTTGTAGCCTTGCATGCCGAAATCACTGTGATGCAGATTGGAGCGGGGCAAGAGTGATTCATCCTGCGTCACGAATTTCATGCGCATGGGTGTGGCGACACCTTCACCGAAGGCGATGGCCTCGCGGTTGCCGATGGCCGACAGGAACGTGATCTGGCTGGCGGATGAATCGGAGATCGAGGCACGGATGATTTCCTGGTCGCGTTCGTTGCCCAGACGCATGGCGAAAACCGTTGAGCATTGGGACAGGATCGTCGGGTCCAATTCGCCGGGACGCTGCGTGACCACGCCGATGTAGCAACCGTATTTGCGGCCTTCCTTGGCAATGCGGGCAATCGCCTGCCGGGTGGGTGCGAATCCGATCTTCATGTCCTGCGGCACGTAGCGGTGCGCCTCTTCGCACAGCACGAGAACCTCCATGCCACCGCCGCTGTACATCGCCAGATCGAACGCGAGACGCGCAAGCACCGAAACGACCGCGTTGGTGACCTCGGAAGGAAGGCCGGCGAGTTGCAGCACGGTGATCGGCTTGTCGGCAAGCGGAATGCGAAAAAGCTTGCCCAGAACCATATCGATGTTGTCCTCGGTCGCGCCGCGCCCGAACATGAACTTGTAGCGCGGATCGGTGACGAGCGTTTCCATGCGATTCTTGAGCAGGCGCATGTGGTAACGATCATGGCGCGGGTCGAGCTTGCCCATCATTTCGTCGAGCAGCGCGATCAGATCGAGCATGCGATAGGGTGACGGAGAATCAGGCGAGTACGACAAGCCTTCGGCAGATTTTTTCAAGATGCTGCCCGCGCTCATGCGATTGGAATTGTCCACGGCGAACTTCGATTTCGCCAGCGGAATCAATTCGCGCAGGATGTCCGCTTCATCATGAGGAGCCTCGCGCCCGCGGTAGATGACGTCCATCAGTTCTTCGAACTTGAACAGCCAATGGGGCAGATCGAGCGTGTTCACATCCAGAGAGATGGAATTGTTGCGGAAGGCGAACGCGTATTCGTTGTGCGGATCGAGCACCAGCACGCGCAGATCAGGCTTGGCCTGCACGGCGCGGCCCACCAGAATAGAGACCGCGCTCGATTTGCCGACGCCTGTCGTGCCAACGACCGAGAAATGCTTGCACAGCATGTCATCCATGCTGACCACCGCCGGTATTGTCTCGTCCTGCGAGACGCGGCCGATTTCGACGGGCTTGCGATGCCCCAGATCGAATACGGCGCGCAAGTCATTGGTGCGGATGCGGTGGGCTGTGGCGCCAAGCCAAGGATAAACCGAAATACCACGCCGGAACAACAGACTGCCGTCGGGCTGATCGGCCACCTCGCCCACCAGTTCAACCTGCACCAGCAGCATGTTCTGCTTGCCGTCTTCCCATAGCGCTTGCTGCACCGACATCTCGAAAACCATCGCCACGACACGCGTGCTGCCCAGATTGATGGAGATCAGCTTGCCGATGCTCCACGTCTCCAGGCTGACGTTCTGCACATTGGTGGAAGATGTGGAAATCGTGCCGCGTGCACCGTTGACGGAGATCAGCTTGCCGATCATGCGTTCCACAGGCTGCTCGATCTCGCGGCGCTCAGGCGACAAAGCCGTTTCAAACTGCGCGGCGGGTATGGGCATCGTCATGAAGAAAGCTCGACCTTTTTACGGTTTCTTGAGCCTGACCTTGCCTGATGAAGCTTAAAGCGCTGTAAGAAATCGTCGTAAACGGGATGAGAATATGGTGCTGCGTTATTCAGCCGCATGCGTATTGCGTCGTCTGCTTGTATCGCTGCCAGCCTACTCCGCGGCATCCTTCGCCTTGTAGGGCCGGCGGGCCAGAACATCCTTCAGGAAACGCCCTGTGTGGCTGCGTGCATTGGCGGCAATGTCTTCGGGCGTACCGGCTCCCACAAGTTCGCCTCCCCCATCGCCGCCCTCCGGCCCCATGTCAATGATCCAGTCCGCAGTCTTGATGACTTCCAGGTTGTGCTCGATCACGACCACGGTGTTGCCCTGCTCCACCAGTTCGTGGAGCACTTCCATCAGCTTGGCGACGTCGTGAAAATGCAGGCCTGTGGTCGGCTCATCGAGAATGTAGAGTGTGCGGCCCGTGGCGCGCTTGGACAGCTCCTTCGACAGCTTCACCCGCTGCGCCTCGCCGCCGGACAGCGTGGTCGCCTGTTGGCCCACCTTGACGTAATCAAGGCCGACGCGCGACAGCGTCTCCATCTTTTCCCGGATGGAAGGCACCGCCTTGAACAGCTCCTTGGCTTCTTCCACCGTTGAATCAAGCACCTCCGCGATGGATTTGCCTCGGTACTTCACCTCCAGTGTCTCGCGCCCGTAGCGCTTGCCCTTGCAGACCTCGCAGGTGACGTAGACATCGGGCAGGAAGTGCATCTCGATCTTGATGACGCCGTCGCCCTGACAGGCCTCGCAGCGCCCGCCCTTGACGTTGAAAGAGAAGCGTCCGGGCTGATAGCCGCGCGCCTTGGCCTCCGGCAACTGGGCAAACCACTCCCGGATCGGCGTGAAGGCGCCGGTGTACGTCGCGGGGTTGGAACGCGGCGTGCGCCCGATCGGCGATTGGTCGATGTCGATCACCTTGTCGAGCAGTTCCAGCCCCTCCACGCGGTCGTGCGCCGCAGGGTGCTCCTGTGCGCCATTCAGGCGCTTGGCGGCGGCCTTGTAGAGCGTGTCGATCACCAGCGTGGATTTGCCCCCGCCGGATACGCCCGTGATGCAGGTGAAGGTGCCCAGCGGAATATCGACGAAGCGACCAGGGAGGCCGCGACAGCGTGGACACAACACGTTGCGACGGAGTTTCGTGAATCGCTGTTTGCGCAGGCCGACTCCTGGTACATGGGCGCCAACA
>JANMMT010000065.1:0-11424 GCA_031373545.1 Hyphomicrobiales bacterium
GGAACCGACCACGATCACCTTCTGGCACATGTCCCGCGCGATCGGCAGACCGAAGCCGCCGCAGACCACATCGCCCAGAAAATCGAGCAGCACGTAGTCGAAGCCCCAGTCATGGAAGCCGAGTTTCTCCAGCAATTCAAATCCGTGAATGATGCCACGCCCGCCGCAGCCGCGCCCGACTTCCGGGCCACCCAACTCCATCGCGAACACGCCGTCGCGTTTGAAGCAGACATCACCGATCTGCACTTCCTCCCCCGCGGCTTTCTTGCGCGAGGAGGTTTCGATGATGGTGGGGCAGGCTTTGCCGCCAAACAGCAGCGAGGTCGTGTCACTCTTGGGGTCGCAGCCGATCAGCAGCACGCGCTTGCCCTGTTGCGCCATCATGTAGCTGAGGTTGGCCAGCGTGAAGCTCTTGCCGATGCCGCCTTTGCCGTAAATTGCGATGACCTGCGTTTCTTTCTTCACGGGCGCATCAGCTGTCGCTTCGGACGCCCCATCGTCTTCCGAAATGATCAGGCCATCGGCCGGGTTCCATTGCGGGCGCGCACTCCTCGGCGCAGACTTGGCAACTTCAGGTTTGTCGAGAAGCGTCGTCATGGAATGTCACTCCAATCGAGCACCATCTTGGTGCAGGCCGGGTCGTTGAAAGCCGTGGTGTAAGCATGAGCAGCATCACGCGCTGGAGCGCGGTGGGAGATCAGGCCCGCGAGCGAAAGCGCACCCGATTGGATGAGCGCCAGCGTGGCCGTGATGTCTGCAGGCTGCCATTCGGCGGAGATGCGCAGGCGCGCCTCCCGCATGAAAGCGGGAGGAAACACGAAGCTGACCGGCGCGCTGTAGAAGCCCGCCAGCGTGATCTCGCCGCCCTTGGCAAGGCGCAGGATCAGCGTGTCGAGCAGGCTCGCCGCGCCGCTCACATCGCAGATCGCGCGGTAATCACAGCGGCTGTCCGTCTCGGCGCTGGCAACCGCATATCCATCAGCGCCATCACAGCGCAGCGGGTTGGATTCCCAAACCGTTGGAGCACTGTAGCCCAGCGCAACCGTCATGCGGGCGATCAATCGGCCCAGCACACCATGGCCGATGATGAGTTCAGGTGCTGCGCCGCCCACAACCGCATGGTGCGCCGTAGCCGCCAGCGCCAGCAAGACACCATCCTGCGCCAGCGTATCAGGCAAGCTTGTGACCCGGCGGCCTTCGACCACCAAGCGGCGTGCTGCGCCGCCAAACAAACCCGCGACTGACTTGAACCCACGCGAACCGGGCACGAAGACGAGATCACCAACACAAAGCCCGCTTTCGGCACCTGCCTCGATCACGCGCCCCACGGTTTCATAACCAGGTACCAGCGGATAGCTCAGACCGGGAAATCCGGGCATGCGGCCGGACCACAGGAGCTTCTCCGTGCCGGTGCTGATGCCAGACCAGAGCACGCCGATCACGGCGTCTGTCGCGCCAGGAACCACCAGTTCGACCTTGTCCAGGACAAGGTGCTCGGGTTTTTCCATGATGACAGCGAGGGTTTTCATGAATGCTCTGACACGGGACTCGGCCACGATGGGCAGGCCGTATGTCAATCTAGCTTGACTATTCTGTGTGTCATTTCGTGTTTACACCTAATCAGGCGCTTTTCTGTGCAACGAGCAGCGATGCAACCAGGGGCCGACGGGTGGAAATGACTGAAATTTCAGCAAATCCAGCCTGTTTTAGTAGCGATATCAACGCTGCAGGGGAACGGGCCCGTCCGGTGCCCATGGCCAGAAAATAAAAGCCGAAATACGCGTCGGCAAACGATTCTGCGCCATTTGTTTCCGCCATGGGCTCTGCGATGAGCAAACGCCCGCCCGCACGAAGGGATTCGTGCACCTTGGTGAAAAGGGCAGCGACCACATCATCGTCATGGTCATGGGCCACGCGGATGAGGCTGATCACATCGGCGCCGCGCGGCAAGGGGTCAGTTCGGAAGCTGCCGCCCACCGTTTCAAACGGGTTGGGCAGGCCTGCTTGCGTAAACTTGGTGCGGGCAATCTCCGCCACAGGGGGCAGGTCGAAAAGCACGAGCCTTGCCTGCGGCGCAACCGTGGCCATGGCCCGCAGGAATGTCCCATCCCCCCCGCCGATGTCCATCAGGGTCTGCACACCGCGCATGTCGAAAGCCGCGCGCACATCGTCCGCCACGAAAGCCTGCGACTGCGCCATCAGTTCGCTGTATTCGTCGAGGCGCCCATCCTGCGGTGCACCCACGTCCGAATCCGCCTTGGCGGCATAGGGCCAATAGTTGGCAAGTTCCGTGGGTTTGGCGGGGTTGCGCAGCAGACCGACAGGGTCAACCAGATCGCGGTAAAGCAACTGGTTGTGCACCATCATCTGCCGCACGCCGGGCGCGCCGAGCAGCGCCGCCCCCAGCATGCCCAGCGTGACGCGCCGTTGGGAAATGTCGGCACTGTCCAGCCACTCCAGAAGCTGGAGCGCAATCGCCGCACGCAGCAACCGCTCCGCACGCTCCGGTGCGAGCCGCGCGCGCAAAGCCACATCGCCTATGCTCAGCGGCTCCTTGGCCAGCAGATCGAAGATGCCAAGTTCCAGGCAACTGTAGAGCACCTGTGTGTGCACGAAGCCGGTGGCAATATCCACCAACGCGCGGGAGTGCTTGTTGCCGACCCGGCGCAGGAAAGGCACCCGCGCCACAAAACGGTGAAATTTCAATGACATGAGCTGCTTGTTGCGCCAACCGACCCAACGCACGCGCCATCCCTGTCCCGCCACGGGCGGCATCAACGGAGGGTCGACAGCCACGGCGACGTCCTTCATGGTCATGGCTGTTCTCAGGCGTATTGAGCGACCAGCCCCTCGGGGAGGAAACGCTTCATTTCATGGCGAATCGCCGCTTGCAGATGCGTCTGTCCACGGCAGGGCGGCACCATGGCCACAGTCTCGTCCAGAAGATCCGAGAGCGCACGCACGGCGCCGCGCAGGCCCCATTCACGCGCCGCGCTTGGCCGGCCGTGGGCTTCATCCTGCCCAATCGGCTTGCCCGCCTCGCTCACAGTGGCGGCAGCGTCACGAATGTCGTCGGCAATCTGATAGGCCTGACCGATCTTGGCACCCAGCAGCCCCCAGCTCGCGGGATCATCGTGACCGGCTGCGATGGCACCGCCCGATGCGGCGGCCGCAAACAGCGAACCCGTCTTGGCCTGGTGGTAGGCCACCAGCGGAATGCTGCTCTCGCTTTCCCAGGCCTGTCCGGCGCAGATGCCATGGGGCGCACCCGCCGCCTCGGCCACGAGACGCACCAGCCTCACGAGCTTGGCGGGGTTTGCCGCCGCGCCGCACGCCAGAGCCTCGAAGGCGGAGATGATGAGCGTATCGCCCACAAGCACCGCGATCGGCTCGCCGAATGTCACATGAATTGTGGGCAGGCCGCGCCTGAGATCGGCGTTGTCGAAGCAGGGCAAGTCATCGTGCACCAGCGAGCCGCAGTGCAGGAGTTCGATGGCCACCGCCACTGCATCCGCCGCCGCCGGGTCCGGATCGCCGCAGGCCAGCGCCACGGAAAGCGCCAGGCGCGGGCGGAACCTGTGCCCTGCCGGAAACACCGCCGCGTGCAACGCATTGGCCAATTGGGGTGGACAGGGACTGGCCTCCGTCGGCAACATGGCTGCCGTGAGAGCTCGTTCGATCCGGCTTGTCAGTTCCATGCCTATCGCTCCCGGTCCACTAACTGTCCACAAGACTGGACATATACGATACTAATGTCAAATAATATTGACGACTGGGGGCTCGTTTGGCGCAAAGAGTGATCATCATCGGTGCTGGCATGGGCGGGCTTGCTGCAGCGTTGGAATTGGCCCTGCGCGGATGCACGGTCACCGTCATCGAAAAAGAGGCCGCGCCCGGCGGCAAGATGCGGCAGGTGTTTCCAGCTGCACGCCCCGTCGATGCCGGACCGACCGTGTTCACGATGCGGCGCGTGTTCGACGAACTCTTCGCATTGGCCGGCACCACGCTGGAGGCGGAACTCAAGCCGGCGAAGCTGGGCATCCTGGCGCGCCATGTCTGGGACATCGAGGGCCAGCACCACCAGCATCTCGATCTCCACGCAGATATGGCTGCCTCCGCTGACGCCATCGGCGCCTTCGCCGGATCGGAAAATGCAGCGGGATTCTTGCGCTTTACAAGCGATGCACGGCGCATCTTCACCACTTTGGACACAAGTTTCATGCGCGCCCCGCGCCCCGGCCCGCTCGGACTCCTGCGCAATGTGGGGATCACACATGCTGCCGATCTGCTGGCCACGCGCCCATTCTCCACACTGTGGTCGGCGCTGGGCGATTATTTCCCCGATCCGCGGCTGCGCCAGCTTTTTGGGCGTTATGCCACCTACAACGGGTCCTCACCCTTCGAAGCACCCGCCACGTTGATGCTCATTGCCCATGCGGAACTCGAAGGCGTGTGGTCACTGGAGGGCGGCATGCATGCCTTGGCCGCCTGCTTCCAGCGCCTCGCCGAGCGCGCGGGCGCAAATTTTCGCTTCGACACTGGTGTATCGCGCATCGAACCCGCCACGAGCGGGCCGCATCGTGTGGTGTTGGCGAACGGTGATTCGCTTGAAGCGGACGCCGTGGTCTGCAATGCCGATGTGGCGGCGCTTGCCGCAGGGCTGTTTGGTGCGCAGGCGCAGCGCGCGGCCCACGCGCCCTCTCCTCAGCGGCGTTCTCTCTCCGCCGTCACATGGTGTCTGGACAGCCCCACGTCAGGCTTTCCTCTGACGCGCCACAATGTGTTCTTCTCCGCCGATTACGCCGCCGAGTTCGATGACATCCGTCGCCAGCGCCGTCTGCCCCGCAGCCCCACGGTCTATGTCTGCGCGCAGGACCGGGATGACACAGCCGCGCCCACCCGCACGGACCGCCTGCTGTGCCTCATCAATGCCCCTGCCGATGGCGACAGCGCACCGCTCACGGATACGGCATTGGCTGAGGCCAGCGAAGCGACCTTCGCCTTGCTGGCACGGTGCGGGCTCACCATTGACCGCAAGCAGGCGCCCATTCTCACCACCCCGACGGATTTCCATCGGCTGTTCCCCGCCACGGGCGGCGCGCTTTATGGGGCCGCGACCCACGGCCCCTTTGCCTCATTCCAGCGGGCCGGCGCGCGCACGCGCATTCCTGGCCTCTATCTGAGTGGAGGCAGCGTGCACCCCTCCGCCGGCGTGCCCATGGCTGCGCAATCGGGCCGTCTTGCCGCCGCCGCCGTGCTGGACGATCTGGCATGAGCGGGCCGCGCTTTGATCAACACGTTCCGCCCGGCGGCTATGCGTGGTGGTACCTCGACGCCTTCAGTGACGATGGCCGCCACGGCCTCACGGTGATCGCTTTCGTGGGCAGCGTGTTCTCGCCCTATTACTGGAACGCGCGGCGCAGGGGCAACGCCGACCCTGAAAACTTCGTGGCTATCAACGTGGCCCTCTACGGTGACACGCGCCGGTGGTGCATGACCGAGCGCGGCAAGGGCCAACTGGCGCGAGAGCGTGACCATTTTCGCGTGGGGCCAAGCAGCCTGCGCTGGGAGGATGGGCTGCTCAAACTCGCCATCCATGAGCGCAGCGCCCCCTTTCTGCGGCCCGTGCGCGGAGAGATCACGCTCACACCCCTGGTGCTGACCGATACGCCGTTTGCGCTGGACGCCGCCGGGCGGCACACCTGGCAGCCCATTGCCCCGCTGGCGCGGGTGTCGGCGCGGTTCGAGAACCCCGCTCTCGATTGGGAGGGGCATGGCTACTGCGACTGCAATTTTGGCAGCCGCATGCTGGAGCAGGATTTCGTGCGCTGGAACTGGTCACGCGGCAGCAGCCAGGCGGACCGCGCGGTCATTCTCTACGACATGCTGCGGCGGGATGGCACCGAGGCCTGCCTCGCGCTCAGTGTGGACCACACGGGTGTGTTCACACCCATTGACACGCCGCAGCCAGCAAAGCTGGCCGCCGCACCCATCTGGCGCATGCACCGCGGCACCCGCTGCGATCCGGGGTCTCACCCAAGCATCCTGCGCACGCTGGAAGATTCACCCTTCTACAGCCGCTCGCTCCTGCGCACGCAGATTGGCGGTGAAATGATCGAAGGCTTCCATGAAAGCCTTGACCTTGACGCGTTGAACAAACTCTGGGTGAAAAGTCTGCTGCCCTTCCGCATGCCGCGCCGCGCGGGCTGATCAGTTGGCCCGCTCCTCGCGGCGTCGGCTGCGCCGGTCCATGGTTGCACGCATGAACCCGCGGAAGGGAGCTGCCATGCGGCGCACGTCTTCCAGCCGCCCCATGATCTTTTCGCCCCGTCCCAACTCCTTGTCGAGAAACGCCATGGTCTTGGCGAGATCCTCGCCGTCATCCTCGAACCACACATCCAGCGTGCGCACAAAGACCAGCGCCGCACCCTGCACGCGCACCGGGCCCAACTCATCCTCGGTGTCGAGATCGGCAGCAGCCAGCATGTAGCGCCAGGAGTTCAGCGCAAGCTGGTTGAGCGCAGCCAGCGTCAACGGATCACGGCGCGTGGCCCGGCGAATTTCCCTGAGGCCCGCCTTGTAGGGCCGCAAGGCATCGAGACGGCGCATCATGACATCGAGCAGGCGCTCGCGCGCCGGTTCACCGAGCATGTCCGCGCGGGTGGGAGTCAGAACCACACGGTCGATGCGCTTGGCAAAGCCGCCAAGGATCGCGCCTTTGGAGGGGTAGTGGTCACGCAGGTCCGCCAGACTCACATCGGCGCGGTCGGCAATCATCGGCAGCGTGATGTCGCCCCAGTGCATGTCGGCAGCCAGTGCCATCAGTGCATCGATGATGCGATCACGCGGCGCAGCGGGTTGAGTGTCAGCGGGTTTCGTTTTGGCCATGCGAACCTCCTGTTGGGATATTTGAGTATAAGTCATCGCGCCTGATTTTCACAGCGTGGCAAACAGAAGCGGCTGATTTACAGCACGGTCCGCTGACGTATCGCGGCGGAAAGCGTGCCTTCATCGAGATAATCCAGCTCGCCGCCGACCGGCACCCCGTGGGCGAGGCGCGTGACCTTCACAGGCAGATGCGACATCAGATCGGTGAGGTAATGCGCAGTCGTCTGCCCATCCACCGTGGCGTTCACGGCAATGATCACCTCGCGCACGGCAGGATCAGCTGCGCGAGCGATCAGCCGATCAATATTGAGATCTTTCGGACCCACGCCGTCGAGCGGCGAAAGCACGCCCCCCAGCACATGGTAGAGCACGCGCATGATGCCGGCGCGCTCAAGCGCCCACAGGTCCGCCACCGTCTCGACCACGATGAGGGTGGAGGCATCACGCCGGCCATCCGAGCACACCGTGCAGGGATCGCGCGTGTCGATGTTGCCGCAGGTCGAACAGACCAGGATGCGCTCGGCCGCGATACGCATGGCCTCTCCCAGGGGAGCGAGCAACTCGTCTTTCTTGCGAATCAACTGCAAGGCCGCACGGCGGGCCGAACGCGGACCCAGGCCTGGGACACGGGCCAGAAGCTGAATCAACCTCTCGATTTCGGGACCTGCGGTGGCGCCTGACATGCCAGTTGCTTCACCACGCAGCGCTGATTCTGTCCAAGCTTGAATTTGTGCAGCGATGCCGCGTCAATCAGGCTATGATGCCCTCATGATGACCGCAACACGCATCCACATTCTTATGGCCAGTCTCATGGGCGCAGCAGGCATTGCCCTGTGGGCGCGGGCCGCCCATGGCGGCGGCGTGCCGAATCTGGTGACGGCAGCGCAGTTCCTGCTGATCCATGCCGTTGCCGCGCTGGCAATCACCGGCGTTCGCAAGCAGGGCCTGATGCACGATGCCGTCACACGCTGGGCTGTGTCGATCCTCATCCTGGGCACGCTGTTGTTCGCGGGCGATCTGGCGTTGCGCGCATTGTCAGGCGCGGGGCTGTTTCCCATGGCCGCACCCATCGGTGGCACCTCGCTCATCGCAGGCTGGTTGCTGCTCGCGGTGGCGGCACTTTTGCCTTCCCATCAGCGGATGTCATCGCCTTGATCTGACTTTCGCATTTGCCACGGCCACTCCTGCGGTCCATGACGGGGCATGAGCGAGATTTCCGCCGCCTCCCAGGGTGATATCACCGCAAAGCGCAACGCCGTCGTGCTCGCTGTTGCCAGTGGGCTGGCAGGCGCCAATGCCACGGTCGTGTTCGCCACCGCCGGCATCGTGGGCAATGGGCTTTCGACCACTGCGGCACTGGCGACGCTTCCCGCTTCCACCTTCGTTTTTGGAATCATGCTCTCCACCCTGCCCGTGGCCTTCGCCGCCAAGCGGTTCGGTCGCCGCGCGGTGTTCATGGGCGGCAACATCATCGGCGCATGGGCGGGCGTGTTGGCGGCCTTCGCCATCTATCTTGGCTCGTTCGCGCTGTTCTGCACGGCCACCGCGCTGGCGGGCAGCTATCAGGCGGTCGTTCAGAGCTATCGCTATGCGGCGGCAGACACGGCAACGCCCGCCTTCCGCCCCAAGGCCGTGTCCTGGGTGCTGACCGGCGGCGTGGCTGCGGCCTTCATTGGCCCGCAGCTTGTGATCTGGACCAAGGACAGCATGCCGCCCTACCTGTTCATGGCCACCTTCATCGGTCAGGCGGCCGTCGCGGTGTTGGCCATGGCCATCACCGGGCGCTTCAGGGATCAGCCGATGGAGCAGGTGCTCAGCGGCACCAACCGCCCGCTCGCGCTGATCCTGCGCCAGCCGCGCCTGCTGGTGGCGATCTTCTGCGGCACGGTCGCCCAAGCGCTGATGAACTTCATCATGACCGCTGCGCCGCTGGCGATGATCCAGTGCGGCCATTCGATCACGGATGCGACGCTGGGCATCCAGTGGCATGTCATCGCCATGTTCGGCCCCAGCTTTTTTACAGGATCGCTCATCCAGCGCTTCGGCAAGGCGCGCATGGGGATGGCGGGAATGGTGCTGCTCGTTGTCTGCGCCGCCGTGCATCTTTCTGGCATCACGGTGATGCACTTCTGGGCAGGCCTCGTGCTCTTGGGCGTGGGCTGGAATTTCGCCTACATCGCCGCGACATCCATGGTGACGGACATGCACAGCCCCGCCGAGCGCGCCAAGGTGCAGGGCCTCAATGATTTCGTCATTTTCGGGACCACGACTGTGGGCTCGCTGCTGGCAGGTTGGATGCTGGCCAAGGTCGGCTGGGCCACCATCAACGGTGCGCTGATTCCCGTCGCCACCCTCTGCATGGCGGCGCTGATTGTGCTCGCAATCACCTCGCGCGTCTCCCCTGCGGTGACAAAGGCTTAAACAAACACCCCATTCAGGCCTGTTCGCCCTGATGCGGACGCAATTGCCATTTGCGCGAGCGATTCATTTTGCTACACCCCGGCCACCGGAAACGGGAGGAAGCGCGTCACACATCGCGGCCAATCCCCTTTGGAAACTTGAAAACCCAAGGGAAGACTTCACATGACCGCACTGACGGTAATCATCTTATTCGGACTCACGTCCATCATCTACGGCGTCTGGGCCTACTCCGACGTCATGAAGCGTGATGCGGGCAATGCGCGCATGCAGGAAATCGCAGCCGCCATCGCCGAGGGCGCGCAAGCTTATCTCAAGCGGCAATACATCACCATCGCAGGCGTGGGCTTCGTGCTGCTCGCCGTGCTCTGGTTTCTGCTCGGCAAAGAGGTTGCCATGGGCTTCCTCATCGGCGCGGTGCTCTCGGGCCTTGCCGGCTTCATCGGCATGAACGTCTCGGTCCGCGCCAACGTGCGCACCGCTCAGGCGGCCTCCCAGTCGCTGGCCGCTGGCCTTGATGTGGCCTTCAAGGCAGGTGCCGTCACGGGCATGCTGGTGGCGGGCCTCGCGCTTCTGGGCGTGGCGGGCTACTATGGCGTGCTGGCGCAGTTCGGCTACACGGTGCAGGACCCCAAGACACAGCGCGTCGTGATCGACTCGCTGGTGGCTCTGGGCTTCGGCGCCTCGCTGATCTCGATCTTCGCGCGTCTGGGCGGCGGCATCTTCACCAAGGGCGCTGACGTCGGCGCGGACCTCGTGGGCAAGGTGGAAGCCGGCATTCCCGAAGATGATCCACGCAACCCTGCCACCATTGCCGACAACGTGGGCGACAACGTGGGCGATTGCGCTGGCATGGCCGCTGACCTGTTCGAAACTTATGCCGTGACGCTGGTGGCTACAATGGTGCTCTCGGCGATCTTCTTTGCGGGCCAGGGTGCAACCCTCACCACCATGATGCTCTACCCCATGGCCATTGCTTCGGCCTGCATCGTCACTTCGATCGCGGGCACGTTCTTCGTCAAGCTGGGGGCCAACAACTCCATCATGGGCGCCCTCTACAAGGGCTTCATCGCGGCGGGCCTGCTGTCTGTCGGCGCCATCGCGGCGGTCAATCAGTGGATGCTGGGCGGGTTCAGCACGGTCTACACCACCACGCAGGGCGTTACCTTCACATCGGGCGCGCTGTTCTGGTGCGCCATGGTCGGCCTCGCCGTGACGGCGCTGATCGTCGTGATCACCGAATACTACACCGGCACGGGCAAGCGCCCGGTCGTGTCCATCGCGCAGGCTTCGGTCACGGGCCATGGCACCAACGTCATCCAGGGCCTTGCGGTTTCGCTGGAATCGACCGCGATGCCGACCCTCGTGATCGTGGCCGGCATCATCTCGACGTATAGCCTCGCGGGTCTGTTCGGCGTCGCCATTGCCACCACGGCGATGCTGGCGCTGGCGGGCGTGGTCGTGGCGCTCGATGCCTTCGGTCCCGTCACGGACAACGCGGGCGGCATTGCCGAAATGGCGGGCCTGCCGAAGGAGGTGCGTCACTCCACCGACGCGCTTGACGCCGTCGGCAACACCACCAAGGCCGTCACCAAGGGCTATGCCATCGGTTCGGCTGGCCTGGGTGCGCTGGTGCTGTTTGCGGCCTACACCTCTGACCTCAACTTCTTCATCACCGAAGCCAACAAGGTCGGGTCCACTTCCTACCAGTACTTCAAGGGCGTGGTGGTCGATTTCCAGCTGTCCAACCCCTACGTCGTGGTGGGTTTGCTGCTGGGTGGTCTCATCCCGTTCCTCTTCGGCGGCATGGGCATGACGGCTGTGGGCCGTGCAGCGGGCTCGGTGGTGGAAGAAGTCCGCCGCCAGTTCCGCGAAAAGCCCGGCATCATGGCGGGCACCGAGCGTCCTGATTATGCGCGCGCGGTTGACCTCCTGACCAAGGCAGCGATCAAGGAAATGATCATTCCATCGCTCCTGCCGGTGCTGGCCCCGATTGTGACCTTCTTTGCGATCAATGCGATTGCAGGCAAAAATCAGGCTTTCGCTTCCGTGGGCGCGATGTTGATGGGCGTGATCGTCACCGGCATCTTCGTCGCCATCTCGATGACATCGGGCGGC
>JANMMT010000099.1:0-20899 GCA_031373545.1 Hyphomicrobiales bacterium
GACAACCATCGGTTGTCGAATGAGATACAGGAGCAGAAGGAAATTGCAGACCAGCTATTGCACGAAGCTGAGCGTGAACGTGACATGGCGAATGAACGCGCCAATGAGGCAGTCGCACAGGGCATGCTAGCGAGCGCACGAATCCGCAGGCTGGAAGAACAGTTAGCGGAAGTCGATGATGAGGCTGTTGAGATACCCATTCCCGATGATCTTTCAGGTTTTGAGGATTGGTGTAAAGAACACATGGCCGGGTCAGACAATGACATCAGCCATGGCAGGATTGCCAGACACCGGGACACTCGTCCGGGTCTCTTGCCGTCTTGCGCGTGGCTGATGGCGTTTTAACGCTGCCGCAACCGGGGCCGCGCACGGCGCTTCGCCCCTTTGAAAGTCCGACATGTTTGATCATCAGAAAGTCACCATCAACTGGGGCGGTCGTCCGCTCACACTGGAAACCGGCAAGATTGCCCGCCAGGCCGATGGCGCTGTGCTCGCCACCTACGGCGAGACCGTGCTTCTCGCCACGATCGTCTCCGCGAAAGAGCCGAAAGTCGGCATCGATTTCTTCCCCCTCACCGTGAACTACCAGGAAAAAACCTTCGCTGCGGGCCGCATTCCCGGTGGTTATTTCAAACGTGAAGGCCGCCCGTCCGAGAAGGAAACGCTGGTCTCCCGCCTGATCGACCGCCCGATCCGCCCGCTGTTTCCGCAGGGCTACCGCCACGACACGCAGGTGGTCGTCACGGTGCTCCAGCACGACCTTGAGAATGATCCCGATGTGCTGTCCATGGTGGCCGTCTCCGCCGCGCTGACGCTTTCGGGTGTGCCCTTCATGGGTCCGGTCGGCGCTGCACGTGTGGGCTATATCAACAACGCATTCGTGCTGAACCCGACGCTGGCGCAGATGGCAGACAGCACCCTTGATCTGGTTGTCGCTGGCACCGAAGACGCCGTGCTGATGGTGGAATCGGAAGCCAAGGAACTGTCCGAGGACATCATGCTGGGCGCCGTCGTGTTCGGCCAGCAGGGCTGGCAGTCTGTGCTCGCCGCCATCATCAAGCTGGCCGAGAAGGCCGCCAAGGAGCCGCGCGATTTCAGCGCGCCGGATCACTCCGTGGTGGCCAAGGCCATCATGAAGGTGGCCGAGAAAGATCTGCGCAAGGCTTACAAGATCACGGCCAAGGCCGAGCGCTACAAGGCGGTCGACGCAGTCAAGGCCAAGGTGATGGAAGAGCTGGCCTCAGACACGCCTGACGGCAAGAAGACCTTCGACAAGGAAACCCTCAAGGGCCAGTTCAAGGATGCGCAGGCCCAGATCGTGCGCCTCAACATTCTTGATGACGGCATCCGCATCGATGGCCGCGACGTGAAGACCGTGCGTCCCATCGTCTCGGAGGTCGGCATCCTGCCCCGCACCCACGGTTCGGCGCTGTTCACGCGCGGCGAAACACAGGCGCTGGTCGTGGCCACGCTCGGCACCGGTGACGACGAGCAGTACATCGACAGCCTCGAAGGTACCCGCAAGGAAACCTTCCTGCTGCACTACAACTTCCCTCCCTACTCCGTGGGTGAAACCGGCCGCATGGGCTCGCCCGGCCGCCGCGAAATCGGCCATGGCAAGCTCGCTTACCGCGCGATCCGCCCCATGCTGCCCTCGCATCACGAGTTCCCCTACACCCTGCGCATCGTCTCGGAGATCACCGAGTCGAATGGTTCATCATCGATGGCCACCGTCTGCGGCACCTCTCTGGCGCTGATGGATGCAGGCGTGCCGTTGAAGGCACCTGTCGCAGGCATCGCCATGGGACTGATTCTGGAAGGCAAGCGCTTCGCCGTGCTCTCCGACATCCTGGGGGATGAAGACGCACTTGGCGACATGGACATCAAGGTGGCGGGCACGCTCAGCGGTATCACGTCATTGCAGATGGACATCAAGATCGCCGGCATCACCGAAGAGATCATGAAGGTCGCGCTCGATCAGGCCAAGGGCGGCCGTGATCACATCTTGGGCGAAATGGCCAAGGCGCTAACCGGTGCCCGCGCCGAGTTGGGCGAGCATGCGCCCCGCATCGAGACCATCAAGATCAACCCGGACAAGATCCGCGAAGTGATCGGCACCGGCGGCAAGGTGATTCGCGAGATCACCGAGAAGACCGGCACCAAGATCAACATCGAGGACGATGGCACCATCCGCGTCGCGGCCTCGGACGGCAATGCCATCAAGTCGGCGCTGAACTGGATCAAGAGCATCGCCACCGATCCGGAACTCGGCCAAATCTACGAAGGCACGGTAGTGAAGGTCATGGATTTCGGCGCCTTCATCAACTTCTTCGGCAACAAGGATGGGCTCGTGCACATCTCGCAGCTCGCGGCCCACAAGGTGGCGACCGTGAAAGATGTGGTCAAAGAGGGCGACAAGGTGAAGGTCAAGCTGCTCGGCTTCGATGATCGCGGCAAGGTGCGCCTCTCCATGCGCGCTGTGGATCAGGTGACGGGCGAAGACCTGGAAGCCAAGGGCAAGGAAGCGGGCAAGAGCGACGCGGCTGAGTAAGCTGCCCGTTATTTAAAGCTATCAAACCCCCGGAGCGGCTCGACCTCTCCGGGGTTTTTTGTGGCTGCGACCATGAAAAATATGCAGTTTGCGGTGGGCGCACCTCTGTCATTCCCGGCGAGGGTCAAAGACCCGAGGGAAGGGAATTCAGACTTTCTTAGAACCCGTCACAGAGCCCTGCCCTTGCGCTGGATCCCCTTCCCACGCTGCACTCGTCGGGGATGACATAGAGCACGCCCCTCACACCCGGTGATACGGGTGCCCGGAGAGCAGCGTGGCCGTGCGGTAGAGCTGTTCCATCAGCAGCACGCGCACGAGCTGGTGCGGGATGGTCATGGCCCCGAAGCTCAAGGCCTCAGGCGCAGCATCTGCCACATCAGCATGCAACCCATCTGCACCACCGATCAGGAAGGTGAGCGATTTGGCCCCGTCGTCGCGGCGCTTGCGGATCATCTCGGCAAATTCTTCGCTGCTGATCACCCGGCCCTGCTCGTCAAAGCGGATGGCGAGGGAGTCGGGCGCAATGGCTGAAATCAGCCCATCCGCCTCTTGCGCCTTGCGCGCATCCGCCGTGCGGGCGGGGCTTTCATTGACTTCCGTGACAAAGGGGCCGCTGAGGCCCAAACCCTTGCCGAGACCGCTCAAGCGTTCATGATAGCGCGCGACAAGCTCGCGTTCTGGTCCAGCTTTCAATCGTCCCACGGCGATGATGGCAATCTTCATGGGCACACCGCGTTGGTGTGCGGCAAGGTGCGATCAGGCCAAGTTCTTTTCTTCGGGCCGGTCACCGCTCCAGAGCTTCTCGAGGTTGTAGAAAGCCCGCACATCAGGCTTGAAGATATGGACGATGATATCGCCCGTGTCGATGAGCACCCACTCGCACAAGGGCACGCCTTCCACAGCGATCTTCCGCACGCCTGCCTTTTTGAGCGCCTGCACCACCTGATCGGCGATGGCACCCACATGACGGTCGGAACGCCCCGTGGCGATGACCATGTGGTCAGCCAGCGCGCTCTTGCCTTTGAGGTCGATGAGAATGGTGTCCTCTGCCTTGGCATCGTCAAGCGAGCCAAGCACGAGGGTGTGCTGATCGGGAGGTGTGTCACCCGTCTTGAGCCCTGCCGATGCGGGGGTGGACGGGCGAAGCCGCTTGCGAGGGGCAGCTTCTGCTGGAGAATGAGTGGACAGTTCTGTACGTCCCATGATGGTCCGGAAATTCCGGCACGTGAATTTTGACGGTGACTCATTCGTATTCCGCGCCGCCGAGGTCCCGCTCGACGCGCCGTCTAAGAGAGGTGTAATCAGCCGTTGACGAATTCAATATGGCAATCTGCAAAATTTTGCACGTTTAAATGCTCCGTTGCCAGCATGTCACAGCGAGGGCAGCGCTTTACGGGCCGGTCTGCGGCCTGATAACAGGCCCATATGTCCTTGCCAGCCCAGCCCAGCCTTGCCGATATCCGCGCCGAGATCGATCGTCTCGATGCCGCGATGCACGCGCTTCTGATGGAGCGCTCGCAAGTGATCGAGCGGCTGATCACCGTCAAGAAGACCGGGGCCAGCGGATCGGCCTTCCGTCCCGCGCGCGAGGCCGAGGTGCTGCGCAAGCTTGTGGAGCGCCATCACGGCTTGCTGCCACTCGATACGGTCGAAAGCATCTGGCGCGTCATCATCTCCACCTTCACCTATGTGCAGGCCCCTCACAGCGTGCATGCGGACATCACCGGAGATGCAGCGGCGATGCGTGATTCGGCGCGGTTCCACTTCGGTTTCACGGTCCCGTTCATCACCCATGAGAGCGCGGCACGTGTCATTGAGGCAGTGGATCAATCCAAAGGCGATCTGGGCATGTTCCGTCTCGATCAATCGGCTGAAGCTGGCCCGTGGTGGCGCATGCTGGAAGGGGCCGACGCTCCCAAGATCATCGCGCGGCTGCCGTTCATCGACCGCCCCGATCATCCCGCCGGCTTGCCCGTCTACGTGATCTCCAAGCCGTTGGCGGAGGCCGCCGTGCGCGAGGTGGTTGTGGCCAGCCTGACGGTCGAGCGCTGGAAGCCCGACGCGCCGGGCAAGATGGCAGCTCTGGGCATGAAAGTGGTCATGACGGGCGGCACCCATGCGGCGCTGGCCGTACTGACGGCGCATCCACAAACACTCTCGGCTGAATTCATTACGTCCACCATGAGCGATATGGGGTGCGGCCAAGTGCGCTATCACGAGATCGGTGGCCATACGGCGCCGTTTTCTGTTACAGCCCTTTCACATTGACCACCCCCTACCAGGCCCCTGACATGAGCGCTGCCGCCAACCGCCCCGGAACAATGCCTGTGCCCCGCCCGGGCGTGATGGATATTCACGCCTACATGCCCGGCAAATCCTCCGCCGCCCCGGGCAAGAAACTGCACAAGCTCTCATCCAACGAAACGCCTCTGGGGCCCAGCCCACTGGCGCGCGAGGCTTACGTCGGCATTGCAGCCAAGCTGGAATTGTATCCCGATGGCAGTGCCACCGCCCTGCGCGAGGCGATTGGCGCCAAGTTCGGGCTTGATCCGGCACGTCTGGTCTGCGGCGCAGGCTCGGACGAGTTGCTTTCGCTTGTGACCAACGCCTATCTTGGTGCGGGCGATGAGGGCATTTACAGCGAGCACGGCTTTCTGGTCTATCGGATCGCCATTCTGGCTGCAGGCGGCACGCCCGTGGTGGTGCCGGAAAAGAACTTCACGGCGGATGTGGATGCCATGCTGGCCGCAGTCACGCCGCGCACGCGCATCGTTTATCTCGCCAACCCCAACAACCCCACCGGCACATACCTGCCGTTCGATGAGGTGAAGCGCCTGCACGCGGGCCTTCCGCCAAGCGTACTTCTGGTTCTGGATGCGGCTTACGCCGAATATGTCCGCCGCAACGACTACGCCTCGGGGCTGGAGTTGGTCGCCACATCGGACAACGTGGTGATGACGCGCACCTTCTCCAAGATTTACGGCCTCGCCAACCTGCGACTTGGCTGGCTTTATGGTCCCGCGCATCTGGTCGATGCGCTCAACCGCATCCGGGGCCCTTTCAACGTGAGTGGCCCCTCCCTTGCGGCAGGGGTGGCTGCCGTGCAGGATCAGGCCCATGTGGACAAGGCCATCGCGCACAACGAGCGCTGGATGCCCTGGCTGGCGGCGGAAATCGAGAGTCTTGGCATCACGGTCACGCCCAGCGTCGGCAATTTCCTGCTCATGCACTTTTCCGATGTGCCGGGACGCACGGCCAAGGATGCGGACCGTTACCTGGGCAGCGAGGGCATCGTGCTGCGCGCCATGGACGCTTACGGCATGCCCCATGCCCTGCGCTTGACGGTCGGCAACGAAGACTCCAACCGCTTCGTCGTCGCCACGCTCAAAGCCTTCATGTCGGGCACAGCTGAGACATGAGCGTCATGTTCGGACAGCTTACGCTGGTGGGGATGGGCCTGATCGGCTCATCTATCGCCCGCGCCGCACGCGAGAAAGGTCTGTGCAGCCGCATCGTGGCCGTCGACGACAGCGCCGATGTGCGCGCGCGTGTCCTCGCACTGGGCATCGCGGATGATGCCACCGGCAACATTCAGGACGGCGTGCGCACAGCCGATCTGGTCATTCTCTGCGTGCCCGTCGGGGCCAATGGGCCTGTGGCAGAAGCCATGAGGGAGGCGCTCAAGCCGGGCGCCATCATTTCCGACGTCGGTTCGGTCAAGGGCGAGGTTGTCCGGGTCGTTGCCCCGCATATTCCGGAAGGCGTGCATTTCGTGCCTGCGCATCCTGTGGCGGGAACGGAGCATTCAGGCCCCGATGCCGGCTTCGCTGCACTGTTCAAGGGCCGCTGGTGCATCCTGACGCCACCCGAGGGCACGGACCCTGCCGCCACCGAGCGCCTGCGTCTCTTCTGGGAGGCCATCGGTTCGCGTGTCGAGATTATGGCGCCGGATCACCATGACCTGGTGCTGGCCGTGACCAGCCACCTGCCCCATCTGATCGCCTTCAACATCATGGGCACAGCGGCGGATCTTGAAACCGTGACAGCGAGCGAAGTCATCAAGTTTTCAGCCGGCGGATTCCGCGATTTCACGCGCATTGCGGCCTCCGATCCCACGATGTGGCGTGATGTCTTCCTCAACAACCGCGAGGCGGTGCTGGATGTGCTGGGTCGCTTTCAGGAAGACCTGTTCTCGCTCCAGCGGGCCATACGCTGGGGCGACGGCGACAAGCTGTTCGACTTCTTCAGCCGCACACGCAACCTGCGCCGCGGCATCATCGAGACCGGTCAGGGCGTGACGGAGACACAAACCGCACGCTTGCCCGAAAAATAATGCATTTTAAATTGTTTAATGAACGCTGAGTTTGCAGCACAATTTCAGGTTGCGAAAAATATTCGCAACAAACAGTCTTGAATCTCCCCAATCCTGACACAGTGGCACGATCCAAATTCCGTGAATTCACGTAAATATAATATAACAGTTACGGGAGTGACCATGGCAGCGCTCGTGGGAGTTCGGCGAGGGTTCGTGAAAGCGGCGATGAATGCGCCGTTTCTGACCCGTGAAGAAGAGCGCGAATTGGCCATTGCCTGGGCCGAGCGCAAGGACGCCAAAGCCTTGCACAAAATGGCTCATGCGCACATGCGCCTCGTCATCGCGCTTGCGGCGAGGTTCCGCAATTACGGGTTGCCCATGCCGGATCTCATCCAGGAGGGCCATGTGGGACTGCTGGAGGCTGCGGCCCGCTTCGAGCCAGCGCGGGAGGTCCGCTTCTCGACCTATGCCACGTGGTGGATCCGCGCCTCGATACAGGATTACATCCTGCGCAATTGGTCCATCGTGCGCGGCGGTACAAGTTCGGCGCAGAAGGCCTTGTTCTTCAATCTGCGCCGCCTGCGCGCCCGCATCACACAGGCCGCTGGCTCGGAGACCAGTCTGCATGCGGTCTACACGGAGATCGCGACCGCAGTGGGGGTCAGCCACGCCGATGTCGCGGCCATGGCCGCCCGCCTGTCAGGCTCGGACATGTCACTCAATGCGCCCATCTCGGAGGGTGACTCGGGTGCAGCAAGCGACCGCATGGATTTCCTGATCGACAAGGGGCCCACGCCCGACATGATTGTCGAGGAATCGATCGACAGAGACCGGCGCGTCAACTGGTTGCGTTCCGCCATGAATGTGCTGTCCGATCGCGAGGTCCGCATCATCCGCGAGCGCCGCCTGCAGGATGATTCCGCTACGCTGGAATCGCTCGGAGAGCGCCTTGGCATCTCGAAAGAGCGTGTGCGCCAGATCGAGAATCGCGCTTTGGAAAAACTCAAGCGCGCCCTGCTCGACCTCAAGCCAGAGGGAAGCGCCGCCTACGTCTGAATCAGATCATCAATCCGATGAGATATGAAAAAAGCGGCATGAGCCGCTTTTTTTGTCGTCAGGTGAGAGGTGCAAACCTTACTCTGCCGGTGTCCGTGCCGCAAGAGCATCGAAATCGATCAGATGGCCCGCACGGTCGCGCTTGGAGGCGAGATAGCGCACGTTGTTCGGATTGGGTCGGCCCAGCACGCGCTTGCTTTCCAGGACATCGAGCCCGGCTTCCCGCAGGGCGCGGATTTTCTCGGGATTGTTGGTCATGGGATGAACGCTGGTTACACCGAGCTGGCGCAGCATCACCGCTGCAAAATCGAAGCGGCGCTGGTCCAGGTCAAAACCCAGAACTTCATCCGCGTCGTATGTGTCCCAGCCCATCGATTGCAGCTTGTAGGCGCGCATCTTGTTGGAGATGCCATTGCCGCGCCCTTCCTGGTCAAGGTAGAGCAAAATGCCACCCTCATTCTTGGACATCCATTCAACGGTCTCGCGCAACTGATCACCGCAATCGCACTTGAGTGAGCCAAACAGGTCACCCGTGAGGCACGCCGAGTGCATGCGCACATGGACCGGGCGCGACAGATCGGGCTTGCCAACCATGATCGCGACTTGATCGCGCAGGCCTTCGCCGCCGCGGAACACAACGAATTCGGAATCGATCGCGCCTTCCAGGGGCACGGGGGCGCGCCCGACGATCTTCATCGCCTTGACCTGCGAGCCGCGATACAGCCGAACGGCTTCGGCGCTGACGCGCACGAAAAGGCTCTCCGGCAGCACGGACAGGTCCGCAGGCATCGAGATGATGGCTGGCAGCGTGAAGGACAGACGCGCAAGTTCGAGAGCAACCTCATCAAGCGCCGCTATGGGACTGACGGGTGCATCTACTTTCGCATCGATTTTCAAGGCCAGCGTTTCGATGCGCGCGACATCCACGACAGGAAGGGCGACAGCGCCAGGCAAGGTGCGGTCCAGCCCGATCCGACGCAAACGCGCCGCCGGCAGGACAAGCCGGGCACGGCCCTCCGCAAGATTATCAAGATCGCGCGCCAGAGGAGCATCAAGCCCCTCGACGCCGCACATCAGAACAGCCTGGCCATCACCCGTGATCACCACAGGGCGTGAAGAGCGAAACTCGGACAGTGCGCGTTCCACCGCAACCTCATGGAGATCGAGACGGGACGGAAGAATGTCGCGGGGATGTTTCATGGATGCCTGTCCTGACAAATACAATCACAAATGTAAGCGACCGGAGGGAGTATTGAATGCGCTCGGATGCGCTTAAAACTCCAGACACGAACGTAGGTTCCTATGGCCAGTTTCACATGAACACTTGATGACTTGAAGACAGGAAAAAGCGTCACAGACATGCCAGGCTTCGATTGACTGGAACGCACACGGGCACGAGCGGAAAGAAAAACCCACGCCGCGTGGGCGTGGGTCAAAAACGCTGCTTTATCAGTAGGATCGAGTGGGCTCGATCCTCAGTTTGGTTTGGGCTGGGATGCCGCAGGGCTTGCGCCTGCCGCCGCTGGCGCGGGTGCGAGATTGACCTTCACGCCGCGCAGCAGATCAAGGGCATAATTCAGCTGCTTGTCGTTCTTCACATCGGGTGGGATGTAGGCCGAGGAGCCGCCTTTTTCGTCATCGTCCTGAGAGCGCAAATGCCCTTTAAGACCGGCCTCTCCCTTGGTCTCGTCCTTGCCCTTCAACTCGTCGGGAATATCCTGCTCGATCTTGATGTCCGGCTCGATTCCCTTGGCCTGGATCGAACGGCCTGACGGCGTGTAATACCGGGCCGTCGTCAGACGCACAGCCCCTTGCTCGCGCAGCGGAATAACGGTTTGCACCGAGCCCTTGCCGAAGGAGCGCGTGCCGATGATGGTCGCGCGCTTGTGGTCCTGCAACGCGCCCGCGACGATCTCGGAGGCCGAGGCTGAACCGCCGTTGATCAGCACCATGACGGGCTTGCCCTTGGTCAGGTCACCGGATTTGGCCGTGAACCGCTGGGTGTCCGCCGGATCGCGCCCGCGTGTCGAGACGATCTCGCCGCGCTCCATGAAGGCATCGGAGACCAGAATGGCCTGATCGAGAAGCCCGCCCGGGTTGTTGCGCAGATCGACGACGAAGCCCTTGACCTTGTCCAGCCCGCCGATCTCGGCCACGGTCTTTTCGATGCCTGTCTTCAGGTTGTCGAATGTCTGCTCGCTGAAGGATGACACGCGGATGTAGGCAACGTCATCTCCCTCCTTGCGCCACCGGACCGCCCGCACGACAATCCGGTCGCGGACGATGCGGATGTCCTCGACCTTCTTGCTGGTGGCGCGCAGAACCTTGAGCATCACGGGCGAGTTGATCGCGCCGCGCATCTTCTCGACCGCCTGGTTGAGCGAGAGGCCCTGCACGGGGTCGTTATCGATGTGGGTGATCAGGTCCCCCGCAAGCAGTCCGGCCTTGGCGGCGGGTGTGTCATCAATGGGAGTCACGACCTTGATCGCGCCCTCCTCCATCGTCACCTCGATGCCCAACCCGCCGAACTCGCCGCGCGTCTGCTGGCGCATGTCGTCGAAAGCCTTCTTGTCCATGTAGCTGGAGTGAGGATCGAGCGATTGCAGCATGCCGTTCACGGCACTCTCGATCAGCTTCACATCATTGGGCGGCTCGACATAATCGGAACGGATGCGCTCGAAGATGTCGCCGAACAAATTGAGCTTGCGATAGGTGTCGGCCCCAGCCGCAATCGCCGCGCTTCCGTTGAGAAGCCGCGTTTGAGACAAAGCAACGACACTGCCCGCCCCGATGGCGGCACCCAGCAACAGATAGGAGAGCTTACGCATCATCCACGAACCTTCTCGCCGTCGGGTTTTGCCCACCATGGGCCAGGGTCGATCGGCACCCCGTCTTTGCGTATTTCAATCAGCAGCACGGGTTTGGATTGCCCGGGCTCGGCAGCCAACGCGCCTGGTGCATTCTCACCCATCGACGCAACCGGCTCGCCTTGCAAGACAAACTGGCCCGGCTCGACGGACGTGCGGTCCAGACCCGACATCACCAGATGATAGCCCCCTCCCGCATTGATGATCAAGACATGACCAAAAGAACGATAGGCACCTGCAAATGAAACCCAGCCATCCGAGGGTGCAGTCACAAGCGCGAATTTGGGCGTTTCGATGGTGAAGCCGCTCTCACGCCCGCCAAATCCGTCCGGCGCACCGAAAACACGGACAACAGGGCCGTTTACAGGCATCAAAAGAGCCCCACGGGCGTCAGCGAAGGCAATTTTCGGTTGCAGGCGCGCCATGTCCCGCCCCGCTGCGAGGGCTTGTGCCGCTGCCTGAGCCGGATTGAGAGAGGGCAGCGGAACAGCACGCGCCGCCGCCGCAGCCCTGCTGGAGGAGGCAATCTCGGCCTCCATGCGCGTGATCAATTCTCTGAGAGTTTGGCTTTGACGCACGAGCAACTGGATTTTTTGGCGCTCTTCGGCCACCCGGGACTCATTCGAATCAATCTGCTGCTGGCGCGTGGCCACCAATGCGGCGATGCGTTCGCGGTCCGCATTCAGTTGCCGGATTTCCGAAGCGAGGCGTTCACGCTCCTCCCCGATGGCGCGGCGCGTGGCTATCTGTGTCGCCAGATCTTGCGCCAGAACCTCAGCCTCCTGCCGCAATTCGGGAATGACCGTGCCCAGCAGCATTGATGTGCGGATGGCCTGCAGCATATCTTCCGGACGCACCAGAACCGCTGGCGGCGGCTTGCGCCCCAACCGCTGCAACGAGGCCAGCACTTCGATGATGATGCCCCGGCGCGAGTCGAGCGAGCGGCGCAGCGCCTCTTCTTCCAGACCGAGCCGCTCGATCCGCGTCTGTGCAGCCTGCGCCCGGTCCTCCGTCTCACGAATCCGGCGTGAGGTGGTGATCAATTCCCCGTTGAGGCGGGCCCGGTCGCCGCGCAGGCGCACCATCTCCGCCGCCAGTTCCGATTGCGCGCCCTGGCTGCGCAGCAGGCTGTCTTCCAGCCGTTTCAACTCGTCCTGACGCTCCTGCCGCCGCTCCGGTGTGGGCGTTTCAGCAGGTGTCTGCGCCCTTGCTGCGGAGAGGAGGCTCAATGCTAAGGCGGCAGCCAGGGTGAAACGTGTCATCATGAACGAGCTTTGAGCGCCCAGATGCGCAAGAACAAGAGGCATGTCGCATCCGGCGCGCAGGCCAGGCCTCCGCAACGCAACCTGCCAGGTCCCCTGTTGCGAAACGGAAAGGCTTGCATCGGCTTGCGCTTGCATACACATCTCTGCATTGAGAGTATCGTCACGTAAATCACCATCGCGAACCAGACAACACAATGGGCAAGAACATGAAAATCGGCGTGATCGGCGCGGGTCAGATGGGCAGCGGCATTGCCCATGTCGCCGCGCTTGGCGGCCATGACATCACGATCCACGACAGCGCGGACGAGCGGATTGCTGTTGGCCTTGCCAACATCACCGGCAACCTTGCCCGGCAAGTGCAGAAAGCCGTGATCACCGACGAGGCCCGCCAGGCGGCGCTCTCGCTGATCAGGGGCTCGACGGCGGTGGAAGATCTTGCCGATTGCGATCTCGTGATCGAGGCCGTGACCGAGAACGAGGAGATCAAGAAAAAGGCCTACACGGCGCTGTGCCGCACGCTCAAGCCCTCCGCGATCATTGCCACCAACACCTCCTCGATTTCCATCACGCGGCTGGCCGCTTCCACCGATCGGCCTGAGAAGTTCATCGGCATCCACTTCATGAATCCCGTGCCGATCATGCAACTGGTCGAGATTATCCGCGGCATTGCCACCGACGATGCGACCTATGCCACGGCACGTGATTTTGTCAGCAATCTGGGCAAGACCGTCACGATGTCGGAGGATTTTCCGGCCTTCATCGTCAACCGCATTCTCATTCCCATGATCAATGAGGCAATCTACACCCTGTATGAGGGTGTGGGCAGCGTGGATGCCATCGACACAGCGATGAAGATGGGCGCCAATCATCCCATGGGACCATTGCAACTGGCCGATTTCATCGGTCTCGACACCTGCCTGTCGATCATGCAGGTGCTGCACGACGGCTTGTCCGACTCCAAGTACCGCCCCTGCCCACTCCTTGTGAAATACGTCGAGGCCGGCTGGCTGGGCCGCAAGACCAAACGCGGCTTCTACGATTACCGAGGCGAGAAGCCTGTCCCCACCCGATAACACCAATTGACTTGCCCTGACTGCCCCTTTCCGGTAACCGCCCAGCGGAACAGCCCGGCTCCGGCGTTCCGGAGGCCGGGCATTTTCATGTCTGGCATCAACGACCAGACGGACCAAAGGCGAGATCATCATGGGCAATGTGGTTGTGGTCGGAGCCCAGTGGGGTGACGAGGGCAAGGGCAAGATCGTTGACTGGCTGTCCGAGCAGGCCGATGTCGTCGTGCGCTTTCAGGGCGGTCACAACGCGGGTCACACGCTGGTCATCAACGGCGTGATCTTCAAGCTCAGCCTGCTGCCGTCGGGAATCGTGCGGCCCGGCAAGCTCTCGGTCATCGGCAACGGCGTGGTCGTGGACCCCTGGCATTTCGTTGAAGAGACAACACGGTTGCGCGCCCAAGGCGTTGATATAACTCCCGAAAACCTGCGGATAGCCGAAAATGCAGCGCTGATCCTGTCGCTGCACCGCGAGCTCGACCATTTTCGCGAAAGCGCCAACAGCGGCATGAAGATCGGCACCACCAAGCGCGGCATCGGCCCGGCTTATGAGGACAAGGTGGGCCGCCGCGCCATCCGCGTGGTCGATCTCGGCAATCCCGCCAGCCTGGGGCCGAAGATCGAGCGGCTGCTCGCGCATCACAACGCGCTGCGACGGGGTCTGGGCATCGGCGAGGTGGACGCGGCCGCCCTGCAGGCCGAACTCACCGCCATTGCGCCCGCGATCCGGCCTTTTGCGGGGGACGTGCCCGCCCTGCTCGACCGCGCGCGCCGCGCAGGCAAGCGCATCCTCTTTGAAGGCGCGCAGGGCTCCTTGCTGGATGTGGACCACGGCACCTACCCCTACGTGACCTCTTCCAACATCGTGGCCGCACAGGCCGCAACCGGCTCAGGTCTTGGCCCCTCGGCCACCGGGTATGTGCTGGGAATCGCCAAGGCCTACACCACCCGGGTCGGCGAAGGCCCGTTCCCGAGCGAACTCTTTGATGACGTAGGCGAGCGCATCGGCCGAACTGGACGCGAATTCGGGGTTGTCACCGGCCGCAAGCGCCGTTGTGGCTGGTTCGATGCCGTGCTTGTGCGCCATGCCATTCGCGCCTCAGGCGTTGACGGCATCGCGCTCACCAAGCTCGATGTGCTCGACGGGTTCGACGAAGTGAAGCTCTGCACAGGCTACACGTTGCGGGGCGCGGCGCTCGATCACTTTCCCGCCAGCGCGGATGATCAGGCTACCATCGAGCCGACTTATGAGACGATGCCAGGCTGGCCCGAGACAACAGCGGGCGCACGCTCCTGGGGTGAACTCCCGGCTGCGGCCATCAAATATGTCCGCCGTGTGGAGGAATTGATCGGCGCGCCGGTGACCCTGCTGTCCACAAGCCCCGAGCGGGATGATACCATTCTCATGAAGAACCCGTTTGAAGGATAACGCGAAACGCAATGGCTGATTATTACCCTGTTCTGGCGCGTGCCGTGTCGGCTCTTGCCCCCAACACACCGGAAAACCGGGAAGGGGTCTATGAGCGCGCGCGCAGTGCCATATCGCGCCAGCTCGCCAGCCTGGATCCTCCCACGGCTCCCGACCTCATTGACCGGGAGCTGGACAATCTGGAACAGGTGATCGAACGGCTGGAGAGTGAACAGAGCGCGGCCGAATTTCCCATTCCTGACGCTGTCGAAGCAACTGCACCCGCTGCCATCCTGCGCCCACAAGTGCAACCAAAACGCGCTGAAACGGGGCGAAAACCCTGGGTTGGTGTCGCGGTCGCGTTGGGCGCGGGCGTGATGGCGATTGTCGCGACGCTGGCCTATCTGCGTCGCAACGAGCTGCCGGCCATGGCGACGCGGCCCGCACCCAACACGCCGACCGTTCAACAGCGCCCGCAGGTGGTCGCAAAATCCGACGACCGCGTTGGGCCAGCTGGGGCTGAAGCGCCAGCGCGCGCCCCTTCCGCGCCAGGGCCTTCTGCGCCAGGGCCATCAGCGCCTGTGCCATCAGCGCCTGTACCTTCCGCGCCCGCGCCGACTGCCCCAGCCCCCACGGGGGTGCCAACACCGCCCTCGCCCGCGGCAAGCACGCCTCCGCGCCCGCAGCCCCCCGCTGCCGTTGCACCAGCCTCTTCGCCACCTGCGCCTCCGCCACCTGTGCCAGCCCCGCCTGTGCAACCCTCCGCCCCTGTCACGACTGCGCCACAGGCCCCAGCGAGTGCTCCGGCAGGCATCGCTGTGGCCAATCGGCTGGTTTTCGTCATCGAAAGCAGCGAGGCCGGGCAGCCGCTGGTCGTCCGGCAAGGGTCGGTCGTTTGGAGAACCGAGAATGTGAACGTGCAGGGCCAACCCGTCCAGGTGGCCATCAAGGCCGTCGCGGATATTCCCGAGGCGCGCCTGCGGGCGGAAATGATGCTTCAGCGCAACACGGATGCTGCGCTGCCCGCCTCGCATACCATCCAGATCCAGTTCCTCCCCCAAGCGAACGGCGATGTGCGGGGCGTTCAATCCTTGTCGGTGATGGAGCTGCGCCAGACAGAAAACCAACCGGGGTATGCCATCGCGGGACAGGGCATCGCCATCGTCGAAAACCTGTTTCTGATCGCATTGGCTCAAAGTGAGCCAGCTCTGTCACGCAACATCGACATGCTGCGAACACGCCCACTGGTCTATTTCGAGTTTCAGGCAACGGGCGGGCGCCGGGCCGCCATCATCATGGAAAAGGGCATCGGCGGCCAGCAGGTCTTCGATGACGCCTTTCGCAGTTGGCAAAGGTAGGCAGGCCACACCGGGTTGAATTTTAGAACGCCGGAGCAGAGCCCCGGCGCTGGATTTCAATCACCCCCAAAAGGCCCCACTCAATGAATGGTGCGGCTCGCGACAACGCTCCTGAATTTCGTGATCTCGTCCTTCAGCAGGAGCTTTTCCCGCTTCAGATGCGTCACCTTGACCGGATCGCTGGCCGGATGTCGCATGGCCTCTCTAATCTGTTGATCGAGCGCCCTGTGTTTGCGCTCAAGTTCAGCCAGATGTGAGGTGTGGGGCATCGGTGATCCTCCTTGGTTGTGAGACCGACTTTGGAAAGATGGCACACGTTGAGCCGACTGTCCAAATGGATCGTTTGTGCGGCGCAACAAGCCTTTTGAACATGCAAAAATGGCATGAGTTCGATGTTGTGATGGTCGTTCTGGTCGTGACATATGCCGGCAAGCTGCTGTATGAGGCTCGCCATACGAGGGAATTGGGCGTTGACCTCAGATAGCCTGTCAGACGAAGAGCGTGAACAACTTGAGCAGGAATTGCGTGTCCTGCAACAGGAGCACGGCGATCTGGATGCGGCGATCGACGCGCTCCTGAGATCCAGCCTCCCGGATCAACTGCAGGTTCAGCGGTTGAAAAAGCGCAAGCTTCTGCTGAAAGATCGTCTCACCTCTGTCTCGGGCCGCCTTCTGCCTGATATCATCGCCTGAAACCGGAGTTGAACGCCAGTGGCCCTCAAATCTGAAAAGCCGGCATCCGGCGCGCCCATCGCCATCATCATGGGCAGCCAGTCGGATTGGGCGACGATGAAACATGCGGCCGACACTCTGGATCAACTGGGCGTGTCCCATGATGACCGCATTGTCTCGGCGCACCGCACGCCCGACCGGCTCGTGAGCTTCGCCAAGGGCGCCAAGGCGATGGGCTTTCGCGTTATCATCGCCGGTGCGGGCGGTGCGGCGCATCTGCCGGGCATGACCGCATCGATGACGGCCCTGCCGGTGCTCGGCGTCCCCATTGAATCCAAGACACTTTCAGGCGTCGACAGCCTGCATTCCATCGTGCAGATGCCCGCCGGGGTGCCCGTCGGAACATTGGCCATCGGGCGTGCCGGGGCCATCAACGCGGCGCTTCTGGCGGCCTCCGTTCTGGCCCTCAACGATGAGCCACTGGCCGAGCGGCTGGCGGCATGGCGGCGCGCGCAGACCGATGCCGTGGCCGAGCGCCCGAGCGATGCGGCAGAGGCCCCACCCCGTGGCTGACGCGGCGACGCCACCCGGCCGCATCCCGCCCGGCAAAACCATTGGCATTCTGGGAGGCGGGCAACTCGGCCGCATGCTGGCACTCGCCGCAGCGCGTCTTGGGTATCGCTGCCACATCTATGCGCCCGAGGTCGATAGCCCTGCCTTTGAGGTGGCCGGCGCCCACAGCGTGGCCTCCTACACTGACGAGAGCGCACTCAAGCATTTCGCCGCCAATGTCGATGTCGTGACCTACGAGTTCGAGAACGTACCCGCCCGTACGGTGGAGGTGCTGGCCCAGCGCGTGCCCGTGCGCCCCGGTGCCAGAGCGCTTGGCATCTGCCAGGATCGCGTGGAGGAGAAGCGTCTCGCCCGTGATCTGGGTGCCATGACGGCCGGTTTTGCCAGTGTCGATAGCGATACAGAGCTCACGACGGCGCTCGCCGAGATCGGCCTCCCTGCCATCCTCAAGACGCGCCGCTTTGGCTATGACGGCAAAGGGCAGGTGCGCATCAAGGCCGCATTTGAGGGGCCCAGCGCATTTGCCGCACTTAAGGGCCAACCGTCGATTCTCGAGAGCGTCGTGCCCTTCACGCGCGAGGTTTCGGTGGTGGCGGCGCGCGGACTGGATGGCAGCTTTCGCGCCTTCCCCGTCACAGAAAACGAGCACGCCAACCACATTCTCAAGCGCTCCGTCGCGCCCGCCAGTCTCCACCCGGTCACGGCCCGCAAGGCTGCGGAGATCGCACGGCAGATCGGCGACAGTCTCGACTACGTCGGCGTCTTTGCCGTGGAATTCTTCATCACCGGCGACGGCGGCAGTGAAGCGCTTTATGTCAATGAAATCGCCCCCCGCGTGCACAATTCCGGCCATTGGACCTTGGATGGTGCGGATACATCGCAGTTCGAGCAGCACATTCGTGCCATCACCGGCTTGCCGCTCGGCTCGGTTGCCCAGCGTGCGCCGCAGGTCGAGATGCGCAACCTGATTGGTGCAGAGGCCGCCGAATGGGCCGCGATTCTCGCCGAGCCTGGGGCGCAGTTGCATCTTTACGGCAAGGCGGATGCGCGCGAAGGGCGAAAAATGGGCCATGTCACGCGACTTTTGCGCCCGTGACGGGCCCGGCGTGGTAGACAGTGCGGGTCAACTCTGGTAACCCGCCGCATCTTCTGAAGCGCGGGGCTCGCTCTGCGCCAGATCCGTTTGACACATCCAGATAAAGGTAGACCCGTGCAGGTTCTCGTCCGCGACAACAATGTTGACCAGGCGCTTCGCGCTCTGAAGAAGAAAATGCAGCGCGAAGGCATCTTCCGCGAGATGAAACTCCGGGGCCATTACGAGAAGCCATCGGAAAAAAGGGCCCGCGAGAAGGCCGAGGCGGTGCGCCGCGCCCGCAAGCTGGCGCGCAAGAAAGCGCAGCGCGAAGGCCTGATTGCAACGCCTGCACCCGTGGCACCGCGCCGCTGAGTTTGTTGTGGGGCGATTGGTTCACCCAAGCTTCAAGGCGCCTGTGTCACAACACGGGCGTTTTCGTTTTTCGGCGCGTTCTTTGAGCTAGTTGCGTCCCGCGAGCAAGTCGCGTCCTGCGCGCAAGCCGCGTCCCGTGAACAAGTGATGAGGTTTCCATTGGTGCATGTAACTCAACCGATCGTGGCGGCGAGGCAGGTGGTGCTGGCAGCATCGACGGCTATTCTGCTGGCCGGTTGCGGCACATTCGATGGCGGGGCCGGCAGCGCGCGCCAGCCACGCTTTGCCGAGGTGGATGAGGCCAACACGGCGAACCCTGCCGCCGCCAGCAACAACATCGGCTCGCTGAGCGAAGTCATCAGCCGCAACCCCAATGATGCCATGGCGCATAATCTGCGCGGGGCCGCCTATGCCCGCGCCGGTCGCTTCTCCGACGCCATCAGCGATTTCAACCGGGCGATCCAGCTTGACCCGAACATGGCCCCAGCATTCCTGAACCGTGGGCTGGCCAACCGCCAGTCCGGGCGTGCCGACCAGGCCATGAACGATTTCAACCGGGCCGTTTCCGTTGATCCGAACTACGGCGCTGCTTACCTTGCCCGCGGCAATCTCCTGCGTGGCCGCGGCGATGTGGATGCCTCCATCGCCGACTACAACCGGGCGATCCAGCTCAACCGCGAAGGCGGGGAGGCCTTTCACGGGCGCGGGCTCGCCTACCAGCTTTCGGGCGACCATGTGCGGGCCATCGCCGATTTCGATCAAGCGATTGACCGGAATCCATACGTTGCGGCCCCCTATCAGGGACGCGGGCAAAGCCTGCTGGCCACCGGCAAGTTCCAGCCCGCGATCGAGGATTTCAATGCTGCCCTCAACGTGGACAACAAGCTGGCGGATGCCTGGGCCCAGCGCGGCGTGGCCTATGAGCGCCTTGGCGACCGCAAGGAGGCCAACGAAAGCTTCCAGAAAGCGCTTGTTGTCGACGGCAACAACCGCATCGCGCGCGAGGGCATGGGCCGCACGGGAGGCGGGTTGTTCCGATAAGGCAATAGCCGCCTGCCCCCGCCGCGCAGCTCAGAGGCCCGTAGCGTTCCGTTGATCAGGCTGATCAGTGCGCCATGGCCTTGACGATACTTTCGACCATCTTCTTGGCGTCAGAGAGCAGCATCATCGTGTTGTTGCGGTAAAACACCTCGTTGTCGATGCCCGCATACCCCACGCCGCCCATGCCGCGCTTGACGAAAAGGACCGTACCCGCCTTTTCCACATCGAGCACCGGCATGCCGTAGATCGGCGAGGTCTTGTCGGTCTTGGCGGCAGGGTTGGTGACGTCATTGGCCCCGATAACGAAGGCCACATCCGCCTGGCCGAACTCGCTGTTGATGTCCTCCAGCTCAAACACCTCATCGTAGGGCACATTGGCTTCCGCCAGCAGCACGTTCATGTGGCCCGGCATGCGGCCCGCGACGGGGTGAATGGCGTATTTCACCTCGACGCCCTCTTTTTTCAGGAGGTCGCCCATCTCGCGCAAGGCATGCTGCGCCTGCGCCACCGCCATGCCGTAGCCCGGCACGATGATGACCTTCTGCGCATTCTTCATGATGTAGGCCGCGTCTTCCGCCGAGCCCGCCTTGTAGGGCTTGGCTTCGGCCTTGCCTGCCGCCGCGGCATCGTCGCCGCCAAAGCCACCCAGAATGACGGAGATGAAGCTGCGGTTCATCGCCTTGCACATGATGTAGGAAAGAATAGCCCCCGACGAGCCCACCAGCGCGCCAACGACGATCAGCAGGTCGTTGTTGAGCATAAAGCCCGTCGCCGCCGCCGCCCAGCCCGAATAGCTGTTGAGCATGGAGACGACAACCGGCATGTCCGCCCCGCCGATGGGGATGATCAGCGTGACCCCGAGCACGAAGGAGACCAGCACGATCAGCCAGAAGACCAGGCGGCTTTCCGTGGTAAGGAACAAGAGCAACAGCGCGGCCAGCGCCACACCAAGGCCGATGTTGATCAGATGGCGGTTCGGCAGCATGATGGGTTTGCCGCTCATGCGGCCGTTGAGCTTCAAGAAGGCGACAACCGAGCCTGTGAAGGTGATGGCCCCGATGGCGACGCCCAGGCCCATTTCGATCAGGCTGGCACCCTTGATTTTGCCGATATCGCCAATGCCGAAGGCTTGCGGCGCATAGAGCGCAGCCGCCGCCACAAACGCCGCCGACAAGCCCACGAGCGCATGAAAAAACGCCACGAGTTCCGGCATTTGCGTCATCTGCACGCGGTTGGCCATGAACGCACCAATGCCGCCGCCGATGGCGAGACCAAGGATC
>JANMMT010000162.1:0-1547 GCA_031373545.1 Hyphomicrobiales bacterium
ACAGAATCTGGTATATTGGAGAATAATTATTGAGTAACTACAAAACATTTAATTAGGGTTTACCTGTATGAAACTCAAACCTAAAATCACGATCGCCGACCATTTTGCCGACTTAGAAGATCCCAGAATTGAGCGGACAAAACATCATCAATTAATTGACATTATCACCATCTCAATTTGTGCCGTGATTTGCGGTGCTGATACATGGGTGGATATTGAAAGTTACGGGCGAGCTAAATACGAATGGTTAAAGAAAATTTTAGAATTGCCGAATGGCATACCTTCACATGACACAATTGCACGAGTATTTTCTCGCCTCAAACCGGAGCAATTTCAGAAATGTTTTTTGAGTTGGATTCAATCTATTAGTTGCTTCAATCCCGGAGAAGTAATCGCAATTGATGGCAAAACTCTTCGCCATTCTTACGATCGGGGAGGAGATAAAAAAGCAATTCATATGGTCAGTGCTTGGGCGACCAGTCAAAGATTAGTTTTAGGACAAGTTAAGGTTGATAAAAAATCTAATGAAATCACAGCTATTCCGGCTTTACTCAAAGTATTAGAATTAAATGGAAGCATTGTCACGATTGATGCTATGGGCTGTCAGAGGTCAATTGTGAAGTCAATTGTCGAACAAGAAGGAGATTATGTAATCACCTTAAAAAAGAACCAACCATCCCTGTATGCCAGAGTAGAAGAGTTGTTTAAACAAGCAATTAGACAAGGATTTTCGGGATTTACACATACAGCTTATTCGACAAATAAAGAGAGTAATCACGGTCGCTCAGAAATTCGACATCACTTAATGCTAAGTGACATCAAAGAGCTAATTGACCCCGACAATCAATGGGAGAAATTTCAGAGTATAGGTATGATAGAATCCGTGAGAATAGTGAAGGAAAAAACAACTATTGAAACTCGTTATTACATTAGTAGTTTACCAAATGATGCTCAAAAACTTGGTAAATCAGTCCGGAGCCATTGGGGAATTGAAAATTCTTTACATTGGGTATTAGATGTGGGTTTTCGTGAAGATGAGTGTCGGATTAGAAAAGATAATGCTCCGCAAAACTTTGCTATGATTAGACACATCTCGCTCAATCTTTTGAATCAAGAGAAAACTTCAAAAACTGGAGCCAAAAATAAGCGACTTCGAGCCGGGTGGGATGATGATTATTTGACCAAGATCCTCGCTGTTGCAGTTAACTAAATTATCACGAATAACTCATTACTAACTATTATACAACTTGGAAACAGTGGTTGTAATAGTTTTATTGTCTCAAAATTAGCCGAAGCGTAAAAACCACCATTAATCAGTTACTGTTTTCTTACTAAAGTCATTACAAAGCGTGTCTGTAGCTTCTAAGAAGGGTGAATTTATCTCAAAATATACTCACCACTGATGAACAGTGTTCAATAAGATGCGTTCCCCCTGCCCTCTTGACTCATAAGCAGCAGCAATTCACCGTTCTTCTTTCCTGACCATCCCATCTCAACAACTGTGCGTATCTCGTAATCAGTAAGTTCACGCTTTAAAGGTCGTGGGG
>JANMMT010000191.1:0-8732 GCA_031373545.1 Hyphomicrobiales bacterium
CGGCCCGCAGGTCGGCCTTCTGGCCTTACAGGCCGCTGCCGGGCCACCTGACGGCGTGCACCCTCTTGATCTGCTCGGCGCGCAGACTGAGGGCATGATCGGGTACTTGATCGAGCAGGAACTGGGCAACCTGTTGCCCGATAGCGCCATGATCGCAACGCTTCTCACCCAGGTTCTGGTCGATGCGAAAGATCCCGCCTTTCGCAATCCGACCAAACCGATTGGTCCGACCGTTGACCAGCTCACCGCCGAACACACGGCTGCGCATCGCGGCTGGACGTTTGCGCCAGAGGGACAAGGCTGGCGCCGGGTTGTTCCATCGCCCGCGCCGCTGGAAATCTTCGAACTGCGCGTGATCAGGATGCTGGTGGAACAAGGTGTCGTTGTCATCTGCACCGGCGGCGGCGGCATCCCGGTCGTTGCGCAAGAGGATGGCAGCCTCGTCGGCGTCGAGGCCGTCATCGACAAGGACCGGGCCAGCGGCCTTCTCGCGGATCAACTTGACGCCGACATGCTGCTGCTGCTCACCGATGTCGATGCGGTTTACGCGGATTTTGGCGCGCCCAACGCCCGCGCAATCGCCAGCGTCGGCTCCGGCACACTCCATTCGAAAGACTACGCCGAAGGGTCGATGGGTCCGAAGATCGAAGCGGCGAAGCTGTTCGCATTTTCAAAGAAGCGGATAGCCGCCGTCGGGCGCCTTGAGGATGCCACGGCGATCCTTGCCGGTGAAGCAGGCACCACTGTGCTCCACGGCAGCAAACCGATCAGTTTTCGAAAAGCGGCGTCCTCGTTCCGTTCACCCAAAACAAGCTGAAAGGATGATCCTGTGAGCCCGATCCCAGGAGAGCCTGAACCCCATGGTGCGATGGGTTTCCTGCAGGATATCCGCGCGTTCAGTCTCCAGCAGTTCTCCGGCGATCTCGGCGGCCCCTCCGTGCGCGTCACCCCGCCCCGAAGAGATCGTCCTGCGCAGCGCCCTTTTGCGCCGCGCCCTTCTTCGCCGCGCCCTTGAGGGCAAGCGGCGCGGCCAGCGCCCCGGAGGCCTCCAGCGCCTGCGCCGTCAGCAGGGGTCCGGCGCAGAGGCGCTCCAGCAGGTCGGCCTGGCGCGGCTCCAGCGCGACAAGGCGGCCCAGCACATGCAGCAGGTCCATGAGGTCGGTGGTATATTCGGCCAGCCAGTGATCGGGCTGGATGCGATCCAGCGGCGAGGGCGGGCGGCGGTCGCCGATGATGGGGCGGGTGCGGTCCAGCCGGCGGTAGCTGAACCACTGGCGCAGCACGTTCTTGCCGGAGACCTCGTAGTCCCAGACGGCCTGGGAGACGTTGTCGATGTGGCCCTTGCCGATGCGCAGCCGCCGCAGCGCGGGGTCATAGTCCATCGATACGGGCAACGGTTCGGGCGCGCCGGGGATCGTGCCGCCCTGCGGAATGGTCGGGCCCTCGCCCTTCGCCATGCGCGGCGGCGCGGCGGTTCGTCCGGCAGAAGGGTCCGCGAAGCGCTCGCCGTAGCAATGGAGCCAGACCACCTCGCGGCCAAGCGCTGCCGCCTCGGCGAAGAGCGCGGCGTCTGCCGTGACGGGCAGGCGCAGGCCCGGCCGCACCAGATCGGCCTGAAAGCGCGCGGTGAAGGCGGGATGCGCCATCACGGCGGCGCTGTAGGCCAGCATGTCCTCGGGCGAGACCGGCGCGCCGTAGGCGGCGGCGAGATGCGTGGTGAGAGCAGGCTTGATATTGGGAATTGTGGCAGCGGCATCGCGCCAGAGCGGGAAGACGCGACCACCGAAGGAACCTTTGTAGTGATGTTGGTCAGGGATGAGTGCGGTGAATGACAGTGCAGGCCCTGAGGTTGGCGAGTGGCCATCGAGCGCGGTCAAATGAACTTGGGTTTTCGAGAAACACGCCCATAACTCTGGTCTCGCGCGTGTAATGAGACGGTGATCTGGCGGCAACCACTGGCGATCAAGAGTGCGGAAACCAAAGCGTATTGGATCAACCAACGGCCTTCTGTCATCATTGACCAGCGACTGTCGAACGCCAAAAACACCTAACGCTTTTTTCACCGGGGTGTTTATTGCGCGGCTATCGTCAGAGTGGAAGAGACGATCCTTTTCCAGTGGGTCCTTCTCTTGTTGTAGGCGTTGCCAGCGTGCAATGAGAGACTGAACGTCGGGAGCTATCACCCATGTGCGATGAGTCTTCACGCCCGGCCCTGACCAGTTGAACACTTCGATCAGGGGCACGAACTCCGCCCACGCGCCTTTCCGCATTGGCAGCAGCGGCCCCTGCCAGGACTGTTCGCCCTCGACCCAGCCATTGTCATGAAGGGTCATGGCCGCCAGCGCTTCGAATTTCTTCTTGCGATGGCCGACAGGGAGGGCTCGAAAGCGCAATCGAGCAGGTTCATCGTGGCTCTTGCCGCGCTTGCGTGCGGCAAGCACGATACAGATTTCCTGCTGCACATCCTCGAACACACGCGAAGAGACTGCGGGCTGATGTCCTTCTGGCGAGCAATCGATAACCCAGATTTCAGAGCAATCGCGCCGGAGATCATCGCGCATCTTGGCAAAGCCCGGACCGTTCAGGAAGCCCGACGCGGTGATGAAGCAGACGATCCCTGATCTATCCTCGTCTGGCTCGCTGGTGACATCGTGCCATCCAGAGCCGAAGACCTTCAACGTCGCCCACCGCCAGAAATAGACATAGAGATTGCGCAAATGTTTTGTGTGTGCGCTGACGCCCCACGTAACGGGCGGCACCCAACGATCCATGGGGGCTTTAAGCTCACGATTGCTGTCACTGCCACGTTCGATCCATCCACCTTGATTGATGGCATCGACCTTATACGGCGGATTGCCGATCACCACCGTGATCGGCTCGCCGCGCTTGATCTCGTTGGCCATGCGCCGGCTTTCGCCGATGGGCGCGGTCATCGAGGAGAACTGCGTCTGCGCCGCATACGGGTCGCCCAGCGTGTCGGTGACGAACAGGCGCAGGCTGGGAATGTTGCTGCCGCCGTGCTCTGCGCCCACGCCGACGAGCGCCTGCATTTCCGCCAGCAGCCGCAGCTGCGCCACGGCGAAGGGGCCGAATTGCAATTCGAAGCCGATCAGCCGGTCCGCCGCCGCGGCGATGGCTGGGCCGACCGCGCCGGGGCCCTGGTCCTCGGCGATCGTTCCCGCGATGCGCCTGAGCACGCCCAGCAGATATGTGCCGGTGCCGACCGCAGGGTCCGCCACCGTCACGTCCTTCGATGCCAGCCCCATGGGCCGGCCGAACAGGGCGGGATCGCGCAGGGCCTCGTCCACCAGGCGCACCATGGAATCCACCACCTCCGGCGGGGTGTAGTAGGAGCCTGTGCGCTTGCGCAGCGCGTTGTCGTAGACGCCCAGAAAGTCCTCATAGAAGTAGAGCCAGGCGTCGGCCTCGCCTTTGGTCACGGTCGGCCAGTCCACGACATCGAGCACGCGGGTCAGCGTGTCGAGCGAGGTTTTCAGCGCCTTCTGGTTGCCGGCGTCGTCCGTCAGCAGGCGCAGCGCCGTGCCGATCAGCGAGTTGGATTTGCGCAGTTCGCCCGCCGCGCGGTCGATGCCGTCCTTGAGGTCGATGCCCCGCGCGCGGGCCACCAGCAGGCCGAAGGTCACGGCCTGGGCATAGCCGTCGGCGAATTCGGCATCGGTCGCGGCGGGAAAGAGAAGCGCGCGCCATTCGCCCGCCAGATCGGTCAGCGCCTTGCCGCCGCGCTCAAGCTCCTCCGTTACCTCGTCGCGCAGCAGCCGGCACAGCCGCGCGCTGACCTCGGCCAGCTGCTTGGCATTGCGCGGCGGCTGCGGGCTCCAGCGCAGGAAATCCGTGACCAGCGGCACAAGCGTCGGGGGTGCCGCAAGCTTGTCGCCCGCCGTATCGATGTCGCCCGCCAGCGTCACCACCGCGCCCTCCAGCGCGCCGTTGCGCCAGAGGCTGAAGCTCTGCCCGTCGGTGTAGAGCAGGTTCGGCAGGGATTTCAGCTTCTCCCACTGCCGCTTGTCGTGGGGATCGGAGAAGCGGCGCGGGTCAGCGCCCTTGCCGGGCGCCTTGACCTCGATGAAGCCGACCAGGGCGTTCTGCACCGTCACGGCGTAATCCGGCCGGGTCTTGAGATGCGAGAGCGTGCTTTCACCCACCAGATCGACGCTGCCAGCCAGACCGACGATGCTCGCCAACGCGGCGAACAACGCTTCCAGTGGCGCGCGGAGCTGATCCTCCGGAGCGCCAGCGACAGCGGCGTTGGAAAGTTTGGCCTTCAGGCTCGCGCCAAAGGTGGAGAGGGCAGTGGTCAGCGTGTCTGTCGGCAAGGTGAGGATGTCTTTCGGCGCAAATCTATTTGATCCGCGCGACGATATCGCAGATGTCCTCGAAGAATAGCTTCTTTTCGGCGGCGTTGGTGTTGCGGCGCAAGTAATTCGGCACTTTGGCGAACCAATCGGCGTCGTCGTTCACGCCTTGCTCGACAAACGTTTCGATAAGCCCCGATCGAAGGATAGACCTCTCCGGTTCCCAGTCCTCAATCCGAGGCGCAACGACGGCGTCGCGATACGCCGCCAGCGCCGCCTTTGCCTCGGCGGGGGTGAAGCGATCGCTCTTCCATGGCTCGGCCATTGCGACGGCGGGCGAAGCGGGCGTTGGCGGCGATCCGACCGGCTCCATGCTGTCCTCAGGTGCCGACATTGCCGGGGATGGAGGGTCTTTCGCCTCGAAATCGAGGTCAGCCTGGACGCTTTTCGCCAAAGCCGTCGGTGCCGGCACAGGCGTGACAGGATCCGGTGACCGGGCGAATGTGAAAGAGCCTCCGGCGCGCAGCGGTTGCTCGACGAGGGCGTCGAGCTTGTCCGCCAGAAGGCTCACCTGCCGGTCAGGATTATCGAACCAGTCCGTCGACCACACCCGGAGGATGCGCCAGCCCAGCCCCTCCAGCACCTCCTGCCGCAAACGGTCGCGGTCGCGCGCGCTTTTGCTGGAATGGTACTGCGCGCCGTCGCACTCGATGCCGGCGAGGTAATGCCCTTCATGCCTGGGATGAAGCACGCCGAGATCGATCCTGAAGCCTGAGACGCCGACCTGCGGAATGACCTGATATCCCCGCGCGCGCAGGCGCTCGGCGACGTGGATCTCGAAATCGCTGTCGGGTTCATGGCCTGTGACAATCCCGGCCTCGCGGCCGCCTTGCTCCACGTAGGAAAGGTAGTTCTGGAGCATGTGAACGCCCTGCGAGCTTGTCTCCGTCGGCCGGATATCGGACGAGTCCATCGATGTCACGAGGCCGATGCGCATGCGCGCACGGGTGAACAGCACGTTCAACCTGCGGTGGCCCTGCTTGCCGGTGATGGGGCCGAAGCGTTGCAGAACGCTCTTTTCGTTTGGCCGCGGCCCATACGTCATCGAGATCAGGATGAAATCCCGCTCGTCGCCCTGCACGTTCTCGAGGTTCTTCACGAAAAGCGGCTCGTCAAGTTTCTCGACCTTTTCGCGGTAGCGCTCCACCGCCTCGTCGCCCGTCTCCAGAAGGCGCAGCTCTTCCTTGATCAGTTCCGTCTGCGGGCCGTTGATTGCCACGAGCCCGATCGTCGGCGGCTTCTCGAAGTCGGCATGCTCCTGCATGAAGCGCACCGCCTCTTCAGCGATGCGCTGCGCCTCGGAGGGATTGCAGTTCGCCTGGAAATGCCCCTGCACGCGGATGCGGTCGATCGAGAAGGAGCCTGGCTGCGCCGCCGGGAAGGTGATCAGGCGACGGCCCTCCGGTTCGTAGATCTGCTTGTTGGAAAACGCGATCAGGCTCTCGCAGCGGCTGCGGTAGTGCCACCGCAGAAGACGCAGCTGCCGGAATGTCTTGTGGCAGGCTTCAAGGATCGATTCGTCATCCTCGTCGTTGCCATCGGTTCCGTCTCCCGCCCCATCGATCATCGCCGAGCGCTGGAAGAAATCCGTGGGAGGCAATTGCTTCGGATCGCCCACGACAACGACCTGCCTTGCGCGCAACAGGCCGCCCAACGCATCCTCGGGCCGCATCTGAGACGCCTCGTCGATCACGAGGAGATCGAATGTCAGGCCTTGCGCAGGGAGGAACTTGGCGAGCGACAACGGAGACATCATGAAGCAGGGCTTGAGTGCCTGGATCGACTCGCCGGCGCGCGCCATCACATCGCGCACAGCACTGAAGCTCTTCTGCTTCGGAAACTCGTTCTGAAGCAGTCGCGACTGAGTCCACATTTTTTTCGGCCCGTGGTTGGAGCCCGGAAGCGCCTGTTTCCCCACCACGGCGTTGAAAACGAGCTTTTTGTCGCGCTCCTTCTTGAGCCGGTCCCTTCGCGCGAAATCGGTGCGCTTGGTCTCGAGCGTGCTGCCTGAGGACGCGGAGAGCACGGGATCCGTTCGGCGTACGGCTTCCGCCCGGTGCTGCGCCAGCACGCCAGCCAGAAGATCGGGAACATCACGTGGCGTGATTCCCAGCGTATCCGCGAGGTCGAGATGGGGGCCAAGTCCCAGTGCTTCGAGACGGAAACGCATTGAACGCAACGTCAGATACTGGGCCAGCTCATCGCGACGGCTGACAAGGTCCCCCAGCCTATCCGCCAACATCCGCGGATGAGCGATATCCAATCCGCTCACGCCATAGCTGTTTTTGAGGCCGTCGATTTCTGCGCGCATGTCGGCGATCAATGGGAGTGCCGCAGCGACCTTCAAGGCGAGATCACTGCGGATCTGTGGAGCCTCCGCCGAGCGCAAAGACTGCTTAAGTGGCTCCGGCGGCATCGATGCGTCCACCAAATCCAGCCAGCTGAGAGCCGCCTCGACGCCCTCACGGTTCGCAACCAGTCCCTCCAATCGGGACGAGAGCGGATGGTCCTCCAGGCGCGTTTCACAGTCCGCCAGGCGTTCGATCGCCTGCACCTGTTCGCCGATCTCGCTCCACGTGGCTTCCGCGTCAAAAAGGCGGCGCTCCGGATCAAGTGCCATCACCGCATCGGCTTCGTTCCGGCGAGCGGTGAGCAGCGCCCCAACCGACCCGATGGTCGACTCCCCGACGAGTTGCCGTGTTGGCGGATCGAGTTTCGCCCATGAGGCAAGATCATCGAAAGCGGTCGCGAAGGACTCGAGATCTTCGACGGAGGCTGCCTCGAGCATGTCATGAACGATGGTTCCTCCGTTCGATTGGAGCAGCGCTTCGCGCATTCTGGCGCAAAGAGCGAGATCCGCAACGACCTTCTCCACATCCGTATCCAAGCCGCACCACTGCGCGCCGAACAGACGGGCAAATGCCCTGTTGGATGAGAAGGCAGCAAGCCTCCGCGTGTGCTCTGCGAGCTTCTGATAGTCGTCGGCTGTCAGGCTGATGGTCGGCAGCAAGCCGAGAGCCTCGTTGACCGATGTCGTGATCTTGCCTTCGCCAGAGACCCAGGAGATCAGGCTCCGCACGCCACTCTTTCTCTGCACGGCTTCAGCCGCCATGAGTGCATCGACAGCTGGCCATGGCCCAGCATGGGAGGAGAAGCGGGTTCGCCAAATTTGCTCCGCTTCGCCGATCTCGCGCCACTCATTCGCGGCAGAGGTAAGCTCATCGACATTCACCCTCGATGTGCCGAACGCCAGCGCCCGCGTCGCCAGCGGAACGCGGCGTATGTACATCGATGCGACCAGAAGAGAATTCAGACCGATTGCAGGAAAGTCATCGCCTATCCTCAATCTGGCTAGCGCCGGACGAGCTGCTTCCAGAGCGGCCTGAAGTTTTTCACCGCTGGCGGCCGTCAATGCCGCCTCGCCGAAAGTTTCGGAGGGTCTTTGATGTTCCGTCGATTGCGTAACTTTCCCCAGGCATTCCTTCGCAAGGTGCCGGATGGGGGGGTCTGAAAGGTCAAGGCCTGGAATACACCGCACGCCAGATTTGACCAGATCGTGGTTGTCTGAAAGTGCCAGCAGCGAGCGGACATCGTGCCCGTTCAATGAAGTTGCGGAGACGATCTGCTGGCCGTCTGGCACCGACATCGGCAGCTTCGCATCAAGACCGCGCGATCGTTCGATATCATCGAGGGTCGTCCAATCAAGAACTCCCGAGCCTTCGCAGATGACAGCAACGGCCTGTGCGCTCTCCCTGGCGTTCTCCAGTGCATCGATCAGGCCGTAAGCGATCCCGGGGCTACTGTCGGCAGGAATATCGATGCTGGCCCAGGCGCTTGCGGGCAACCCACCGAATGCTTTTTGGAAGTCTTCCTGCATCGAGGCGAATTGCCGGACCTCTCCGAACAAGGCATCCGCGCTTGCTGCCGAATGCATGATTTCTGTCGGGAATGGCTTCTTCTTAAACGACGGAAGATGATCGCCGTGCGCCTCGCGCACCCGGATGGCCTGCCAGAACTGGTCGAAGGGTTTGCCGACATCTGTCTCCGCGTGGAGGGCTTCGAGATAACTTTTGATGTGCCGTCGCGCATCTTCCCATGTTGAATCTCCAATGATCTTTTCCTGGTGCGGACGATATCCTAGGTCGTGACGCAGTTTCACGCTCTGGATGACGCTTTTCGGCGAGGATTTGTCGGAATGAAGTTCAAGGCAGAAGTGACCGAGATCGACCGCGTCCAATCGCCGCTTCACGACCTCGAGGGCTGCCATCTTCTCTGCAAGAAACAGCACTGTCTTGTTTGCCGCCAGCGCATTTGCGATGATGTTGGCGATCGTCTGCGATTTACCGGTGCCCGGCGGCC
>JANMMT010000203.1:0-33505 GCA_031373545.1 Hyphomicrobiales bacterium
CCAGAAGTCATGGATCTCGTATTCGGCGATCTTGTCCACGTCGACCACGTTGGTGTGGCGCTGGGCGCGGTAGCCGATCACGCCCCCTGAACCGACGCCCAGGAGATCAACCGAGAGCTTCAATCCACCCTCGATGTCGGCGGCTTCATCCACGAGAGCCTCCCGGCGGTGCAGATCATGCAGGTCCGTGTCTGACATGAGCACTTCCCCCCGGCGAAAGCGGGCCTGGTTGAGACGTGATCCTTCCCGCACAACCACGCTGAAGGTGCGCGGCGAGACTTCGGCGTAAAGCTTGCCGTGATAACCCGCCGGAATGCGGTCGAAGGTGCTGTCCGCATCCGAGATCACGCGGCTGAAGACATCGAGCCGCCCGGTGCTGCTCTTCGGGTTGGTGGTGCAGGCGACATCGGACGGCAGTTGCAGGACCTCCTGCAACTCCACCAGATAGACGCAGCCGCGTTCCAGCACCGCGCCGTTGGTGATGTCGATTTCATGGAGTGCGATGGTCTTTAGCCGCTCCGCGATGCTGATGCCGCGGCGGGGCAGGAAGCTTGCCCGCAGGCGGTACGCTTTGGGCCCCAGACGCAGATCAAGGCTGGCGGGTTGCACCTGATTGGGCAGAAAAGGCCGCGGCGCGCGGATGCCGCCCGCCTCGGCAAGCTTCAGGATCGCCTGTTTGGGAAACAGGCCCCGTGGTGAGTCCGAATGTTCTTGTGCGGCCATGACATGTCCGTTTGTCTCCTTCAACGGCTATGGCATGGCAGGCGCGCTGCCAAGCACCGATCACTCAAGGCGCACCTTCGTCCACGGCAAAAACACGCCACGCCAGCAAGATGCGGCTCAGGCATGTCACCATGCACAAGGCGCCAAAGATGCAGGCCAGCACTGCGAACCACGGTGGGAACAGTATGAATGCCATGAAAAAGGCAATGGTTTCGGTGCCCTCCATCAGGCCGGTGGTGAAGTAAAGTGACTTGGTGCCCCGCACGCGCGTCTCAAGCCCACGCTTGGCAGCGAGCGCCGCATAGGCAAGGAATGAGGCGCCGTTGGCATAGAACGCGGCCAGCAGCAGGGCGGCGGGCAGTGCGAAGGCCGACGGATCGCGCAGGGCGAACGCCAACGGAATCGCACCGTAGAACATGAAATCGCAGACAATATCGAGGTAGCCGCCCCGGTCCGTGCTGCGCGTTGCGCGCGCGACAGCACCGTCAAGACCGTCGGCCATGCGGCTTGCCAGCAGCAGCGCGAGCGCCACGAGATCTAACCGAAAGACGATGGCCGCCGCCGCGCCAAGCCCGAGGAGAAACCCTGCCAGCGTCATCTGATCGGCACCCACGCCGGTGCGCGCCAGCCAGCGGCCCACCCTGGTCAGAACGGGATCGATCAAGGGGCGCATCAGGCCATCAAGCATCGGCGACCTCCTTTGAGGCTGGTTGACGTTGTCCCGTCATGGTTTATCACATTTAGGCGGTTGTCGTGCTTGTCGCCGGCCCGTCATGTTGCCAAACCCAGAGCTTTCCGCATGTACCAGGCCGTGACCAACGACATCACCGTGACGGTGGAACCCGAGTTCCTCGCGGAGCGCTCGCAGCCCGAGCGTGGGCAGTATTTCTGGGCTTATACGATCGAGATTGCCAACGGCGGCAACACGGCCGTGCAACTCAAGCGCCGCCACTGGATCATCACCGATGGGCGCGGCGCCGTGCAGGAGGTGAAGGGCGCCGGCGTGATTGGCGAAGAGCCGATCATCGAACCCGGCAGCAGCTTCACCTACACCTCGGGATGCCCACTCGAGACATCCGACGGGTTCATGGTCGGCCGTTACGCAATGGTGAGCGAAGACGGGACAAGCTTCGAGGTTGATATCCCCTCCTTCTCGCTGCATCTGCCCAGCCCGCGCCGCACGCTGAACTGATGGACATCGCCGGCACCGAAGACATTCTCGCCAAGCTCGTCAGTTTCAACACCGAGAGCAGCCGCAGCAACCGTGCACTCATCGATTTCGTGGCGGCGTATCTTGAGCATCACGGCATTCCCTACGTGATCGCGCCTGACAGCACAGGCGAAAAGGCCGCGCTCTATGCCACCATCGGCCCGGCGGTTGACGGCGGTGTCGTTCTGTCCGGCCACACCGACGTTGTGCCGGTCGAAGGGCAGGCGTGGTCGAGCGATCCGTTCACCCTACGCCGCGAGGGCACGCGGCTCTACGGACGCGGCGCTTGCGACATGAAAGGATTTGATGCGGTGTGCCTCGCGCTCGCGCCCGAATTGAGCCGTCTGCCACTGAAAGCACCCATCCACATCCTGCTTTCCTATGACGAGGAAACGACGTGCCTCGGCGTCATGGATGTCGTCGCGATGATGGGGCAGACGCAGCCACGCCCGCGCGCCGTGATCGTGGGTGAGCCCACCTCCATGCAGGTGGCGGATGCGCATAAAAGCGTGGCGGCTTTTCGCACCACCGTCGAGGGTTTCGAGGTGCATTCCTCCAACCCGCGCGCCGGCGTCAATGCCATTGTCGGCGGTGCGGAACTGGTGGGCGAACTGGAGCGGATCGGCGCGGAACTGGCCGAGCGCGGCGACCCGACGGGGCGGTTTTTCCCAGCCTATACCACCGTACAGGTCGGCACGATCACCGGCGGCACAGCCCGCAACATCACGGCCCGCGCCTGCGAATTGTACTGGGAATATCGCGGCGTGCCGGGTCTGGATGACACCGAAATTCCCGCGCGCATGCAGCGCTACGCCGAGGAGCAGGTCATCCCGCGCCTGCAACGCTTCGGCGGCACAGCCCGCGTGCGCACCGAGATGGAGATTTTCGTGCCAGGGCTCGCGCCCGATCCAGGCTCCGTTGCCGAGACACTGGCGCTCAAGCTCGCCAACTCGAACCGCACCATCACGGTTGCCTATGGCAGCGAGGCTGGCCGCTTCCAGAAGGCAGGCATTCCGACCGTTCTGTGCGGGCCGGGTGATATCGCCCAGGCGCATCAACCCGATGAATACATTGAGATCAGCGAGCTGCGTGCCTGCGAGGCCTTTGTGCGCGCGCTCGCAAGCGAATTGACGCGCTGATCACTCAGGGCCTGGGTGCCTCGGGCTGCGGCTGCTGGGCCCAAGGGTTGAGGCTGTTGAACACACGTTGCAGATGCGCGCCATCTTCCTTTGTCCAGGCCGGGTTCGAGAGCAGCACAGGCGTCGCGCCTCCTGTGGCGGGAGACTTGAACGAACCCGCCTTGAGGTCAGCCGGCGCGTTGGTTCCACCGGACGCCAGCATCGATCCGTCGCTGCCCCAGGCAAAGCGCATGGCCGGCACGAACTGGCCGATGCGCAGACCAAGAAAGCCGCCCGAACCGAAGGGCGAAATCGCGCCCGCATCTGTCAGGCCCGGCAATGTACGGCCTTGGCTGTCCTTGGAGAAGGTCGTGTAGGGGTTGTTATAGCCGATGCTCCCCGCGGTCACATTCGCCAACCCTGTGAAACCGAGCCTGCGGTCGCCGAGATTGAACCCAACCGAGACCTCGGCGGCGCGGATGACATTCGTCTTCATGCCAGCGGCACCGGTGCTGTTTGGATCCTTGGGCAGCAGAAGATCCGCGCCCATGTCGATCAGGCCGTTTGGTCCGTTGCCCTTGACGTTCTGGCCCTGAACCCGGCCTATCGTGCTCGGACGCGCGCTGATGAGCTGGTCTTCGTTGGGTGTGCGAACTGCGGCGCCCAACCAGTTGTCGGTCGGATTGTTCCTGTCCTTGAAGATGCCGTAGAATTTCGCGTTGGGGTCCGCGCTCATCACCTTCTGCATTCCGGGAATCGTCGATATCGTCTCGCCGCCAGAGACGTGCACCTTGCTCGGATCTGTCGTCACGACCTGGGAGACGGCTGTGGCACCCAGCCCACGCGTATAGAAATACTTGTTCGTGTCGTTGAAGATCAGCTTCTCGACCACCTCGTAACTCTTCGTAAAAGGCAGGCTCATGACGTTCAGAACGTTCGAAGCGCCATCGACAAGCTTGTCGCCCGCACCGTTGACAACAGGTTTCAAGACGTTGGGCGTGACGCCGTCAATGATGGCCCCAGGCAGTTTGTATGCCGCTTCACCCAGCGCCGTGGCGGTCTCGGCGGTGATGGTCTGCATGAGCTTGAGCGGTTCGACCAGTTGTTCGTTGAGTTTGGTCAAGACCTGGGGGGCTATGGTCTCGGCGGTCGTGAGCACGTTATGCGCCATGACCGCGAGATCGGCCTTCAGGTTGTTGGGGATGTGTGAGAGAAGCGCATCCACCACTTGACCTGGAGCTTGAGCCAACGCTTGCACACCAGGCGTTTGACCCAACCATTGGGCACCGTCCTGCAGCTTGTCTTTTATAAAAGACTCTCCGCTTTGCATCACTGTTCTCAGTTTCTCAGGTCCGCGAACCACGTTGTCGAGAACATTCTTGGCAACATCCCCTGCGTTTTGCGGATTGAGATGTCGCGTCAGGCGATCCACTTCTTTACCCACAGCTTTCAACTGGTCATCGTGCTTGGCAGCTGCAAGAGCGTTTTTTGCAATCTGCTCCTTGATTTCATTTGTTGCTATACGCGCTGACTCATTCTTGGCCGCTTCTTCGGTCAGATTGGCAATATTCCGGGTAAGTTTACTGACAGTTGCACCCGATGCCTCTTTCGCAGCCTCCTTGACAGCTAATTTGGCACCATCAGTCACGGCATCGACCGCCACCTTTCCGATTGCCAGACCGATGATGACATCGCCGACGCCGCAGGTGACCTCACCAACCTGATGCAGCGAACTCTGCGCGTTGTCCTTGCCGTATTTGGCGATGGCAACATCCGATCCATTGCGCGCGCCTGAGAAATCCGTCGACCAGTTCGACAACGCCTTCTGCACCGCCTCGACCTTGCCGGTCACGGCTGCGAAAACGTTGACATCGATGGTCGGGGCCTTGAAATTCTTGTCCTGATTGAGAGCGATTGCGCCAGCATTGAGCACATTGCTGGGCAGATTGATGCCCTGCTTGATGACCTCGCCGCCCGCCCCCACGACGGTGCCGACCAGACCGGGCCCCGCGCTGTAGGCGGCCTTGCCGAGACCATCGAAGAAATCACGGGTGGCACCACCTGGATCCGACATGACTTCCTTGCCGGCCTTCTGCCAATTTTCGCCGCTCGTGACTGTTTTCACCAGCCCTGCGCCACTGTCCCAGATGCCTCCGGCCACCTTGCCAGTCATGTCGCCGACCCCCTTGAGCTTGTCACCCGCCGCATTCACGAGCCGGCCGAGCCCGTCGTGCCAGGGTTTCTCCTCAGGCTTGCCCTGCGGAGCGCCGGCTGGCGTTGGTGAGGGCGGTTGCGGCTGTGGCACGTCATTGAGATTCGTGGGCGTTGAAAGCTTGCCCTCCTCACGCGCCTGGTCGGCTGCGGCGTTCAGGACATTGGCGCGGCCGGGCGTCCCCGCGCCGAAGTGGGCGTTCGTCATCTTGGTGGGGTTGTTGGCCACGACGCGGCTCTCGTCGCTGACGATAGATGTGGCCTCGTAGAAGCCTTTGCTGCCGTTGTACTGCTGGTTGACGGGCATGCCGTTGAGCTGCGTGAACGGCTCGCTGGGCGTGGTGGTGCCGTTCTGCAGCGCTTTGGTTTCAACCGTACCGAGCGGCGGATTGCGGGCTTCGGCTTCCTTGCGCGCGGCCGTGGCCTTGTCTGCTGCGACCTTGGCTTCGGTGGCTGTCTTCTGCGCGCTTTCGGCCTCGGCCTGGGCCGTCTTGGCCTCGCTGGCCTCTTTCGCCGCTGCCGCCTCCGCCTTCTGCGTCTGGACTTTCGCGGTTTCCAGATCCGTCTTGGCCTTTGCGGCCTCAGCGGCCTCGCGCGCTGCTGTTTCCTTGGCCGTGTTCAGTGTCTGGGCGCCCTCGTCCACGGCCTGTTGGCGGGCGTCGAGTTCCGGCTTGTTGATGATGCCGGGCTCCTGGCCCTCGGCAAACATCTGTTTGCCGGCTGCATTCTCCATCTCGAGCTTTTTCTGTGCCTCTGCAGCCTTTGCCTCTTCCTGCTTCGCGGCGCGTGCCTCTTCCATCTGCCTGGAAGCATCGGCTTCTTTGGCAGCTTGCGCCTGTTTGGCGGCATCCGCCGCTTTCGCAGCATTGGCGGCTTGGCGTGCTTCTTCCGCAGCCTTTGCCGCCGCTTCGGCAGCTTTGCGGGCGGCTGCTTCCGCTGCCTTTCGCGCGGCCTCTTCGGCAGCGCGGCGGGCGGCGGCAGCCTCGGCGGCACGGCGAGCGGCTTCGGCGGCTTCGTTGTTCTGGCTCGCGATATCTGTAGACATGAAAGTCTCTCCGGTGGTGCGCGGCAGCAGCTGCAAGCGACGTTGGACCAACGGGTTATCCAGTTTACATTACAGTTTTATGATACTGAATTGTCATATCCATTATATTTAAACTAAGCCGGCTATTCCTTTCCTCGTGGTGCGGCTGCGCGTTGGAGTGTGATCGGGGCGCAACCTGTCACGTGATCGTCATATGGCTGTGCCATGCGTCGCCTCGTCAAAGTCCGCGCAAACAAGGCCTGATATCCATTATGTCGCCGAAAACCACAGGGAAACACAGCTTCCTAGTTCATCGACAAGGCATTGCTTCAAGCCGGCTCCCCACACCATGGTCTGCGTTTGTCGTCACAATGCGTCAATGAACAGGGCATCCCGACCTCTTGCAGCTTGCATTGCCGGCTTTTGAAGACGCCGGAAGACACCTTTAAAAAATCCGCTCAACGCACCTCGCCGGCCCTTCAGGCCTCATCACCGGAGACGATCGTGACCATCAACCGCCGCCAGTTCGCACAGATGACCGCTGCTGCCACGCTTCTTGCCTCAACCGCCGTGTTAGCACAGGCGCCGGCTCCCGTTGCGGGCAAGCTGGTGCTCTACACCTCCCAGCCTGACAAGGATGCGCAAGCGACCATCAACGGGTTTCGCGCGCTGTATCCCCAGGTCGAGGTCGAAGTGTTCCGTTCGGGCACGACCGAAGTCATGGCGCGACTCGCCGCCGAGTTTTCGGCTGGTCAGCCCAAGCCCGACGTGCTGTTCATCGCCGACGCGGCCAGCATGGAGCAGCTCAAGGCGGCCAACCGTCTCGAAAAGTACGCTGCAGCCAAGGTGGATGGCATTCCCGCTGCCCTCATCGATGTGGATCGCACGTACTTCGGCACCAAGGTGATCTCGACCGGCATCATCTACAACCGCGCCGCCAAGACCATCCCGACCGCGTGGGCAGATCTCGCCAAGCCCGAATACAAGGGCCAGATCAGCATGGCCAGCGCACTGTATTCAGGCGCGGCCGCCATCAAGCTCAGCACGGTCGCGGCGCGCCCCGATCTCGGCTGGCCCTATATCGAAGCGCTGAAAGCCAATGAGGCCGTGGCAGTGCGCGGCAACGGCGCGGTGCTGCGTGCGGTGGCAACGGGCGAAAAAGCCTACGGCATCATCGTCGATTTCATGGCCTTCAACGCCAAGCAGCAGGGCTCACCCGTGGAATTCGTCTTCCCGAAGGAAGGCGTGACGGTCGTGACCGAGCCGGTCGCCATCCTCAGCACGGCCCAGAACAAGCCGGCCGCCCGTGCCTTCGTGGACTATCTGCTTTCGGATGAGGGACAGAAGCTCAGCCTGTCACTGGGCTACCTGGCAACGCGCGCCGGGGTGGGCCGTCCTGCATGGATGGCCTCGGATGCCCCGCTCAATCTCATGCCTGTGGATATCGCGGCTGTGGTCAAGACCATGGAAAGCGACAAGCAGCGCTTCGGCACACTTTTTGGTCAGTAAGCCGTATAAAGTCGGGTGTCATTTCGGGCGCGCGGGTGCATGCCAGCGCGTCGAAGCCCGTGAGCAGATAGACGTGAGATGGAAGAAGTGAGTCTGGGCAAGTGAGTTTGGTCAAGTGAGTCTGACGGCGTCGCCGAAATCAATTCTGCGCGGGTGGGGGCAGGATCGCCTCACCTTCGCGTTGCTGGCGGTGTTTGTGGCGGTCCTGTCCGTCTCACCGCTCCTGCGCCTGCTGGTCGAGGCGATGATCCCTCAAGGACGCATGTCCAGTGCGGCTTTCGAGCGGGTCTGGAACAGCCCCATTGCCTGGACCGCCTTGCGCAACAGCCTGGAAACCTCCATCGGGGCGACCCTGCTGGCGCTGGTTTTCGGCACGGTGGTGGCACTGATCGTGACACTGACAGATCTGCGCGCGCGCAACGCCTTCATTTTCGTGTTCATGATGCCCCTCATCATCGCGCCGCAGGTCATGGCGCTGGCCTGGCTCCAGATTTCCGGGCCTTCGAGCGCATTGCTCAACCTCGTTGGCCTGGCGCCGCCGCTGGGCACGAAGAACCCGCTCTACTCGCGCGAGGGGATCATCCTGCTGCTGGCTGTCGAATATGCCCCGCTGGTGTTCCTCACGCTGCGCGCGGGCCTACGCGCCCTGCCACGCGAGCTGATCGAGGCCGCGCTCGCCTCGGGGGCATCGCGCTTCAAGGTGGTGCGCAGCATCATCCTGCCCTTGATGACACCCTCGCTGGTGGCGGGCATGGCGCTGGTGTTCGTCTCGTGCCTCGGCAATTTCGGCGTGCCGGCGTTCCTGGGCATTCCAGGCAATTATCTCACGCTCCCCACGCTGATCTACCAGCGTCTGTCGGGGCTGGGGCCAACTGTGCTGTCGGATGTGGCGGTTCTGTCCATCGTCATTGGCGCCATCGCCATCATCGGAATCATCGTGCAGGACGTAATGCTGCGGCGGCGCGATTACCGCATCACGACCACCTCGATGGCCGCGCGGCCCTTCGAGCTGGGGCACTGGCGGTTGCCGGTGGAAATCACGCTCTGGGCCGTCACGCTTTTTGCGGTGGTCATGCCGATCATCGGCCTGCTCGCGACAGCTCTGGTGCCTGCTTACGGCATTCCCCTCAATGCCAGCACGGCGACCACGGCCAATTTCTCCTTCGTGGTGTTTCAGCACGCGGCCTCCAAGCGGGCGCTCTTCAACAGCTTCATGCTGTCGGCCAGCGCCGCGTTGATCCTCACCCTGCTGTCGGTTTTCCTCGGCTATTTCATCGTGTGGCGTCAGTCGGTGGTGCTGAAATGGCTCAACATCGCCGCCGAACTGCCCTATGCGCTGCCCGGCGTGGTGCTGTCGATCGCCTGCATCCTGTTGTTCATCAGGCCACTGCCCTGGCTGGGCGTTTCCATCTACAACACGGTGTGGATTTTGCTGGTCGCTTATCTTGCGCGTTTCCTGGTGCTGGGGCTCCGGCCTGTGGTTGCGGGCTATCATCAGATCGATCGATCCATCGAGGAGGCGGCGCAGGTGGCCGGGGCCGGCTTTTTCCGCCGCATGTTCACCATCGTGCTGCCTGTCATGGCCCCCGTGGCGGCAGCGGGCGCCATTCTCGTGTTCCTGACCGCTTTCAACGAGTTGACGCTTTCGGCCCTGCTGTGGTCTTCAGGTTCAGAAACCCTCGGCGTCGTGGTCTTCTCATTCGAGCAGGGGGGCGACTCCAACTTTGCGGCTGCGCTCTCCATCATCACCATAACGGTCACGGTCGGCCTGGCCCTTTCGACCCTCCTGTTCCATCACAAGCTGCCACAAGGGGTCCTGCCGTGGCGAGACTGATCATCGAAGGTTTGACCAAGACATTTGGCGCGCATGCAGCCTTGAAAAACGTGTCGATGACCATCGAGAACGGGGAATTCGTGGCGGTGCTCGGGCCCTCGGGCTGCGGCAAGACCACGATGCTGCGTGCGGTTGCCGGCTTTGATACGGTCAGCGGCGGGCGCATCGCCATCGGCGACGAGACCGTATCGGGGCCGGGCGTGCATGTGCCACCCGAGAAGCGCCGGACCGGTATCGTTTTTCAGTCCTATGCGCTGTGGCCCCACATGGATGTGGGCGAGAATGTCGCCTATGCCCTGCGCGTGCAGAAGGTGGGCGCGGCGGAACGCGAGGCGCGTGTCGCCAAGGCTCTCGCCACGGTGGGACTCATTGACTACAGGTCCAGGCGGCCGGCCACGCTGTCGGGCGGTCAGCGCCAGCGGGTCGCGCTCGCCCGCTGCCTGGCCGTGCAGCCGGAAATCGTGCTGCTCGATGAGCCGCTCGCCAACCTCGACGTGCACCTCAGGGCCTCGATGGAGGAAGAGTTTTCCGCCTTCCACACACGCACCGGCACGACAATGTTCTACATCACCCATGATCAGGCCGAAGCGATGGCGCTGGCGGACCGGATCGCCGTGATGGACCACGGCCAGATCCTGCAGATGGCGACCCCTTCGGAGCTATACCGTGAGCCGTGCAACGCCATTGTCGCCAGGTTCATCGGAGCCGGTATGGTGCTGCCCGCCCATCTGGAGGGCGCACCTGCAGCCGGACGCGTGTCCATCGATGTGCTGGGGCATCGGGCCGTTGTGCGCTGCCGCCCGGATACGCCACCGGCAGGGCCGGTTGCTCTGTGCGTGCGGGCCGCCGATCTCAGCCTTGCGCCGCTCGCGCCGGGCCGCGATCAAGGCATGCGCGGCACCGTGCACCGCCTGATCTATCAGGGCGGCCATTTCACAGCCGACATTGCGCTGGAAGGTGTGGGCAACAGCGTGCAGCTCAGCCTGCCCGAGCCTGCGTCAGTCAAGCCCGGCGACAGCGTGCAGGTCATCGTCCATGATGGCTGGGTGATCCCCGAGCCGAGCCCCGCTCCATGAGGCTGACGCTGCATGGCGGTTTTGGCGAGAAGGGGCGCACGTCACTCTCCGTCGAGGCGGCGGGCTACCGGATGCTTCTGGATTGCGGCATCAACACAAGCAGCCGCGAGGCGTATTACCCCGCCATATCGCCTCTCGACCTGGCACAGACCCAGACCATTCTGGTGACCCATGCCCATGAGGACCATGTGGGCGGGGTCGGCTGGTGTCTTGCCAACGGTTTTTGCGGCGACATCCACATCACGCAGGAGGCACGCGACGATGCCCCCACGATCTGGTCGGAGTATGCCACGCCAGCCGAACACCAGTTGGCGGAACGTTATCGTTACCAGACGCTCGTTGTCGGGCGCCCGTTGCGGATCGGTCCCTTCGAGGTGGTCACGGGGCGCTCCGGCCATATCGTCGGCGGATTCTGGTGCCATGTGAGCGACGGGGAGAGCACGGTGCTCTATTGCGGTGACGTCGTGCCCAACAGCCCGGTGTTTCCCATGGATGCGCTGCCCCCTTGCGACACGCTGGTGATCGATGCCTCCTATGGCACTGATCGCGTGACTGCGGCGGAGCGCGCCGCCGCCATTCGAGCGTTTGTCGCGCAGCATCCGGGCTGCGTGCTGCCAACCCCGCTGATGGGGCGCTCGCTGGAGCTGTTTGCCCTGCTGGATCAGCCTTTCGTGCTGGCACCGGGCATGCGCGAGGCGCTCGCCATACAGATGCGCCACACCGCCTGGGTGGCCGGGGCTATCTCGGAACGGATACATCTGCGTCTCGGCCAGTCCGATGACTGGACCGTGCAGGAACCCTGGGCACCGCGGCCGCTGCTCTGCCATGACGGTATGGCCATGAGCGGCCCGGCGGTCGAAATCGTGCAGCGGGCCTCGCGTGAAGCTTACCCGGTGATGCTGACGGGGCACCTGCCCTCGGGCAGCCTGGGGCAGAAGCTGTATGACAACAAGCAGGCCTATTGGGGCCGCTTTACCACCCACCCCACATTTACCGAGAAAAGAGCCAAGTTCGCGGCCTGCGCGCCCCGGCAGATCCTGGGGCATTCGTGCTCGGCGGACATGCTCACACTGCTCGCCCGCGCCCTGCCGAAATTCCGTTCCGATCTGCGAACGGGCGACACAATCGAGGTATGAGATGCGCGTTCTGATCGCCAATGACGATGGCATCGCCGCACCAGGCCTTGCCTTTCTGGAGCAGGCGCTGCGGGCGCAAAGCAGCCCTGATATGGACATCTGGACCGTGGCCCCCATGCGCAAATGGACCGCCGCCAGCCACCAGCTTTCCTTCGACACGGACCTCGAACTGAACGAACTCGGCCCCCAGCGCTTTTCCTGCTCGGGCAGCCCGGCCGATTGCGTGATTGCGGCCATGACGCTGCTGTTCAAGAATCACAGGCCGGACATCGTGCTCTCCGGCGTCAACGACGGGCGCAATGCGGGCGAGGATGCGACATATTCGGGCACGCTGGCAATCGCGCGTGAGGCCACGTTCTGGAACATCCCGGCGATCGGGTTCTCGCGCACGAAGGGCGGGGCGAACGAGCAGGGCGAGACCGCCGCTCTGGCAGACCTCGTCGGCAAGCTGATGTCCACCCGCCACGCGTGGGCAGCAGGCGGCAGCTGGCTCAGCGTCAACCTTCCCTTGCACTTGCCTGCCCCCGTGATTCAGGCGCGCATCGGGCGGGACAAGATCGGCCATGGCACAGAAATCGTGGGTCAGAGCGCGGGAAAACTGCTGTGGCGGCTGCAACGCGGTCGCCCGCATACCAGCACGCCGGGGGATGAAAACAGCATCATCGACAGCGGCGGGATCGCCGTCATCCGCCACCGCTGGAACCTCAACGACACGCTGGATGCGGATGTCATCAACGCTTTGCAGCCTTGATGGCGCTCAGGGCAAGGAGTGACTGTCAAAAAACGAATCGAGCGGAATTTGCGTGACCTTCTCGAAATCGGTCATCGCTGACTTGAGACGGAACTGATATTCCAGCAGCGCCAACAACAGTTGGGCCGCATCACGTGACAGGCCATAGCGCGCCCAGCTGCGTGCGACGGTTGGCTCTAGGCCGATGTGCTCGCCGAAACGCTCCACCGAAACAAAACCCAGACAGATGACGATCTCGGTCAGTTGCGCCGCCGGCATGCGCGGGCTCACGACGTGATTTTTGATGCGCTCAAGCACCAGCCGCAGGTCGGATGGCCGAAATTCAATGGCGTTTTTGGTGAACTGACGCACGTTCTCCTTCATCTCAACGCATCTCCCTGCTGTCACAGTTGTCCGGAGGCCTCTAACCGGTGGCCTGGCATATCGGGCTCCCGTGTGAAAATTCCAGTCTTGAGCCGCGCATGCACCTGAATGCCGTCGCGCGCGGCCGGCGTCAACTCGCCGGGAGTCCCCATAAATGGCCAGCGGGCACGGATGCGAAACCGCTCATCCGGTTTCAGCTGCTCAAAATGGGCCGGGGCTTTGACGTGCAGAGAGGCCATCCCAACCTGGCACGCCATCGCATGCATGAGCCCTCCGCAAACTGAGCGCACTCATTTCTGGCTTCATCACGACTTTGCCAGATTTGACCTTGAAATTGGCAGATCGTTGCCCGGTTCCCGTCACCATTGCCGTGAGGGAGGCGTACCGGCTCCATGCCGGAACAGCTGGCTGCGGGCATGGTCACAGGAGAACCTCGTTCTCCTGCCGGCGCGGAAATCAGAATGTTGCGTATCTATCAATACATTGATCCGATTGATTTTTATGTGCCAGAATCAGCACCGTCGCGCACGAAGTGAACCTGCCGTCTCAACCCAAAGGAGAGCCGTTCATGCACAGTTTCAAAGCCAGGCCACGTGTCGGCACGCTCTTTTTCGGGGGGGCATTCCTGCTCTGCCTGCTGATCATCACGGGCGGCGTGCGGGCGCAATCGGAGTTGCTCAATGTCTCATATGATCCCACACGCGAGCTCTACCGCGAGATCAATGCGGCATTCATGAAGGAGTGGAACGCAACGGGCGCGAAGCCATTGGTCGGCATTCGCCAGTCGCACGGGGGTTCGGGCAGTCAGGCCCGTGCCGTCATCGACGGGCTCAACGCGGATGTGGTGACGCTGGCGCTGGCCGGTGACATCGATGCCATCGCACAGCGAACCACCAAGGTGCCGAAGGGCTGGCAGACGCGGCTGCCCCACAATTCAGCGCCCTACACCTCGACGATCGTGTTCGTGGTGCGCAAGGGCAATCCGAAGGCGATTCGCGATTGGTCGGATCTGGTCAAGCCGGGCGTTCAGGTCATCACGCCCAATCCCAAGACTTCTGGTGGCGCGCGCTGGAATTACCTTGCCGCCTGGGCCTATGCCGAGCGCGCCTTTGCCGGCGACACGAACCGGGTGCGGGCTTTCATGGGCGCCTTGCTGCGCAATGTGCCTGTGCTGGATACAGGCGCGCGCGGCGCCACAACCACGTTCACGCGGCGGGGCATCGGCGACGTGTTCCTGTCCTGGGAGAACGAAGGGTTTCTGGCGCTGACGGAATACGGAGCGGACAAGTTCGAGATCGTCTACCCGCCGCTGTCGATCCTGGCAGAGCCATCCGTGGCGCTGGTGGATGGCAATGTGGATGCGAAAGGCACGCGGGCGGCGGCCGAAGCCTATCTCCAGTTCCTGTATACCCCCGCTGGCCAGGCGATCATCGCCAGGCATGGCTATCGCCCGCGCGCGATGCAGCATGCCGATCCGAAGGACGCGGCGAAATTCCCGCTCCTTGCACTCGTGACCATCGACGAGGCCTTCGGGGGCTGGGCCAAAGCGCAGACCCTGCACTTCGGGGACGGTGGCACGTTCGATCAGCTCTACAAGCCCGGTGGCTGAGCGCATGACGCTTGTCTCCAGAACACGAAATCGCTTCAGATGGCGCGAACCCAGCGCCTTGCCGGGTTTCGGCTTGAGTTTCGGCATCCTCATCACGGCCCTGTCTCTGGTGGTGCTGTTGCCCCTTGCCGCGCTGGTGCTGAAGGCCGCCAGCACAGGCCCTGCCGAAATCTTCGCGCTTGCGACCGCACCGCGCACGCTGGCGGCGCTGCGTCTCTCTTTCGGGGCGGCGCTCCTGGCAGCCTTGGTCAATGTCATCTTCGGCATGGTGATCGCGTGGGTTCTTGTGCGCTATGATTTTCCCGGGAGAGGCTTCATCGACGCTGCCGTCGACCTGCCCTTTGCCCTCCCCACGGCTGTCGCGGGCATTGCGCTTGCCGCCCTCTACGCGCCGAACGGATGGATCGGCGCAGCCCTCGCTCCGCTGGGCATCACGATCGGCTACACGCCCGCAGGCGTCCTGATGGCGCTGATCTTCATCGGCCTGCCGTTCGTGGTGCGCACCGTTCAACCCGTCCTTGCGGAGATGGAAACCGAGCTTGAAGAGGCCGCCGCGCTGCTGGGCGCCAGCCGCTGGCGCACGGCTTGGGCCGTCATCCTGCCACCCGTGTTGCCGGCGGCGCTGACCGGCTTCGTGCTCGCTTTCGCCCGCGGGGTTGGCGAATACGGATCGGTCATCTTCATCGCGGGCAATGTGCCGATGGTGTCAGAAATTGCGCCGTTGCTCATCGTCATCCGGCTGGAGCAGTTCGATTACGCGGGCGCGGCTGTCGTGGGCGTTCTGATGCTGGCGCTGTCGTTCGCGATGATCCTGGCGCTGAACATCCTCCAATCCGTTCTGCGGCGGAGGCTCGGCCATGTCTGACGCGACGATCGCCCATGCCGCCAGCGCTGCCTCAACCCTGTCGCGCCCGCGTGGTCAACGCACAGCAAGGGGGCTCGCGCGCCTTGCCCTGGTTGCGGTTGCGCTCGGCTTCCTGGGGTTGTTTCTCGCCCTCCCCCTTGCGGTGATCTTCATGGAGGCATTCGCGCGCGGCTGGTCCGCTTATCTGGCAAGCCTCAGCGATCCCGATTCCCTCGCCGCGATCCGCCTCACACTTCTGGTGGCCGCGATTGCAGTGCCGATCAACATCGTGGTTGGCCTTGCGGGCGCGGTGGCCATCGCCAAGCACGAGTTTCGAGGCAAGAGCCTGCTTGTCAGCCTCGTGGATCTGCCGTTCTCCGTGTCTCCGGTGATTGCGGGGCTTGTCTACGTCCTCCTCTTTGGTGCGCAGGGTTACTTCGGCCCGTGGCTGAAAGCGCAAGGCGTCGAGATCATCTTTGCCCTGCCCGGCATCGTGCTGGCGACACTCTTCGTGACGTTCCCCTACATCGCGCGTGAACTCGTGCCCCACATGCAATCGCTCGGCAATGCCGACGAGGAGGCCGCGCTGACATTGGGCGCATCGCCTTGGCGCACATTTCTTGTCGTCACCTTGCCCAACATCAAATGGAGCCTGCTTTATGGCGTGCTGCTCTGCAATGCCCGCGCCATGGGCGAATTTGGTGCCGTCGCTGTGGTGTCGGGCAAGATTCGGGGGTTGACCACGACCATGCCGCTACAGGTGGAGATCCTCTACAACGAATACATGAGTGTCGCAGCCTTCGCGGTGGCATCCCTGCTGGCGCTGCTCGCACTCATGACGCTGGCCCTCAAGACGTTTCTCGAATGGCGCTACGCGGATGAAATCGCCGCGACACGCCGCCATTGATTTGCCCAACCGGAGAGCCGTCCATGTCCGTATCACTCGAAATCGAGAGGGTCGCCCGCCAGTTCGGCGGCTTTGCGGCGCTCAAGGGCGTGTCAATCTCGATCCAGCCTGGCGAACTTGTCGCGCTGCTGGGTCCATCGGGTTCGGGCAAGACGACTTTGCTGCGGACCATTGCGGGACTCGACCATGTGGATGGCGGCCGCATCCTGTTCGATGGTGTGGATGGGGATGCGCTCTCCCTGCGCGACCGGCGCATCGGCATGGTCTTCCAGAGTTACGCGCTGTTTCGCCATCTGACCGTGGCCGGCAACATCGCCTTCGGCCTCAAGGCGCGGCCCCGCGCGAGCCGACCCGGCGCTGCGGAAATCGACAGGCGCGTGCGCGACCTGCTCGAACTCGTGCAACTGCACGGCTTGGAGAAGCGCTATCCCAGCCAGCTCTCAGGCGGGCAGCGGCAACGGGTGGCGCTGGCACGCGCATTGGCCATCGAGCCGCGCGTGCTCCTGCTCGACGAGCCCTTCGGCGCACTCGATGCCAAGGTGCGCAAGGACTTGCGTGCGTGGCTGCGCGAGGTTCATGGCCGGACCGGACATACCACCGTCTTCGTCACGCATGATCAGGAAGAGGCGCTGGAACTTGCCGACCGCGTCGCAATCCTGCACCAGGGCGAGCTTGAACAGGTTGGCACGCCCGAAAGCGTCTACGATCATCCTGCAACGGCGTTTGTCTGCGGGTTTCTGGGCGAGACCAACCAACTGCCGGTTGACGTGCACCATGGACAAGCGTGGCTCGGCGGCAAATCCGTCTATGCGGCGAGCGAGACCAACCTCACCGGGCCTGCCGCACTCTATGTGCGCCCCCATCACCTGAAACTCGACCACCCCCAGGCCTCACCCTTGGCCGGTGTCGTGGCGTTCGTGCGCCGGCATGCGGCGGTGTGGCGGGCCGAAGTCGCGGTCCGTGGACTTGCCCGGCGGCTTGATGTGGACGTCAGGGGGGACATCGCACCGTCCTGCGGCGAACTGGTGGGTCTCAGGATTGCCAAGGGGCACCTGTTTGCCGCGCCGTGATCGGGATCACAAGACCGAGTGCGACAAGGTTGCACACCTCATGCGCCTGCCCACAGGCAAGCAAGAGGTCAGGAGTAACGCATGTTGTTGGAGCGGGAGAAGGGAATCGAACCCTCGACATACAGCTTGGGAAGCTGTCGTTCTACCACTGAACTACTCCCGCAGTGGCGGCAGCGATACGCCATGCTTCAGCGGCTGTCCATCGGCTGGTGGCGCCAATCAGATTCGCCTGGGGTCAAACGACCGCGGTCGTTTATTGGTATCCAAGCAACAGCCCGGCAGACTTTATTTCAGGAGGCCGCCGATAATGCTCTGCTCAATGCCGCCACCGGAAAGCAGCGAACCGCCCCCGCTTCCGGCGATGTCCATTCCAGGTATCGCTCCGCCCGGAATAAAGCCCATGCCCGAAGCCACGGTCAGACCGCCTTCGATGACATTGGCGAAGCTCACGTTGCCGTCGCCATCCTTGTCGACGGTCTGATTCTTCACGCTGTCAGCGAACTTGGAGAAGAAGTCGCTGTTGCCATATGCCGACTCTTTTTGGGTGGCCGCAGAAAGCAGACCCTTCGCGCCAATCACAGCCAGACCAATCAACGGACCCATGTGGAAACCTTTCCTGTTCGGTTAACCACATAAGTCCGTTATTTCATACTTGTCAATATGACAGATTGAAATATCAAACAAACATCACTTGACCAGACGCGGCCCGGCCTGCGGGGCCTTCTCGCCCTCCGCGATGATGCCCAGGCGGCGCGCGACTTCGGAATAAGCCTCGATCAAACCGCCCAGATCCTTGCGGAAGCGGTCCTTGTCCATCTTGTCGTTGGATTTGATGTCCCAGAGGCGGCAACTGTCCGGGCTGATCTCGTCGGCAACGATGATGCGCATCATGTCGCCCTCGAACAGGCGCCCGCATTCCATCTTGAAATCGACAAGGCGGATGCCGACACCCAGAAACAGCCCCGTGAGGAAATCATTGACGCGGATGGCCAGCGCCATGATGTCGTCGATCTCCTGCGGGTTGGCCCAGCCGAAAGCCGTGATGTGCTCTTCGGTGACCATCGGATCGTTGAGCTCATCCTTCTTGTAGTAGAATTCGATGATCGAGCGGGGGAGCTGCGTGCCCTCCTCCAGACCCAGGCGGGTGGAAAGAGACCCGGCAGCGACATTGCGCACCACCACCTCCAGCGGGATGATCTCGACCTCGCGGATCAACTGCTCGCGCATGTTCAGCCGCTTGATGAAATGCGTGGGCACGCCAATGGCATTGAGATTGGTGAAGATATACTCGGAGATGCGGTTGTTCAGCACGCCTTTGCCGTCGATCACTTCATGTTTCTGGGCATTGAAGGCGGTGGCATCGTCCTTGAAATGCTGGATCAGGGTACCGGGCTCTGGGCCTTCGTACAGCACCTTGGCCTTGCCTTCGTAAATGCGGCGGCGGCTCTTCATGAACATGGCCCATCTGCTGGAGAACGATCGGATACGGTCAGTCTGCGCGTAAGGAACACAAGACCGGACCTTTCGACGGGACCAGCCTCGCACCCCTGCTGACCAATGGTGCGCTTTCCTAAACCATTAGGCGCATATCCACAACGCTGATGAACGCATGCGCACAGGCCAAAGCCTTGTGAACTCACATCACGGAGAGCTTCTGCAGATCCACAAGTTCGCCGATTCCCTTGCGGGCCAGGCGCAGCAGTTCGACCAGTTCGGCCTCAGAAAACGGCGCGCCCTCGGCGGTGCCCTGCACTTCGACGATTCCCCCCTTGCCGGTCATGACGAAATTGGCGTCGGTCTCGCAGGCGGAATCCTCGATGTAATCGAGATCCAGCACGGGCGTGCCGTTGGAGATGCCGCAGGACACCGCCGCGATGTGATCCTTCAGCACGCCGTCCTGCACCATGCTGCGCGCCTTCATCCAGGCGATGGCATCGTGGAGCGCAATCCAGGCGCCGGTGATGGAGGCCGTGCGCGTGCCGCCATCGGCCTGCAACACATCGCAGTCCACCGTGATCTGCCGTTCCCCCAGCGCTTTCAGATCCACCACAGCGCGCAGCGATCGCCCGATGAGACGCTGGATTTCCTGCGTGCGGCCCGATTGCTTGCCCGAGGTCGATTCGCGGCGCGTCCGCTCATGGGTCGCGCGCGGCAGCATGGAATATTCCGCCGTCACCCAGCCCGAGCCCTTGCCGCGCAGCCAGGCCGGGGGCTTTTCTTCCACCGAAGCCGTGCACAGCACATGCGTTTCACCGAACTTCACGAGGCACGAGCCTTCAGCATAACGCGCCACGGCGCGCTCGAGGGAGACCTTGCGCATCTGGTCGTTGGCGCGCTTGGAGGGACGCATGGCTGGCCTGCTTTGCTGGGGGTTGGTCCCCTCCTCTACAGGCCGCGCGATCATCTGAGAAGGTCAGAAATCCACGACATCCGTATTGGCTTTCACCACCTCGGGCGCGATTCGCGTGTCGACCGCGTAAGGCCCTGTGCCCGGATCACGGAAGCGATTGACGATGGGGTAGCGCCGTTCGCGGCCAAAAGCGCGGGTCGTGACCTTGACGCCCGGTGCCGATTGGCGGCGCTTGTATTCGGCAATCATGAGCAGGCGCTCGATCTTGCGCACGGTGTCAGAATCATAACCCGCCGCGATGATGTCGGCGATGCGCTCCTCCTTCTCGACCAAGCGTTCCAGAATGGCATCGAGGATGTCATAGGGCGGGAGCGAATCCTGATCCTTCTGGTTGTCGCGCAGCTCCGCCGAAGGGGGCTTGGAGATGATGTTTGGCGGAATCACCACGCCGTCCGGCCCCAATGCGGAAGCGGGCTTCCAGCGGTTGCGCAGGGCGCAGAGGCGGAACACCTCCATCTTGTAAAGGTCCTTGATCGGGTTGAAGCCGCCGTTCATGTCGCCGTAGAGGGTGGCGTAACCCACGGACATTTCGCTCTTGTTGCCCGTGGTCACCACCATCGGACCGAACTTGTTGGAGATGGACATCAGCAACGTGCCGCGCGCCCGGCTCTGGATGTTTTCCTCCGTGATGTCCGGCGCGCACCCGGCAAACAAGCCGCTCAGTGTAGCCTCCAGCCCCTCCACCGCTGAGCTGATGGGCACGATGTCGTAGCGGCAGCCGAGCGCCTTGGCGCAATCCGCCGCGTCGTTCAGGCTGTCGGGCGCGGTGTAGCGATAAGGCAGCATGATGCAGTGCACGCGGTCCGCCCCCAGCGCATCCACCGCCATGGCGGCGCAGATCGCCGAATCGATGCCGCCCGACAGGCCAAGCACCACGCCGGGAAAGCGGTTCTTCTCCACATAATCGCGCAGGCCCAGCATGCAGGCCTCGTAATCGGCCTCGTCGCCATCCTCGACCGGCGTAACCGGCCCGTCATGGCAGACCCAGGTGGCACCCTGACGCACCCACTCGGTGAGCGCGATAGCCTCGGTGAAAGCGGGCAGCTGGAAAGCCAGGCTGCGATCCGCGTTGAGGCCAAGCGAACCGCCGTCGAACACGAGCTCATCCTGCCCGCCCACCTGGTTGACATAGATCAGCGGCAGGCCGCTCTCTGTCACACGCGCAACGATGGTGTTGAGGCGTTCCAGCAGCCGCCCGCGCCGGTAGGGCGAGCCATTGGGCACGATGAGGATTTCCGACCCTGTTTCGGCCAGGCATTCCACCACATCCTCGCCCCAGATATCCTCGCAGATCGGGATGCCGATGCGCACGCCGTTGATGGCAACCGAACCCGGCATGGGGCCCGCATCGAAGATGCGCTTTTCATCGAACACGCCATAATTGGGCAGATCATGCTTGAAGCGCACGGCGGCGATGCGCCCGTGCTGCAGCACGCAGACCGCGTTATAGACCTCCAGCGCATCCTTCTGCGCATCGCGGTCGCCGGGTTTGCGCGCTCCGACATACCAGGGTGTGCCGATGATGATGGCTGGGCCGCCATCGGCGGTTTCGCGTGCCAGTGTGTCGATCGCTGCACGGCATGCATCCAGAAACGCCGGCTTCAGAATCAGATCTTCCGGGGGGTAGGCGGCGATGAACAATTCGGTCAGCACGAGTATGTCCGCACCCATGCGCATGGCCTGGGCGCGGGCAGCGCGAGCCTTGTCCAGATTGCCCGCTACATCACCCACGAGGGGGTTGAGTTGTCCAAGCGCGATCTTCAAACGGTCAGTCATGCCTCCGGTTTAACGCCAGTGGGCACGGATGCAAAGGCCTTGAAGCGGGCTGCAGGTCCTTACGGGCGACCCAGACTCGCGGCATAAAAATACAGCAGCGCGGCACCAATCCCAATGCCAATGAACAGCGAGAGCAGTGCCCAGACCCAGCCTCCGCTGCCGTTGGAACGGGCGGACAGTGCGGCCCCTGTGGCGGCGGCGACAGTTGCCGCGGCAACGGGCGTTCCCGCGCGCCATGAACCGGACGGGGGTGCGGCAGGCGCGGCTTCGGCCAAGTCAGGCCGGGAGGCCTCGGGCGGTGCACTCATGGCTTGGCGCGCCGATTCCATCAGTCCGGCCGCCCGCAGCTTCACCTGTTCGGCCGCCTGTGTGGCGGCCTGGATGACCGGCGTGGCGCGTGTGGTCTCGTCGACGACCACCGGCGCCGTGACGAGCGCTTCCCTGGCTGTCGCCACAATGCCGGCTGGGCTTGTGCCGGCTGGGGTTGTGCCAGTTGTTACGGGCATCGCCGGGGCAGCCACAGATGCGTTGGCCTGCGCCGGTGCGACGGATGTGAGGGGTGGTACCGGCGAAGCGCCGGCCAGGGCGCGCTCGCGGTCGACGAGCCGGCGGGCGATATAATCGGTGACCGTGGCCATGATGCCGGCTTCGTCGCTGCTTTCGGCGATGGCCTGGATGCCGCGGCGCGTCTCCTGCATCAGGCGGTACCCTTTGAGATGCGAGGTCATCTCCACATAACCAATGATGTCGATGTACAGACGCGGCTTTTCCGCCGTGACCACACCGAGATTGAACTGCTCGGCATCACGCGGAATCGCGTCGAACACGGGCGCCAATTTCAGGCGCAGCATCTCCAGCCGCTGCTGGGCATTCACGCGCGCATCGGTGCGCATGGTGTCACGCACGGTCAACTGCTCGCGGGCACGGCCCATGGCTTCCGCCAGCGCGATTGCGGCGCGGTTGCGCTCTTCCGCGCTGATTGCGACATCTCTGGGTGCTTCGGCACTCATGTCAGAACTCACCTCGTGTTGGATGTGCAGAAGATAGGTGAGCTTGAGGCCCGGCGCAAAGCCTCTCGCAGATTATGGTTTCGCTGCGCGCCATTGACGGGAAGACGACTCACGCTCCGCGCGTTAGAAGCGGGCATGACCAGCACCCTGATTTCCCCCTTCGGCACCGAGATCATCGGCTCCATCGCGGCCCTGCTCACGACCATTTCGTGGCTGCCGCAGGCGCTGAAGACCCTGCGCACGCGCCAGACCCGCGACATCTCCCTTCCCGCGCAGGTCATGCTGTTCATCGGCATTTTCCTGTGGCTGGTCTACGGCATCCTGCTCATGTCCTGGCCCCTCATCGGCGCCAACATCGTGACGCTGGTGCTGGTCGGCACGATCCTGGCGATGAAAATCCGTTACGGTTGAATGGTCACGTCGATCCACCGGCGGATGCGCGCCAGATTGACGCCCATATCATTGTAGCCGATCTGGCTGCGCGAGAAGATCGCCAGCGTCGAGGTGGTTTCGGTCAACGGAATGAAACGAATGTTGATCGTGTCGGGAAAGCGCATGAGCGGCGTGCGCTGCACGTAACGGTCCTGCGTCGGCAACCCCGGTGAGGCGTGGCGGAAGACGGGAATCACATCGGGCTCCGCCAGAATGCGCGCAGTGACCAGCGCACGCAGTCGATCCTCCGACACCGGATAGACCGGCGGCGCGAAATCGGCCTTTGCACGCGTGCACAATCCCGGCGGGCATGCGAGCGCCGTGTTGGGTGCGTTTCCACGCGTGAAGGTCTCGAATTCGATCGCGCCCTGATCCGGCGAGCCGAACACCAATTCATAGGTCGCAGCCAGCATGGATTCCTCCTTGCTCGTCGCCATGAAGATGATGGCGCTGAGGCCAAGCACACCCAATAGGGCAAAGGTGAGGTGTCGGATGGTGCGCAACATGGCAGAACTGGCGCACGCGGTCACGCATGTCATCGCGCATTTGTGATCGATCGAAACAATTTGAATGAATATCCGCGCGTGTTTGGTCACGCTTATGACCCATTCTGGCGGGCATTGGTGTTCCATTCATTGGAGGATATGACATGCCCGCAAGCATTGGCATTCGCGCCCGCCCGGCATTCGGTTTGGTCCGCCGGGGCAATTTGCGCCGAATTCACGACCACCGTGTCCAGATGGGCAAGTCCCTAACCCACATTCCCCTGATGATGCTCGCGCCTCTCGTGATCATCGCGGGGCTGACAGCCGGGTTTGCCCTGAACTGGACGCACACGATCCATACCGAAGAAATGGCGTCGAGCGGCAACGCTCCCGAGACGACCGGAACGATCACGATCCGCAATTGAGGGGATGAAGTGGCACACCCGCCGACAACTTGATGGGTGTGATCATCGATTTCAACTTGCCGCTGAATTGGCTGATGCTTTAGGGAAAGCTCCGTGCTGGCATGCGCTCAGCCCAGCCGGAGTGTTCCCCATGGCTTTCATCGCCGACGTACTGTCCCGCATCAAGCCATCCGCCACCATTGCGCTGACGCAGAAGGCGCGTGATCTCAAAGCCACGGGCCGGGATGTGATCTCGCTTTCCGTCGGCGAGCCTGATTTCGACACACCCGACAACATCAAGGATGCGGCCATCGCCGCCATTCGCCGGGGCGAGACCAAATACACGCCCGTCGCTGGCATTCCCGAATTGCGCGCGGCCATCGCAGCCAAGTTCAAGCGCGAGAACAACCTCGACTACAAGCCGAGCCAGATCATCGTGGGGACCGGCGGCAAGCATGTCATCTTCAACGCCTTTCTCGCCACGCTCAACCCGGGCGACGAGGTGGTCATCCCCACGCCTTACTGGGTGAGCTACCCCGACATGGTGCTCATGTGCGGTGGCACGCCTACCTTCGTAGAAACCACGCTGGAACAGCAATTCAAGTTGCAGGCGGCCGATCTCGACAAGGCCATCACGCCCCAGACCAAGTGGGTGCTGCTCAACTCGCCGTCGAACCCATCCGGCGCGGCCTACAGCTGGGATGAAATGAAGGCGATCACCGATGTGCTGCTCAAGCACCCCCATGTCTGGGTGCTGACCGACGACATGTACGAGCACCTCGTCTACGGCGAGTTCAAGTTCTGCACGCCCGCCGAGGTGGAGCCCAAGCTCTATGAGCGCACGCTGACCATGAACGGCGTGTCGAAATCCTACGCCATGACGGGCTGGCGCATTGGCTACGCCGGCGGGCCGCAGCACCTCATCAACGCCATGGAGAATGTGCAGGGGCAGCAAACGTCCGGCACCTCCGCCATCTCGCAGTGGGCGGCCGTGGAAGCGCTGAACGGCACGCAGGCGCACCTTCCCGTGTTCCGCAAGGCCTTCGAGCGGCGGCGCGATCTGGTGGTGTCCATGCTGAACCAGACGCGCGGCCTCAAGTGCCCCGTGCCGGAGGGCGCGTTCTACGTTTATCCCGATTGCTCGGCGCTGATGGGCAAGACGACGCCATCAGGCAAAGTGCTCAAAACCGACGAGGATCTCGTGCTGGCGCTGCTGGAGCAGGAAGGCGTTGCGGCGGTCCACGGCTCATCCTTTGGCCTTGGCCCCAACTTCCGCATCTCCTACGCCACGAGTGACGAGAAGCTGGAGGAGGCCTGCCGCCGCATCCAGCGATTCTGCGGCGAGCTTCGGTAAAGATACTAATCAATTCCGAATTTGCACGACGCACCTGTGGCACTTGCGCCACAGATGTGGCTTTGATCATGGCGCCCATTAAGCTTGATGCCCCTTGTGCCTTGCATGGGTCCCCACAAGGTGTATTCAAATTTTATCAATTGTTAACTTTTGGGGTGCTGGGGATGCGTATGTGTTTGAAAGGCCTTTTGGCCTCGTGTTCGATTTTTGCCATGTCAGCGGGCGCAGCAATGGCAGCCGACCTGCCACGTACGACCAGCCCGACGCTCCCCACCTTCGCACTGCTGCCAGCGGTGGATGGATTCAACGGGAAGATTTCCGGCTTTGGGGGCTGGAGCGAGGTGGAGCGCCGCGAGTTTTTCACCGCGCCGGGCAATCTCAACCGCCAGACCAGCATCTTCGGGACCATGGGCTCTGTGTCGATCCCGCTGGGCCAATCCTTCGGTTTCCAGCTCGATGGCCTGGCGGCCAGCCGCCGCAGCGCCTTTTTGGGCGGCGCAGGCGCGCATCTGTTCTGGCGCGATCCCAACCAGGGCCTGGTGGGCCTTTATGGCTCGGCCATCCGCAACAACTCGTTTGGCGGGCTGACCAACTACAAGCTGGGTGTCGAGGCTGAAGCCTACATGGGCCGCTTCACGCTCTCGGGCGTGGTGGGCTTTGAAGGTGGAAACCGCAATCAGGTGTTTGTGGGCCAGCAGGGCAATTTCAACGTGTTCGATACCTACGGAACCAGAAGCCGCGTCTTCGACAAGATCGACCTCGCGTGGTACCCCACCGACAACTGGAAGCTCTCGGTTGGTCACCGCTATGTGGGCGGCCAGCACGCGGCGGCGCTGGGCACCGAATACATGGTCGGCCTGGGCAATGGCATGGCTGCGGCCCTGTTTGCCGAAGCCCGCATCGGCGAGCGGGACAACCGCGCGGTTCTGGGCGGCCTGACCATCTACTTCGGCCAGAAGGACAAAACACTCATCCGCCGTCACCGCGAGGATGACCCGGCCAACCGGCTGTTCGATGATCTCGTGACATCGGGCAACCGCGCCAATGCGGGCGGGGGTGGCAACAAGGGGCGTATTCTTCAGGCGCGTTCTGCTCCCCCGGCACCCCCGGCGCAATGCTTCCGTTGCTCGCCGTCACTCTGCCTCCCCACCAGGTTATTGCTAGAACAGGAAGAATGATCCGCATCCTTCTGGCCAACGAGTTTGGCAGTGGGCGGGGCCACATTGTTACGCTGAAATCTGTGGCCGAAGCACTTGGGATGGCGTTTGCGTTTGAGGCGGCACTGGCCCAGCTGAACCACGAGGATGAGCTGAGCGCTTGCTGCCACGAGGTGTATCAAGCCTCCGGCCTCGACTGCGACACCTCCCGCCGCAGCGGGCCGGATGCCGTCATCACCGCGACCTGGGGCGAATATCTCGGCGATCTTGGTTTTGCCCGGCCCGACTTTCTGAAAGACCACATCCTGTGGTGGCGTGACCTCATCGCCAGCGACGGCTACGATCTTGTGGTGGGCGAATGCGCCCCCGGCGCGCTGCTGGCCGCCCGCAGCCTGGGCATACCCGCCGTGGCCATCGGCCCCGGCCACAGCGTGCCGCCGGATGAGCTCAAGGCATTTCCTTTGTTCATGCCTGAGAACGGCCAGCTGCTCTACGACGAGCGCGACCTCACCGCCAACGTCAATGCCATTCTGGAGCCTCTTGGTGTGCCCGCACTGCAAACCTTTCCGGAAATCTATGCTTGCGCCGACAAGATCGTGCGCACGATTGATCTCCTCGATCCCTACCGCGGCCTACGGACACGGCCTTATGTGCCCCCCGTCGTTGATTTAGGCGACGGCCTCGCAGACGCCGGCGACGAGGTGTTCGTCTATTTCTCCGATGTTGCGGCGCAACCGGCGTGCCTCAACAAGGCCTTATGCGATCTGGGCCTGCCCGTGCGGGCGTTCATTCCCGGCCTTGAGGCGGAGGAAGCGCAGCGGCTCTCCAACGGCGGCGTTAAGGTGGAACCACGTGCCGTTCCCGTCGAAGACATCATCCGCCGCAGCCGCATGATGGTGCATTACGGCATGCACGGCACCACCTGCCTTGGCTTGGCTGCGGGCTTGCCGCAACTGACATTGCCGCAGCAGGTGGAGCAGTTGAACAACGGGCGCCGGGTGGCCGAGCGCGATGCGGCGCGGGTGCTGATGCCGCAGGACTGGACTGTGGCGCACATCCAAGCCGCCATCCACGCGGTTTATTCTGATGCCACAATGGCCACCGCCGCGCGCGCGCTCAGTATAGAAGCGCGCCCACACCTGGCTGCCGATGGCCGCCTCGCCATCCGCGAGCGGCTGCGCCCTATCGTTGTGGATATCTTCAAGGCCAAGGGGCTGGCCTAACTGCCCGCTTTCAGCCAGCGCCCGGCACCCAGGATGCGAAAGGGTTTCTTCTCGGATCCTTCCTGCACCAGCACGATGAGACCGTCCGCATCGGCCGTGACAGCCGAGGCGGGAATGTCCAGAACAGCCGAATCGCCATTCCAGCCCCCAATCCGGGTCACGCCGCGCACCACGTTCACATAGGTGATGGCACGGCCCGTGTTCTCGCCCCGGCCGATCTGCACATCGCGCTGGCTGACGATGGGCAACACCCAGACATGGCCACTCGCCCCCGCCGTGGCCGAAAGGCTGACCTGATAACCTGTTGCGGAGGGCGCAATCACGACCTCGGTGCCCAGCACCGCCGCATTTTTCGTGGAAGCTGCGATGCCGCTGTCGATGGCAGCACGCGCGGACCCGACCACATGCGTCTCGCCATTGATCACGGCCTGCGGGGTGTAGACCTGCCGGTCTCCCCGCACCCAGGAGTATCCGCGCTGGCGGGCCGAGAACGCCGGGTTGGCCAATGTGTCGCGCCAGCCAAGATAATCCCAGTAATCCACAGGCAGCGTCAGGATGATCAGCGACGGATCCTTCGCCAGTTCCCCCATCAGCTTGTCCGCCGGCGGGCATGAGGAGCATCCCTGGCTCGTGAACAACTCGACCACGGCGCGCGTTTTAACCGGCGCTGGTTTAGCCGGCGCAGACTGCTGTGCCAGCGCGGGCGCAGCGATCAGGGCAAGGCACAGGGTGATAAAAGGTCTCATGGATCCAGCATTATGCGTTTTGTTCCTTTAGAACACGCAAAGACGCGTCACTGGGAAGTCACATTCTGTTGAGCAGGGGAGCCAACCACAGGTTTGAGAGGCGCGCGCCAGCGCCGGTGCATCCATAACCATTGCTCGGGGTGCTCGCGCACCCAATCCTCCACGACGCGGCTCATCACCTGCATGGCCCCAGCCACATCGACGACTCCATTGGCATCGCGCGGCAGCTCCAGTGGCGGCGTGAGCTGCAACCTGAAACGATAGCCCGGCAAGCGGACGACCCGCACGCCGTGCACGGGACAATCGAAATACTTTGCAAACTTGCCCAGAATGGGGTTGGTCATGGCCGTGCGGCCCAGAAAATCCACCGGCACGCCCCTTGTGAAATGCTGGTCGATCAGCATGCCCAGATGGCCGCCCCGCTCCAGCACCTCGCGCATGGCGAAGGAGGCGCCCGGTCCGGCCGCCGCCAGCCCGCCCATGGTGCCGCTGCGGATGCGGTGGATGATGCGCCGCGCCGCCGCGTTGTTGGGCGCGCGGTACACCGCCGTCGCGGCAAGGCCATAGGTGGCCGCGCAGATCGCGGGCAATTCCCAGTTGCCCAGATGCGCCGAGAAGATCAGGCCGGGCTTATCGTCATCCCTGAGCGTGATGAAATGTTCGATCCCTTCCACCTCGGTGCGCCCGGCTTCGGGCTTGGCATCGTCGAAATCAAACAGCGTGCCCAGATGCGCGTATTCTGCGCCCGTGCGGCCGAGATTCTCCCAGGCCCCGCGCGCTATGCGCTTCACCTCATCCTCCGCCATGCCGGGGAACGCAGCGCGGATGTTGGTGAGTGCCGTGCGGTGCGGCGGCAGCCATGGCCCCACCGTGCGCATGACCGCAGCCCCCAGATTCGAGGCGCGCTCGGCTCCCAGCAGGCGCAGCAGCCCGAAGGCCAGACCGATCAGGCCCAGCATCAACAGCTCGGCGATTTTGGCAGGGATGGCGAGGAATGTGCGCAAAGGGGTTCCAAATCGTAATCAGACCCAGCGCGATGCAGGCTGCGTGCCACCCGGTCAAGGCCACGCGGAGCATCCCAACCCCGTTGCACTGCGGGTGTTACCCCACGGCCACAATCTCCTGCGCGGCCAAGCCCGGCCCGGCGGCCTGGCTGATCTGCTGGATGCGCAGCGTGAGTGCCGTTTGTGCGCTGCCAAAATCCGCCAGTTCATCCGCGCTGGCATAGAATGCGGTGGACGCATTTACCTCCAGCCGCCGCTTGAGCACCCCTCCGCTGAGGATGTCCACGCGGTAAGCTTCCAGCGCTTCACCGAGCGGCACCTCCGCCAGTTCCCAGCTGTCGCCGCCGCTGCGCGTGCGGCGCAGCCATGTGAGGCGCATACCGCCCGCCTCGCGCCGGGCGCGCAGCCGCACGGGGGACAGGGGCAGCAGGGCCGTTGCAGGCGGCGTGGCATCAAAGGCGACCGCGAAGGCATCGGCCTGATCGCGCCCCTCGGGAGCGACCCGGTAACGACCCGCCAGGCCAAGCTGGCTCGCCCCGCTTGCAAGTGCCACCAGTGATTGATCCAGAATCACACCGCGCGCACCGATGGGTTTGACGAGCGCGGCCAGAGGCTCCGATCCGCCAAGACCACGTACGAAACCCGTGAGCCGCCAGGTGCGCGGTGCGATCAGCGTGGCGCTCTGGAAGGCCAGCACCTCCCAGCCCTGCCCGGCCAGTTCAATGGCAATCAGATTGCCGCCCGCCAGCATGGCCTCAATGCCCAGCGATTGCAGCGCGCCATGGGAGAGTTCCACATCCAGCACTGCGGCGCGGTCGGTGCGCCAGAGAGGCCCAGCGGGCAACGCCGTCAGGGTTTTGGCCACGATGGTGCTGGTGGCGAGGCGCTCCACAGGCGCGAAAGAGGTTGCAGCGCCGTCCACCGCGCGCCAGAGCGTGAAGGCTCCCGGCCAGGGGTCCGCCGTCACGCCGAGGCGCTGAAGCACATCCTCTCCGCCCTCCGCCAAGGGCCAGTCGATCACGGTCACCAGCGGCGGGCCGGAAAAGCGCGCGGCGTCGCGGCTGCGGGGCAAGACGGGCGGCGGCGCGCCCAGATACCCCGTGGGTTCAATGGCGACCGCCGAGAGACGCCGCGCGCGCCCATCCGTGATGCGGCGGATGCGGAAGTTCCTGCCCTCGAAAGCCACCGTATCGCCGGGCTCCAGCGCGATGGCGCTGGGGGCGAGATCCAGCTCCAGCGTTTCACGCGCCGCGCGCGCCTCCTGCAACATCACGCTGGCCCGGTGATGCGCCAGCGGGCGCCGCAGCACGGCTCCCGTTTCAACCGCTGCCGCGCGCTGCGTGGCCGGATCGCTTACCACCGCCCGCACCACGGATTGGCGGTAGTCGATCTCCGGGTCCACACTGGCCAATGACAAGCTGGCGGGCAATTCGCTGGCCTGCGCACGGGTGCGGCTGGCGCGGCTGCGCTCGCCCACAACCGCCACATCATCAGCGCTCAACGCCCGCACGGCGCGCGCACCACGCCGGATGGCCGTCAGCTTGCAGCGCGCGGCGCGCAGATCAAATCCGAAGAGGTTGGCGAGGGGTTCGATGGCCGCGCGCAGCGCCATGGGGCGGTCGAGCACATAGCCCTCGATGAAGCCCTCCGCCCCGCGCGTGAACAACCCCGCCTGCCCACGGTCCGCCAGCATGGCCTCGATCAGATCATCCACTGGCAGGCCTTCCAGCCGCCCGTTAAGCCAATGGCCGGATTCGTAATTGGCCGCGTCAGCCCAGCGGTTGGTGGCCTGCGGAAAGGCCGGAAAGGGCCGGGCGTCCCATGTCCAGAGGTACACGCGCTCGCTGTCGAGCATCCGCCCGGTGTAGCTCGTGGCCACCGGGTTTTGCGCGGCCACAAAGCCAGTGCTGAGCGGATCGAAACGGTCGAGCGTGGCCGTCAGGTGCCGCGCCTGCACCAGATCATCGCGTCCGCCACGCGAGAACGCGGGCAGAGCGTTTTCCGAGGATTTCGGATCAGGAAACACATGGGGCTGGTTCGCGCCCCGGTCGACGGCAGGGCATCCCACCTCCAAGAGCCAGATCGGCTTCATGCCCGGCAGCCAGGCTGTGGCGGCTTGCTCGGCCCCGCCGCTGCGCGGGCGGTGGCTGCTCGACCACCAGCCCACCAGATCTTTGGCGCGGAAGGTCCAGGGCTTGGCGAAGGCACCGTCGGTGATCGGCAGGCGCGTTTGCGCGGCCCGCCCCGCATCGTCGGCGTAGTACCAGTCGAAGGCTTCGCCGCCTGCCACGCGCGCGGCAAAGAGCGCTTCGTCCTGCGGGCCGTCGAAGAGGGTGGCATCCAGATGCGCCAGGCCATCGCGCCAGTCCGTCACGGGTGGATACCAGTCCAGACCCACCGCATCGATGTTGGGGTCCGCCCAGAGCGGGTCCAGCGGAAAGCGCACATCCGCGCCGCCGCTGCGCACCTCTGCGCCGTATTCGCTCCAGTCCGCGCCGTAGGTAAGCTTGGTGCCTGGCCCCACAAGCGCGCGCACTTCGGCGGCCAGGGCTTTGAGCCCCGCGACAGCCGGGTTGATCGCGCCTGCGCCGCGCACCTTTGTGAGCGCCACGAACTCGGACGCCAGCGCGATGGCATCGACCCCGCCCGCCGCCTTGCCGAGTGCCGCGCAGTGCAGCACCAGCCGCCGCAAGCTCCATTCGGCGGGGCCGGTGTAGGTCACGGTATCCGTGCCCGTGCCGTACTGCGCCGCCGTGCAGGTGCCAAACAACGTTGCCACCTGGCTGTCGGCGCTGGCGCTGCCTTCCACCGTGCCGGGGCGACCGGGCGCGGGATCGCAGGTGATGCGCCCGCGCCATGGATAGGCCGGTTGCGCGGCGCCGCCCGTCCAGGGGTCGGCGCGGGTGTTGCCCGGCGCAATATCCATCATCACGAAGGGGTAGAGCGTGACATTGAGACCCCGCGCCTTCAGATCGCGGATCGCGCGCATCACACCGGCGTCTGATGGCGTGCCACCGTAAGCCGCCTTGCCATCGGGCGCGGACACAACCCCTGCCGTGGCACGGGTCAACCCCGCCACCGCCCAGTTGAAGGGGTAGCCATCCAGCGCGCCCGGCTCCGTCAGCGGGCGAATGGTGCATTGGCCCGCGCGCAAATCATTGCCGAACCAGGCCAGCACCAGCGCCACGTGTTTGAGGTTGGGGGCCAGCGCCTGCAAGGCATCGAGCGAGGCGTGCCAATCGCTCGCGTGGGTCATCTGGCTGCGGTTGGGCAAAGTGGATCGGCCAAGACCACCAGAAGCTGACACTGCGCCGGGCTCATAGACATGCTCGCCCGCGCCGGGAATGAGATTGATGGCGCGGATGCGGCGGCAGAGCCCGTGCACCGGGCGCACCACCTCGAACGTGAACTGCGGCAGGCGGTTGCCATAGGCCTCCAGCGGCAGCTTCTCGAACACCACATAGGCCAGTCCGCGATAGGCTGGCGCGGAGGCAGCCCCCTGCTTGGCGATGATGATGGGGTCGGCGCTCTGCGTCTCGCTGCCTGTATGCACGCGCATGGTGAGCGTGGTGAGGTCGAGCAGTTTTCCGTCAGCCCAGACCCGGCGCACAAAGGCGATCTCGCCCGCGCACAGGCCGATCGCCACATTGGCGCTGTAGCGATAGGACACCTGTGATTGCGCCCCGCTGCGCGCCGAACGACTGGCGCTTTTGCCCCCTCTCGGACGCGAGGCGGAATACACCGCCTCCTCTTCGAAGCGCGTGGCCCAGATCACCTGCCCGCCAAGGCGCGCACGGCCATAAAGGCGCGGAATGGCCGCCCCCTCCGTGGCGCTGATGCCATCGAGATCGCGCAGGCGTGGCCCCATGCGCATACGACGGCTGCCGCCGCTGCCACCACCGCCCTGCCCGGCACTGAGCAGGGATTGATCCACCACCGAACCGATGCTGGAGCCGATGACACTGCCGATGGCCGCCCCCGCCGGACCGCCCACCATGCCCCCGATCACCGATCCGGCTGTCTGAAGAACAAGCGTCGCCATGGGGGCCTCTTGGGTGAAAAGATGTGTTTCAAATGCACAGGCGTAACAATGCCCTCACCCTGAGGCTCTCGAAGGGT